>JAOPWU010000096.1 GCA_025965515.1 Mycobacterium sp.
TGGCCGGGCGGGGCGGGCGGACGCCGACGCGCAGCCGGTGCTCCGCGCGTCGCTGCGCGGTGGGGTCCTCGCGGCGGGCGGGCGGCGCCCACGCGGCGGGTACGGCCTGCAGCGCCGCCGGGACGCTGCCGGTTGCGGCGATCGCGGCGACCAGCACCGACGGGTCGCCGCCGGTGAGCTCCTCGGCGCGGCGGCGGGCCAGCCAGCCCTCCACCGCGTGCAGCGACCGGTCCACGGTGCCGGCCAGGTGGGCGTCGTCGCGGGTCCACGGCGCCAGCCCCGCGTCCTCCAGCGCCTCGGCGTTCGAGAAGCCGTGCCCGGGGATGCAGGCGTGGCTCACGACCGGCAGCCCGCTGACCATCGCCTCGAGGCAGGTGAGCCCGCCGGCGTTCTGCAGCAGCACGTCCGAGATCGCCATGACCCGGTGCATGTCCGTGCGCCAGCCGAGCGCGACGACGCCCGGGATCGCGGCCAGCTGGGCGCGCAGCGACTCGTTGCGGCCGCAGGCGACGACGGGCGTGCACACCGCTTCGGCCAGCACGGCCCGCACCGCCGCCTTCACGTCGCCGACGCCCCAGGACCCCGCGACGATGAGCCCGACGCGGGCGTCCTCCGGCACGCCGATCTCGCGGCGCAGCTCGCGGCGCTCCTCGGCCGTGAGGCGGTCGCGGTGCCGCGGGTGCACCAGCGGCCCGACCGCCACGGCGGGCACGGACGGGCAGAGGTGCATGGCGTCGCCGGCGGTCTGCGGGAAGACGGCGAGGTTGAGGTCCACGTCGGCGCTGGTCCAGTACGCGTGGACCGACGGGTCGGTGAGGAACGTGACGAGCGGGACCGTCAGTTCGCCGTTGCGTTTCAGCAGGCCCAGGGTCTGGCTGGCGAGCGGGTAGGTGGACACCACGGCGTCCCAGCCCGGCTCCAGCCAGCGGCGGACATCGCGCTTCGCCTTCCGGATGATGAAGCGGCCGATGGCCAGCGCCCAGCGCTGCGTCTCCAGCGTGCGGTACATCCACTCGTACGAGCTCGGGATCAGCTTGATCTGCGCCTCGTAGCCGTCCTTGACCAGCAGCCGCGCGAACCCGTGCAGCGCCTGCAGGTAGTCGACGACCTCGACCTCGTGCCCCGTCTCGCGCAGCCGGCGGGCCAGCTCGTTCGCGGCACCGTCGTGGCCCGCGCCGAGGCTGGCCGAGACCACCAGGACGCGCCGCGCCCGGTCGGTAGCAACAACAGGGACCGGAATGTTCCGGGCATGCGAACGCAGAGTGACGGGCACGGACGTAGTTTGCGGTCACCAACGTGTACTGACAATGACGGCGCGCTCACGGCGTGACGATCGTCTCGGGAGCGCTCGCCACCGGACGCCCCGTCGCGACCGCCGCCAGGACCAGGACGCCCAGCACGACGGCCGGGCAGATCCCCGCCCGCAGCACGTCCAGCGACGTCTGCAGTGCCCCGGGCAGCGGCACCACCCGGCCCGGCAGGTAGGCGGCCGACAGCACCGCGCAGTGCACGACGAGCAGCCGGTCGTAGGCCGACGCGGCGAGCAGCGGCAGCAGCACGAACCCCAGCGCGTCGTACCAGGCCAACTGATAGCCGGCTGCGAACAGCCACGCGAGCGTGACGGCCAGCGCGGCACGCGCCCCGTCGCCGAGCGGGGACGAGGGTCCCGGCAGCGTGCGGGCCAGCCGCACCGCCAGCGCCGCGGTGACCAGCAGCGCGGCGGCCCCCACCACGGCCCGTGCGGTGCCCGCGCCCGCCACGGCGGAGAGCGCCGAGCGGACCGCCCGCCACGGCGAGCCGGCGCTGGTGAACCGGCTGGCCTCGTGGATCTGGTCCAGCACGTGCGGGCCCGCCAGGGCGTAGGCCACCCCGGCCAGGGCCAGCGCGGGGACCGCCAACCGCGCCAGCTCGCGGGCGGGGTGCGGCCGCAGCAGCCGCTGCACGCCCAGCCCGATCGCCGCGAGGCCGCCGGTCACCTTGAGGGTGACGGCCGCGCCCAGGGCCAGACCCGCCGACGCGGGGCGGCGACCCGCCAGCACGACCGCGGCGAGCGAGGCGCCGGCCACCAACACGTCGAGGTGCACGCCGGCCACGAGCTGCAGGAGCAGCAGCGGGTTGGCGGTCCAGAGCAGGTGCGCCCGCGTCCGGGCCGCAGCGTCGTGCCGTGTCAGCCGGTCGAGCCCCGCGGCGACGGCGGCGAAGGCGAGTCCGCCGAGGACGGCGAGGGCCGCGACGGTGCCCCGCGCGCCCGCCCGGGCGCCGCCACCGCCGACGGCGCGGGCGACCACGTCGGCGAACCCCTGCTCGGCCGTCGCCAGCGGGCCGTAGTCGCTGGGGGTCTGCCGCCAGGGGGCCTCCACCTCGGGCAGCACCCGCGCGGGCGACGCTGTGTAGGCGTCGGCGCCGGTGGCGACGGCCCGGCCGTAGGCGGCGTAGGACAGTACGTCCGCGCTGCCGACGGGCGCCAGCCCCGCGAGCAGCGCAGTGGCGAGCAGGCCGCCCGCGAAGAGCCGGCCGGCCGACGGCACGGGCAGCCCGCGACGCAGGCGCGCGAGGCCCGCGAGGAGGCCCGCCGCGCCGAGCACGACCGCGGCGAGGCAGAGCGCGGTCACGAGCCAGGGGTCCGCGGTGCCGCTGCGGCCGAGTGGCACGACGGCGGCACTGGGGCCGAGCAGCGCCGTGGTCGCCACGCAGGCGACGGAGCCGACGAGCAGGGGTCCGGGCCGGGGCGGCCAGAGGGTCAGTGGGGCGCCGGGTCGCGGGGCGCGGAAAGCCGTCGAGGGAAGGCCGATGACGGCCTCCCCTCGACAGTCGCGCGGAGGATACGAGATTCGAACTCGTGAGGGGTTGCCCCCAACACGCTTTCCAAGCGTGCGCCCTAGGCCAACTAGGCGAATCCTCCGCCGCGGAGTCTAACGGCTCGTCGCTACGGTTCCCGCGTGCCCCTGCTGACCGCCCGCGACGCGCTCCCCCACGGGCCCCGGCGGGTGCTCGTGGCGGGTGGCTCCGGGGCCGGGAAGAAGACGCTGGCCCGGCGGATCGCCGGGGTCCTCGACCTGCCGCACGTCGAACTGGACGGGCTGTTCCATGGGCCGGGGTGGACGCCGCGTCCGTCGTTCCTCGCGGAGGTGCAGCGCTTCAGCTCGGGGCCGGCCTGGGTGACGGAATGGCAGTACGAGAGCGCGCGGCCGCTGCTCGCCGCGCGGGCCGACACGCTGGTCTGGCTGGACCTGCCCCGGCCGGTGGTGCTGGCGGGGGCGGTCCGCCGGACGGTGCGGCGGCGCGTGCGGCGGGAGCGGCTCTGGCACGGCAACGTCGAGCCGCCGCTGTGGCGGGTGCTGACCGATGCGGAACACGTGATCCGCTGGGCGTGGGCGACGGAGCCGCTGGTGGCGCCCCGGGTGCTGGCCGCGCTGGGCGAGCGGCCGGAGCTGGTGGTGGTGCGGCTGCGGCGCCGCGGGGACGTGCCGCGGTGGCTGGCGGGACCGCTTGCCGGGCAGGTTTAGGACGCTGCGGCGGTGGTAGCAACCGCAGTGCCCGGGTTGAGCGCTCGGCGCTCAACTCCGGCAGGAGAACCACACCGACGTGCAGAGGAGAGCTGCGATGAGCGCACTTCTTCTTCCGGGTCGCCGGGACCCCTTCGCCGAGTTCGACGCGATCATGCGTTCGGCCTTCGCGCCGACGCTGCAGCGCACCACCGCCCTCACTCCGCCCGCCGAAGTCAGGCGGGAGGGCGACGACATGCTGGTGCGGCTGGACGTGGCCGGCCTGGACGCCGAGCGCGACCTGGCCGTGGAGCTCGACGGTGAGTACCTCGTCATCTCGGGCCAGCGCCGTGACGAGCGGGCCGAGGACTCCGGCGGGCACCTGCTGCGCGAGTGGCGGTACGGCACCTTCCAGCGCAGCTTCGCGTTGCCGCGGCTGGTCGAGCCGGACGCCGTCGGCGCGGAGTACGACGCCGGCGTCCTCACCGTCCGGGTCACGGGTGCCTACGCGGGGACCGGCCCGGCGCGGGTGCCGGTGAGGGCCGTGGCGGCGACCCGCCAGGAGGCCATCACGCAGGGGGAGGAGAACCCTGCCGCCTGACGCGCGGGAGGCGGGCCCGGGGCCGCGGCCCCGGGCCCTTTCGCGTGTCTTGGCAGGCGCGCGGGCGACGTGGGGGTCGCCCTGGCGACGCTGGTGTAGCCCGGCGCGGGACCGGCGGCCGGCGGGCTACGTGCGGGTCGTGAAGCCGGCCCAGACAGCCGGCGGCCCCGGCAGCCGAGCCGCCGGGGCCGTGCGAGCGACCTCAGCGGCTTCTCTCGCCCCCCAGCGCCGGGGCGACGTCCTCGCCCGAGAGGCCCTCCGCGAGCGGCCGGCCCGCCTCGGCGCCGGCGGCCCGGCGGCCGAGCTCCGCTCCCACGACGTAGTGGTACTTCCCGCCGCGCAGCCACGAGGCCACCGCCGCCACCAGGCACGCCACGATCGCGAAGATGAACGCCACCCGCAGGCCGCTCTGGAACGGCTGGCTGATCAGGTTCGGGAAGAAGCTGTGGCTGGTCACGTACTGCAGCTTGTCGGGCGGCAGCGAGCTCGCGGTGGGCCCGAGGAGCTGCGCGATCGGGTTGTAGCCCAGCAGGCTCGCGAACAGCGTCCCGACCGGCGGCAGCGCCGCGACCGCGTGCGCCTGTGCCGAGGGCACCCCCTGGGCCGTCAGCCCGGCGTACAGGTGGGAGGGCAGCGAGCTCGCCAGCCCGAGGATCATCAGCGTGAAGAAGATGCCGATCGACAGCACGGTCGCGCTGTTCTGGAAGGTCGCCGTCATGCCCGCGCCGACGCCGCGCTGGCTCGGCGGCAGGCTGTTCATGATCCCGGCCCGGTTGGGGCTGGCGAACAGGCCCATGCCGAGGCCGTTGAGGAGCAGGACCAGCGCGAACGGCCAGTAGTTGAAGTCCACCGGCATCACCAGCAGCAGCGCGAAGCTCAGCGCGGCCAGCAGCATGCCGCCCGTCGCGAACGGCCGGGCGCCGTACCGGTCGCTGAGTAGGCCGCTGACCGGCGCGGCCGCCAGGAAGCCGATGGTCAGCGGGATCATGTAGATGCCGGCCCAGAGCGGGGTGCGCTCGAAGCTGTAGCCGTGCAGCGGCAGCCAGATGCCCTGCAGCCAGATGATCAGGATGAACTGCAGGCCGCCGCGGCCGAGCGACGACAGCAGGCTGGCGGCGTTGCCGGCCGTGAAGGCGCGGATGCGGAAGAGCTCCAGCCGGAACATCGGGTTCTCGACCCGGTTCTCGATCACGGCGAAGGCCGCCAGCACGAGCACGCCGCCGATCAGGCAGCTCAGCACGAACGGGCTGGTCCAGCCCATGGTGTGGCCGCCGTGCGGCTGGATGCCGTAGGTGATGCCGACCAGCACGGCGACCAGGCCGACCGCGAACGTGATGTTGCCGCCCCAGTCGAGCCGCGCCGGTTGCCGTTGCCCGGTGTCCCGCAGCTTCAGGTAGGCCCAGACGGTCCCGAACAGGCCGAACGGCACGCTGACCAGGAACACGAGGTGCCACTCGATCGGCGCGACCACGCCGCCGACCAGCAGGCCGATGAACGAGCCCGAGATCGCGGCGACGGAGTTGATGCCGAGCGCGAGGCCGCGCTGGTGCTCGGGGAACGCGTCGGTGAGGATCGCGCTCGAGTTGGCGAACAGGAACGCGCCGCCGACGCCCTGCAGGATCCGCATGATGATCAGCCACAGCGCACCCGCGGTGCCGTGCAGCCACGTGACGCTCAGCAGGATCGAGAACACGGTGAAGACCGCGAAGCCGAGGTTGTACATCCGGACGCGGCCGAACATGTCGCCGATGCGGCCGAAGCTCACCACCAGCACGGCGGTGACCACGAGGAAGCCCATGATCAGCCAGAGCAGGTAGCCGGTGTTGCCGGGCGCGAGCGGGTTGAGCCCGATCCCCTTGAAGATGTCGGGCAGGGCGATCAGCAGGATGGAGCTGTTGATCGTGGCCATGAGGACGCCGAGCGTGGTGTTCGACAGGGCGATCCACTTGTAGCGGGGGTCGTGCTGCTGCTCGACCCTCCGCCGTTCGACCGTCCGCGGGTCCGCCCCGTCTGCTGCTACCGCCGTCACGGCGCCTCCTGATGCTCGGCGAGAAATCATTATCTCGCGGCAAGCAACTGCCCCGTCGAGCATCTCATTCCCCCGGACCGAGATCGCGTATCCACCTGTCCACACCCGGCGTGGTGGACCCCGGCCGGGACCCCGCTAGACTGGTCGGCAGACCCCTCGTGCGGCGTCCATCCTGTGAACTCCCCCAGGGCCGGAAGGCAGCAAGGGTAAGCGGGCTCTGGCGGGTGTGCGGGGGGTCCCTTCCGTTCCCGGCACACATCCGGCGAGCCGGTGCCCCAGGAGGTCAGCAGGTGGCAGGAGCGCTCTACAACCGCTACCGCCCGCGGACGTTCTCCGAGGTGGTCGGCCAGGGGCACGTGACGGAGGCGCTCTCCGCCGCCCTGCGCAACCAGCGCCTGCACCACGCCTACCTCTTCAGCGGGCCGCGCGGCTGCGGCAAGACCTCCTCCGCCCGCATCCTCGCCGCGTCGCTGAACTGCGTGCACGGCCCGACGCCGGAGCCCTGCGGCGAGTGCGACCAGTGCGTCGCCATCCGCTCCGGGGCCTCGCTCGACGTCATCGAGATGGACGCCGCCAGTCACAACGGCGTCGACGACGCCCGCGACCTGCGGGAGCGGGTGGCCTTCTCCCCCGTCAGTGCCCGGCGCAAGGTCTACATCATCGACGAGGCGCACATGGTCACGGCGGCGGCGTTCAACGCGCTGCTGAAGGTCGTGGAGGAGCCGCCGCCCTTCGTGACGTTCGTCTTCGCGACGACGGAGCCGGAGCGGGTCATCCAGACCATCCGCTCGCGCACCTTCCACTACCACTTCCGGCTCGTGCCGCCCCGCGAGCTCACGGACCACCTCGCCCGGATCTGCCGCGCTGAGGACGCCAAGGTCGAGCCGACGGTGCTGCCGCTCGTCGTCCGGGCCGGCGGCGGTTCCGTCCGCGACAGCCTGTCGGTGCTGGACCAGCTGCTCTCCGGGGCGGGCGACGAGGGGCTCACGTACCGCGACGCGGCCGCGCTGCTCGGGCTGACCGACGCCGTCCTGCTGGACCGGGTCGTCGACTGCCTGGCCGCCGCCGACGGGGCGAGCGCCTTCGCGCTGGTCGACGAGGTCGTCAACGCCGGGCACGACCCGCGTCGCTTCGCGCAGGACCTGTTGGAGCGGCTGCGCGACCTGATCGTCCTGGCGGCGGTCCCCGACGCGCTCGACCGCGACATCATCGCGCTGCCGGCCGACCAACTGGAGCGGATGCACGCGCAGGCGCAGCAGATGGGCCCCGCGTCGCTGTCCCGGGCCGCGGACATCCTGCACGAGGGGCTGTCCGAGATGCGGGGGACGACGGCGCCGCGGCTGGTGCTCGAGCTGGTGCTCGCCCGCATCCTGCTGCCGGCGGCGGCGAGCGACGCCTCCGCGCTGCTGGTGCGGCTGGAGCGGCTGGAGCGGACCGGGGGAGCGCCGGTGGCTGCGGCGCCGACCGGGCGCCCCGCCCCGGCAGCGGCAGCCCAGGTCCCGGCGGCCCAGCCCACCGCCGCGCCCGCGGCTCCCACCGCCGCGCCCGCGGCTCC
>JAOPWU010000111.1 GCA_025965515.1 Mycobacterium sp.
CACGACCGTGGCGGCGTGCCAGGGGAGCCGCCCGACCGCCGCCGCGGCCCGCTCGCGCCACCCGGGGCCGTGCAGCGCGGCCATCAGCACGTCGTCGGCGTTGCCGGCCTGCTGCCGGGCGCTGGCCCAGGCGTCGGCCGGGCGGACCGGGTGCACAGCCCGGCGCTGCCCGCGGACGAGCCGCCAACCCGCGTCGAGGACGCGCAGCGCGAGGTCGGAATCCTCGCGGAAGGCGCGGGGGAACCGCTCGTCGAAGCCCGCGACCGCGAGCAGCGCCGCGCGGCGGTAGGCCATGTCGGCGGTGATCCACGCGGCCGTCTCCAGCCCCGCCGTACCGCGCTCCCAGTCGGTGGGGCGACGGCCGGGCGGCAGCGGGACGGTCAGCCGGCCCTGCGTGCCGCCGACGTCCGGGCCGCAGTCCCTGAGGTCCGCCGCCAGCGCCCGCGCCCAGCCGGGCGGCAGCTCCACGTCGTCGTCGACGAAGGCCACCCAGGGGGTGTCCGTGCGGCGCCAGCCGGCGTTGCGGGCGGCGGCCGGGCCGCGCCCGCCCGACCGGACCAGCAGCACCGGCAGCCCGGCCGCGCGGGCCGCGGCGCAGGCCGCCTCGCAGGGGTCCTCGTCGGCGGTGCCCGGTGAGCAGGCGGCCACGGCGAGCCGGCGGTCGTCGACGACGACGACCGACTCCGGCGCCGGCCCGTCCTGGGCCGCCAGGGTGTCGAGCAGCCGGCCGAGGCTCGGCCGCCCGATCGAGGGGATCACCACCGCGTAGGCCGGCCCGTCGGGGCCGACGACCGCTGCGCCCGCTCGCGTCACGCGCCCGCCCCACCGGCGAAGACGGCGGCCCGCCGAACCAGGTGCGGCCCCAGCACCAGCGCGTCCACCGGAGCGGACCCGAACAGCTCGAGCGCGTCCCGCGGGTCGTCGACCATCGGCCGGCCCGCGGTGTTGAGGCTGGTGTTCACCACGACCGGCAGGCCGGTCCGCCGCTCGAACGCCCGCAGCAGCGCCGCGATGTGCGGCGTGGCCACGTCGTCGATGGTCTGGATGCGGGCGGTGCCGTCGACGTGGGTGACCGCGGGGATGCGGTCCCGCCAGGCCGGGGCCACGGCGTGCACGAACAACATGTAGGGGCTGGGGAAGGGGCCGTCGGTGAAGATCTCCGGCGCCCGCTCGGCCAGCACCATGGGCGCGACCGGGCGGAACTGCTCCCGGCCCTTCACGTCGTTGAGCCGCTCCAGGTTCTCCCAGTGGCCCGGGTGCGCCAGCAGCGACCGGTGCCCGAGCGCCCGCGGCCCGAACTCGGCCCGGCCGTCGAACCAGGCGACGACGCCGTTGCGGGCCAGGATGTCCGCAACATCGCCGGCGAGGTCGTCGGGCGTCGTGAACGGCACCGCGGCCCGCCGCAGCCAGGCGGCCAGCTCATCGTCGGACCACGCCCGACCCAGCGCCGCGGTCGTCATCGGCGCCGGCAGCTCGCCGCCGTCGGCGGACACCTGCAGCGCCGCGCCGAGCGCCGTCCCGGCGTCGCCCGCCGCCGGCTGCACGTAGACCTCCTCGAACGGGGTCTCCCGCCAGATCCGGCTGTTGGCGACGCAGTTCAGCGCCGTGCCGCCGGCCATCGTGAGGATCCGGTCGCCGGTCCGGCCGTGCAGCCAGGACGCCAGGTCGACCAGCGTCCGCTCCAGCACCTCCTGCACGGAGCTGGCCAGGTCGGCGTGGTCGGTGTCGCGGCGCGGATCCCACTGCTCGCCGTCGTCGAGCCGGGGCGCCCACTGCGACCAGTCGGGTACGTGGGTGACGAAGCCGCCGTCGCCGGTCGCGTGGATGTACTCGGCCAGGGCGTCGGCGAACCGCGGCTTCCCGTAGGACGCGAGCGCCATGACCTTGTACTCGTCGGACGAGTGCAGGAAGCCGAGGTGGCTGGTCAGCGACTCGTAGAGCAGCCCGAGCGAGTGCGGCAGGTCCTGCGCGGCGAGCGTGTCGAGCGAGCCCTGCGTGTACCGCCCGGCGAGGTGGCTGGCGTGCTCGCCCCGGCCGTCGACGACGAGGACGCTGCTGCCGCCCTCGGGGTGCGCGGACGGCGACGCCAGCGCGGCCGACGCGGCGTGCGCCACGTGGTGCCGCACGAACCGGACCCTCGCCGGGTCCAGGCCCGGCAGCGCGGTCGCGATCGCCTCGGGGGCGCGCTCCGCGTACCGGGTGCGGATGACATCGTCGGGGTCCCCGAGGTCCAGCTGCCCGGGGGGCAGCACCAGCGACGGGTCATAGCTGTAGCCCACGGCGTCGAGGTCCTGCGGCCGCAGCCCGGCGTGCCCGAGGCACCAGCGCATCGCCTGCTCGGGGAGCTCCCAGGCGGCATAGGGCACCGGGCGCTTGCCGTGCTTGCGGCGGCTGAACCGCTCCTCCTCCGCCGCGGCCACGATGCGGCCGTCGACCACGAGAGCCGCCGAAGGGTCGTGGAAGACCGCGTTGATCCCGAGGATGCGCACCCGTCACCCGTCCCTTCGCCCGGCGCGTCGCGCCCGTCCCGGCCCCCGCTCCTCCTGCGCCCACCGCGAGGGGTCGCGGCGGTGTGCGGCAGGCGGCGCCGGGTAGGTCTTTGCCACGCCTGCCCCGTCTGATCACCTCGTACTCCCCGGGATCACCCCTGTGTCGTGCACGCCGTCGTGGGCGCAGCCCCGGGTCCTCGTGGCCGGCTGGTCGAGCGTCCTGCACGGGGAGGCCACGGCGGGCGACGTCCTCGCCGCCGCCGCGGTGTGCGAGCGGCTGCGGGCCGCCGGGATCGCCCACGACACCGCGTGGAGCCCGGCGATGCACCTCGCCTACGGCGACCCCGCGACGGAGCCGCTGCTGGCCGGGGCGCTGCTCGACGCGGTGGACCCGCGCGCCTACACGCACCTGGTCTTCGTGTGCGGGCCGCTGACCGGAGCGCCCGTCGAGGAGCTGGTCGCCGCCTTCGGCCACGCGCAGCGCATCGCCGTGGGGGTCTCCGTGCTCGACCGGGACGACCCCGCGGTGCGGGGCTTCCACCACGTCCTGGCCCGCGACGCACCGGGCGCCCCGCCGCAGCGGGACCTGGCCGCCCGCCCGCCGGCCGCAGCGTTGCCGCTGGTCGGCGTGTTCCTCACACCCGGGCAGGGCGAGTACACCGACCGGCGGCGGCACGGGGCGGTGACCACCGCCCTCGGGGCCTGGCTCGCGCGGCAGCGGTGCGCCCGGCTGGAGCTGGAGACCCGGCTGGACCCCCGCGACTGGCGGCTGCCGGCCACGCCCGAGCAGGTGCTCGCCACGGTCGGGCGCCTCGACGCCGTGGTGACCACCCGGCTGCACGGCCTGGTGCTAGCGCTGCGGGCCGGCGTGCCGGCCGTCGCCGTCGACCCGGTCGCCGGGGGCGGCAAGGTCACCGCGCAGGCCCGGGCGTGGGACTGGCCGGCCCTCGTGGGGGCGGAGGCGCTGCTGGCCGGTGGCGGCGACCGGCTGCTCGACCGGCACCTGGCCTGGGCGCTGGGCCCGGCGGGCCGGGCGGCGGCCGGCGCCCGAGGGGAGGCCGCCCCGGCGGCCGGGCAGGCGTCGCTCGACGCGCTGGTGTCCCTGCTGCAGGTCTGACGGCGCGACAGGACGGGCGCCCCGCGGCCCGTCGGCCGCAACGCTTCAGGCCGCCCCCGCGGGCGACGATCCACGCAGGGTGCCGAGCCGGCACCCCCACCGTCCGGAAGGCTGCCGCCCGCATGGTCCGCCCCGCCGAGAGCCTCGTGCTCCTGCCGCCCGTCCGGGAGCTGGGGCGCCATGCGGGGACCTCGGTGCTGCAGGGCGCCGTGCTGCCCTCCGCCGCGGTGATGACCGGGGGCTGGACGGACCACCTCGTGCTCGGCCTGACCGTCGCCTGCTGCGGCAGCCTCGTCGCACTCGCGTGGCGGGCGGCCCGCGCCCGCCGGGCGTCCGGGATGCTCCTGCTGAGCGCGCTGGGGCTGACCACCCGGTGCGTCCTGGTCGCCGCGACCGGCTCGACGGCCGTGTTCCT
>JAOPWU010000119.1 GCA_025965515.1 Mycobacterium sp.
AGCACCCGCTCCCAGGTCGCGTCGTCGACCTCCGCCGGCGGCAGGAAGCCGTCCATGATCCCTGCCACGTTGGCCAGGGCGTCCACGCGCCCGTCGGCCGCGGCGACGATCCGCGCCACGTCCGCCGCGTCCGTGACGTCCCCGGCGACCGGCACGATCTCCAGCTCGGCGGCCTCGGCAACCAGCTCGTCGAGCCGCGCCGCGACGACGTCGGCCGCCACGACGCGGGCGCCCTCGCGGGCCAGGCGGAGCGCCGTGGCCCGGCCGATGCCGGAGCCGGCGCCCGTCACGAGGGCGGTACGACCGGCGAAGCGGGGGCCGGTCGTTCGCAGGGTGGGTGCGGACACGCGGAGGTCCTTCCGGGAGGGGTCGGGGGCCTCCCGCAGTGCACCATCGGGGTGCTGAGAAGAGGACCCGCCGGGCCTTGCGCGGGGTGCGGTGTCAGCTTGCCGGTGGGGCTGGTGCAGCCTCACGGCGGCGGATCCGGCTCTCGACCCACGAGGCGGCAGCGCCGGTGGAGGCCGGGTGGGCCGTCGACGCAGCGGTGCGCGGAGCGGCGCGACAGCGGTCCGACATATCCCAATAAACCTGACGTTAGGTTATCTTTCTCGCGAGACGGCGTCCGGTGCCCCCCAACCTGGGCGCCGTCTCCCCACTTCCTCCGGCTCCGGCCGGCGGGGCGCCGGCACCGCCACCGCGACCGGGACGGCCCGCCGCCACCGGCGCGCCAGCGCGGCGGTCGGCGCCTCGACCGCCCGGTGGAACGCCGCCGCCACCAGCAGCGACAGCGGCAGCACCGTCAGCAGCGACACGGCCGCGTTCCCCGTCGGCGCCAGCCGCTGCGCCGCCAGCAGCAGCGGCACGTGCACGAGGTAGAGGCTGTACGACCGTCGCCCCAGCCACTGCAGCCACCGCCGGTCGGCGCGCAGCGAGCAGGCAGCCACCACCAGGCAGCCGGCACCGGCGGCCTGCGCGGCGACGCTCGCCCCGTCCCACCAGATCGTCCCCACCGGGGCGGGCCACCAGCCCCAGCCCGCGGACAGCAGCAGCAGCCCGGCCGCGGCGAGCAGCAGCGCCCGCACGCCGCCGGGGCGCGCCGGCACCCGGGTCTCCCGCGCGGCCAGCGCGACCCCCAGCGCGAGCATCGGCAGGTAGGTGAGCGTCCCCAGCTGCGCGGTGCGGCCGAACCAGATGACGAGCAGGCACCCGCCGGCCAGGGGCCCGGCCAGCCGCCGCACCGCCGGCAGGCAGGCGCCGAGACCCGGCAGCAGCAGGAGGAACAGCATCTCGTAGTGCAGCGACCACAGCGGCGGGTCGAGCGTCGTCACGACGCCGAGCAGCGGCACGTCGCCGACGAGCACCGCCCGTGCGGGCGGCAGCCCCTGCAGCCCGCGGACCCAGGCCGAGCCGCCGACCGTCGCGGCGGGGACCAGCAGGTACAGCGCTGCGGCCAGCAGCAGCGCACCCCAGACGGGCGGCAGCAGCCGCAGCAGCCGCCGCGGGTAGTAGTCCCGCAACGCGGGCGCGTACCCGGCGAGCCACGGCCGGCCCAGGACGAACCCGGACAGCACGAAGAAGACGAACACCGCCTCCGGCCCGGCGACGAGCAGGTGCAGCGGCGTGCGCAGCACGACCCGCGCGACGCCCGGCAGCGGCTCGCCCGGGAGGTCGAACCCGCGCGCGAACGCCGGGTCGACGCGCAGGCAGTGGTGCACGACCACGACGAGGGCCGCGATACCGCGCAGCGCATCGAGCGCGGGAAGGCGCTGCGGCCGCATCGTTGCTCCAGGGATCGGTGTCCCGACCCATCGGCGCGGCGGACGGCGGCATGAACGCCGCCCGGGGTTACAGGTCTGCCTGGCTCCCGTGCCGGCCGTGCCCGGCGGCGAACCGGGACGCCCCCGCGACCGTGTCGGCGGCGAGCGAGCGCATCCCGTGCTCCCACTCCACCGCGATCGCGTCGGCGAGCGGCCGGTCGTGCTGCTCCAGCACCGACAGCCGGTCCTGCCGCAGGCAGGTCTGCGGGAAGCGGGCGAGCTGCCCGGCCAGCGCGACGGCCTCGGCGAGTGCCTGGCCGGGCGCGCTGACGCGGTTGGCGAGGCCCATCCGCAGCGCCTCCTCGGCGCCCACCGGGCGTCCGGTGAGGATCAGGTCCAGCGCGTGGGACTGCCCAATGAGGCGGGGCAGCCGCACCGTCCCGCCGTCGATGAGCGGCACGCCCCACCGGCGGCAGAAGACGCCGAACGTCGCCGCCGGGTCCACCACCCGCAGGTCGCACCAGAGCGCCAGCTCGAGCCCGCCCGCGACGGCGAACCCCTCCACCGCGGCGATCACCGGCTTCCCGAGCAGCAGCCGCGTGGGCCCCATCGGCCCGCGGCCGTCGCCGGGTTCGAACACCGGCATGGCGCCGTTTCCGACGGCCTGCAGGTCCGCGCCGGCGCAGAACGTCCCGCCCGCGCCGTGCAGCACCGCCACCGCAGCCGCCTCGTCGGCGTCGAACGCCGTGAACGCGTCGCACAGCGCCTGGGCGTGCTCGCCGTCGACGGCGTTCCGGACCTCCGGGCGGTCCAGGGTCACGACCGTGACCGGGCCCCGCCGTTCCACCTGCACGCTCATGGCGCCATCCTGCCGACCGGCGGCGGTCGGCGCAGCTGCCACGACCGCGCCGCCCGTCAGGCCGGGCAGGCCTCCCGGCGCCGCGGGTCCAGCTCCGCGCCCACCGTGTACGCCCCGGCCGCCGGGACGACGACCTCGGTGAAGGCGCCGTCCTGGCGCGTGCACCCGGCCGGATCCCGGTCGGCGGCCGCGTCGGGCGTCCCCACCGCGAGGTACGGGCTCCACCGCCAGGCGAGTCGGACCGTGGCCGGCCCGTCGGCGCGGAGGGTGACGTGGTCGGCGGTGACCGCGGTGACCGTCGCGCCGGTGGCGAGCGGCTGCGCGTCGCGCACGGCGTAGAGCTGCCACTGTGCCGTCCGCCAGACGGGCTGCAGGTACGGCTGTCCGGCACGGATCAACCGCGCCTCGGCGGCCGAGGCGTAGTCCAGCGCGCCGCTCGGCACCGCCACCCAGCCGACCGCGAGCTCGTCCAGCCAGGCGCGGTAGCTCGCCGGGGTGAGCGCCCCGCGCGTGTAGAACAGCGGGTTGTCGACCTGGTCCGCCTGCCGGTCCCACCCCCGCGCGAGCGGGACGAGCGGCGCGACGTACCGGTCCGAGCCGTGCGACCGCGGATCCACGACCTCGACCCGCTGCCCGAGCACGGGCGCCGCCGCCCGCTGCGACTGCAGCTCCGCCAGCAACGGCGTGTAGAACGCCTGCTGCACCGACGGGTCCCGGGCGTACGACACCTGCAGGCTGACGTCGACGACGGACCAGGAACTCGCGCCGAGGGTGAGCACGGCGAGCAGCGGCCGCGCGCCCCGGCCGTAGCCGATCAGCACGGGCGCGGCGAGCAGCCAGGTCATCCGCGTGATGTTCTGGCCGACCGCGCTCGGCACGACCAGGGTGGTGAGGGAGGCGGCGGCGAGCAGCACGCTCGCCCAGCGGATCGCGGGCTGCGGGCAGAGCACGGCGACGGCGACCGTGGCGGCCACCGCCGGGAGGATCTGGTTGGCGGGCGCCGGCATCACGCCGGTGCCGGGGAACAGCAGCCCGAGGCTGCCCGCCGCCGCGGCCAGGACGACGGCGAGCCCGACGGCCGCGCGGCGGTGGGCGCGGTGCGTCGCGACCACCGCGAGGGCGCCGATCCCGAGGAACAGCGCGGCCAGCGGGCTCGCGAGGCAGGTGAGCGCGCCGAGGACCAGCGCGAGGACGCGGTGCCCGCCGCGCAGCGCCGCGAGGGACGCGACCGCGAACGCCACCCCGACGAGGAACGTGATGCGCCCGTCGAGCAGGTTGAGCAGCACCATGCCGGCGAAGGCCACGGCCGCGAGCCGCGGCCGCACCGCGCCGCGCAGCAGGGGCAGCGCGCACACCACCGAGACCACCGTCGCGAGCGCACCCGTCACCGGCGCGCCCAGCCGCGCCATCAGCAGCGGCGAGAGCTCCGAGTACGTCGGCAGGTGCAGTCCCGCGAACCAGCCCGGCCACCACACGACGACGGGGCCGAGCGTGCGGACGACGTCCGCGCGGGCGACCTGGGCCGCGAGGTCGGGCGCCTGCGGGACGACCACCAGGTAGGCCGCGACGGCCGCCAACAGGGCCACGCCGCCGGCGAGCCGGAAGCGGTCGTGCCGCGCTCGCGCCGGGGCGCCGCTGGTTGAAGGCTCAGGCAGCACCCGTTTGTCCTACACCAGACGCGTCGCCGCGTGCGCAGCGACCCGTGGGGCTACCTGCGGTGCGGGTGTCGCCGGACGCGGTGGTGCACCGCAGCAGCGGCGCCGGCGAGGGCGAGCGTGACGAGCAGCGCGACGGTGAACCCGGCCGAGTCGCCCGGCAGGACGCCCGCGGCCTGGCCGACGACGTCCAGCAGCAGCGCCGCGGCGAGCAGGATCGACAGCCAGCGGACCTGGGCCTCCCCGTCGTTCCCGAGAGGCAGGTGCAGGTGGGTCATGGGGACTCCTTCCATCGGTCGCTCCACAGCGTTCCGACGGTGGTCGTCCACCCGCTGTGCCGCGGCTGGACGTCCGCTGTCAGAGTGCACCCCCCGGCGGCCAACCGCACCCGGGGTGCTCCGCGGCGCGCCGGACTGCGCGGGCGACCGCTCCGCCGGGTCCCGCATCCGGGCCGGCCGTGGTCGTGGCCTGACCCCTCACCTGCGTGACACCAGCCACGCCCTAGCCTGGTGCCGCCGGCGGCCGCAGGGGCCGCCGCGGTCAACGAGGGGTTCCGGGTGCGAACGTCCCGCAACGCCAAGACCGCTGCGGCGGCCGTCGCCGCTGTCCTGGTCGTCGTACTCGTCGTGGTCGTGGCCGTGGTCCTGCGCCCCTCGGGCGCCCCCCCGCGGCAGACCGCCCAGTCCGCGCCCGTCGGCGTGGCGACCCCGCGCAGCGGCATCACCCCCGTCGCGGCCACCGACTGGCAGGCGGGGCAGCCGCCGAAGGGCACGCGGATCGAGGGGTTCGCCGACCGGGCCGGCGTCCTGCCGGGCCAGCCGGTGCAGCTGCGGGTGTCCGCCACCGGGGCGTCGTTCGACGTGACGGCGTACCGGATGGGGAGCTACGGCGCCGCCGAGGCCGGGAGGGTATGGCACGGCGGGCCGTTCCCGGTGGTCGCGCAGCCGGCTGCCACCGAGATCGCCGCTACCCGGACCATCACCACCGCCTGGGAGCCCACCGCGACGGTGGCCACGACGAACTGGCCGGCCGGGCACTACCTGCTGCGCCTGGAGGGCAGCGACGGCGGGCGCAGCTACGTCCCGCTGACCCTGCGCTCCGCGAACACGACCGGGCGCGTCGTGCTCGTCGCCGCGGTCACCGACTGGCAGGCCTACAACGACTGGGGCGGGCTGAGCCTGTACCACGGGCGGGACGGCCGGCCCGTGAGCCGCTCGTACGCCGTCAGCTTCGACCGGCCGTACGCGGAGGAGCAGGGCGCCGGCGACTTCCTCGGCAACGAGCTGCCGCTGGTGACCTTCGCGGAGCGGCTCGGCATCCCGCTGGCGTACGCGACCGACATCGACCTGCACGACCAGCCGCACCTGCTGGACGGCGCGCGGGCGGTCGTCTCGCCGGGGCACGACGAGTACTACTCGACGGCGATGCGGCAGACGCTCACGTCCGCCCGCGACGCCGGCACCAACGTGCTGTTCCTCGGTGCCAACGCGGTCTACCGGCACATCCGGCTCTCCCCGACCGCGGTGGGGGACAACCGGCTGGAGACGGACTACAAGGACGCCGCGCTCGACCCGCTGACCGCGACCGACCCGGCGGAGTCGACGTCGCAGTGGCGGTCCCCGCCGGTGCCCCGCCCGGAGAGCGCCCTCGTCGGCGGCTTCTACCAGTGCAACCCCGCGCAGGCGAACCTCGTCGTGGCGCCCCGGCTGTCGTGGCTCACCGAGGGGATCGGGCTGCAGCCGGGGCAGGTCCTCGGCTCGCTGGTCGGCCCCGAGTACGACCGGGTGGACCTGTCGGTGACGACGCCGCACCCGATCGAGGTGCTGTTCCACTCGCCGTTGACCTGCACGCCCGGTGGCGGCCCGCGGCACGACGCCGCCGACGTCACCTACTACACGACCCCCAGCGGTGCGGGCGTGTTCGACTCCGGGACCAGCAAGTGGGAGTGCGCACTGTCCGACACGGCCTGCGGCCCGGGCTGGGGGAACCCGGCCACGTTCGACGTGGTCCGGCAGATCACCACCCGGCTGCTGACCGCCGCGGCGGCCGGCCCCCTCGGCCGCGCGCACCCCGCGGTCGACACGACCGGCGGAGCCCCGGGCCCGGACGACGGGATCGCCGGGATCGCCGCACCGCGTGCGGGCGGCACCCCGGCCCGCTGAGCGCCGCCGCCAGGGGTCCAAGATCGACTTCTGACGGGTCCTCATGCACCCGACGTGGGGGCCGATGGGATCAGGTCGTCCGTCCGCCGCGTGCCCGAGCTGAGGAGATTGCAGTGGCCCTCACGCGCCGCCGCCCCGCCGCCGACCAGCGCCCGCCGACGACCGCCGCCGCTGCTGCCCCCGTGCCCGCGCCGCGCCGCCCCGCGCGCCGCGTGCAGAAGGACTCCAGCCTGGAGGCCGCCGCCACGCAGGCCGGCGTGCTGTCCCAGGCCAGCCGCGAGGTCGCCGGCAGCTTCGCCCACGTGGCGCAGGCGCTGACGGAGATGCGGTCCGCCATCGGGGAGATCTCGTCCAGCACCAGCGTCGCCTCCACGGTCGCGGACGAGGCCGCCCGGGACGCCGAGCTGGTGAGCCGGCGCGTGGGCGGCCTGCAGGAGGCCAGCGACGCCATCGGCGCCATCGCGCAGCTGATCGCGTCGATCAGCCAGCAGAGCCGCATGCTCGCGCTCAACGCGACGGTCGAGGCGGCGCGCGCCGGGGAGGCGGGTCGTGGCTTCGCCGTCGTGGCGAACGAGGTGAAGGAGCTCGCCGGGCGCACGGCGCAGGCGACCGAGGACATCGCCCGGCAGATCGCCGCCGTGCAGCAGGGGACGGCCGACGCCGTGGCCGGCGTCCACCGGATCACCGACACCCTGGGCCAGATCGCCGAGGCGCAGACGTCGATCGCGGCGGCCGTCGAGCAGCAGAACGTCGCGGCCGGGCTCATGGTCGACAGCGTCGACCGGGCCGCCCGCGGCTCCGACCGGATCACCGACGCCGTGCTGCAGTTGGCGGAGAGCCAGCGCGTGGCCTACGTCCGGCGGGCGCTGACCGTCGCCGAGGAGGTGCTCGCCGCCGCCGGTGATGCCTCGCTCGGCGACCGCCCCGTCCGCTGGTCCGCCACGGACCAGGCCACCAAGCACGTCACGGTGGTGGAGCTGCCGGAGTTCTGCGTCGACGGCCGGTGGATCGGCCAGAACGACGACCCGCGCACCCCCGCGCCGGTCGTCGACGAGGTCGTGGCGCTCGCCGGCGGCGGCTGCACGCTGTTCCAGCGGATGAACGCGGCGGGGGACATGCTGCGCGTGGCCACCACGGTGGTGACAGCGGCCGGCCGCCGCAACATCGGGACGTCGATCGCCCGGCAGGCCCCGGACGGCTCGGCCAACCCCGTGCTGGCCACGGTGCTCGCCGGGGAGACCTTCGTCGGGCCCGCGGTCGTGGCCGACCGCCCGCACTTCACGGCCTACGAGCCGCTCCTCGATCCGGCCGGCGCAGTCATCGGCATGCTGTACGTCGGCCTGCCCGTGGCGGCGTTGCCGGCGTAACCCGGCGACCCGGCCCGGCGGCCCGTGCTGAGAACCGGGGCGCCCCCGTCGGCCCGTCGCTGGCGGGCCGACGACCGGCCCGCCAGGATCACGGCGTGACGTCCTGGGACCGGTCCGCCGTGGTGGGCGCGCTCGTGTGCGGCACGCTCGCGGCCGCCGCGGGCTGCTCCGGCGGCCAGACCCGCGCCGCCGCGACGCCGACCCCGGCGGCCGACCGCCCGACCCCCACCGCCGCCACGAGCGCGTCAGCGGGGCCCTCCTCGACGGCGATGCCCTCGTCCCGCGGTACCGCGGTGGCGACCCCTGCCGCCTCCCCGGACGGCGGCGCCGCGCTCGCCGCGGCCCGGGCCGCGCTGCCGGCGCTCGTCGCGACCTACCCGGCCGGCGCGCAGCTCTCCGACCCCGAGACCAGCCCCTCGGGCCCGACCGTCTTCGTGGCGTTCAACCCGAACGGCGCCGCCGCCCCGTCCGGCGGGACGGTGGACGTCCTGGTGTGGAACGGCAACGGCTGGACCCGGCGCGCCCGGCTCGGGAACGACACGGCCGACCCGGTGCTGGCCGCCGCGCACACCCCGCCGGTGGTCCAGGCCGCGCACCTCACCGGATCGGCGGACCCCGACGCGCTGGTGCTGCTCGCCGGCGGCAGTGCGACCTTCGCGACCAACGGTGTGCTGGTCTCCGACGTCGGCGGGTCCTGGCGCCTCGTGTCGTTCCACCACGCCGGCCTGGACGGCGAGGACACCGTGGAGATCGGCGCCCCCGTGCTGTCGGGCGCGCGCATCACCAGCCGGATGAACAGCTGCTCGCCGGACTGCGCGTCCGGCCAGGTGGTGCAGACCGACTGGCACTACGACCCGGTCGGCGGGCAGATGGTCAGCGCCGCCGGACAGAGCTGACCTACTGCACTGACCTACTGCCCTGCGGTCCTACTGCCCTGCGGTCGCCGTCCAGGGTGGTAGGGCCCACCACGTCCGGGCGCCCTTCACCTGGGGTCCGACCTGCCGATATCCCTGGTGTGAAGCCGGCGTCCCTCCCTCCGTCGGCGGAGCCCCGGCGCGAAGCTCCGGTGCTGCCGCGGCCCCGGCCCGCCGAGCCGCTCCTGGACGCGGCGAACCAGCAGGCGGCCGCCCTGCGGCACCTGTACGGGCTCATCAGCGGCGTCAGCGCCCACCGGGACCTCACCGCGACGCTGCAGGCGGTGACCGATGGGGCGTGCGCGCTGGGCTTCGAGGCGGCTGTCGTCAACCTCGTGCGCGGCGACCAGGTCGAGGTGGTCGCCGTGGCCGGCGGGGAGGAGATCCGCTCGGCGCTCCTCGGCCGGTTGCGGCCGCTGACGGCCTGGCAGGAACTCCTCGCGCAGGGCACGGCCACCGGCGAGGTCGTGTTCATCGACCACCGCGAGGCCGAGTGGCCCGAGGAGATCCGGGATTCCACGTGGGTACCGGTGTTCGAGGACGACGACTGGAACCCGGAGCTCTTCCACCCCGAGGATGCCCTCCTCGTGCGGCTGCGCAGCGCGGGCGGGGACCTGCTCGGCACGCTCAGCGTCGACCTGCCGCTGGACGGCCACCGACCGTCGGCGCCGACCCTCGAGCTGCTCGGCATGTTCGGCGTCCACGCGGCGCACGCGATCGACCACGCCCGGCTGCTGGAGGACCTGCGCCTCCGGCAGGCCGGCCAGGCCGCGGTGGTGCAGCGGCTGGAGACCCTGCTCGCGTCCGCGCCCGTCGCCATCCTCGAACTCGACAACGACGGAATGGTCCGCCGCTGGAACGCGGCCGCCGAGCAGATGTTCGGCTGGTCCGAGGCGGAGGTCCACGGCCGCTTCAACCCGACCCGCATCCCACCGGAGGGTTCGGACCTGCCGTCGCCCGTCCCGAACGATCATCCGCAGCGGTGGCGCAGCGACGGCACCACGCTCGACGTGGAGGTCACCCGCGCGTGGCTGCGCGACGAGGACGGGAAGCCCAGCGGGGTCCTCGGCGTGGTGGTCGACGTGACCGCCCGCCGGGCGCTGGAGCGGGAGCTGCGCCAGGCCGCGGAGAGCGACGCGCTCACCGGGCTGCCGAACCGGGCGACCGCGCTCGCGGCGCTGCAGGAACTGCTCGACGCCGGTCGCGAGACCAGCCTGCTGCTGCTCGACCTGGACGGCTTCAAATCGCTGAACGACAGCCTCGGGCACCTGGCCGGCGACGACGCCCTGCTGGGGGTCGCCCGGCGGCTGCAGGAGCTGGCCGAGGAGCACGCCGACACGCTGGTGGCGCGGCTCGGCGGCGACGAGTTCGTCGTGGTCGCGCCGGGCGGGGTCCGGCAGGCCGAGCGGCTGGCCCAGCGCATCCTCGAGGTGGTTCCGGACAGCCGGCAGGGCCGCCGCGACCGCGCGCTGACCGGCAGCATCGGCATCGCCAGCTCCTGCCTCGACGGCGCCTCGCCGATCCTCCTGCTGCGCAACGCCGACATCGCGATGTACGAGGCGAAGGCGGCCGGCAAGGGCCGCGCCGTCTCCTACGTGCCGGGGATGGGCGGCCGCGCCGACCGCGACGCGGCGCTCGTGGAGGACCTGCGCCGTGCCCTGTCCGCGGCCGACGGTGGCGTGGCCGCCGGGCTGCAGCTGCACTGGCAGCCGATCGTCGAGCTCGCGTCCGGCGCGGTCCACGGCTACGAGGCGCTGGTGCGCTGGGGCCACCCGGAACGCGGGATGCTCGCCCCCAGCGCGTTCGTGTCGCTGGCGGAGCGCTCGGGGCTCGCCGCCGATCTCGGCCGGGCCGTGCGGCACCAGGCCCTCGCGAAGGTGGCCTCGTGGGCCCGTCGGGCCGACCGCGCCGACCTGGTGGCGCACGTGAACGTCAGCCCGATGGAGCTCCACGACGGCCTGCCCGACGAGATCCTCGCCGAGGTGCGCGCGGCCGGCGTGGCGCCCGACCGGATCGTCCTCGAGATCACCGAGGAGGCCCTGCCCGTCGACGTCGCCGGCGCCGCCGCCCTGCTGGGGCGGCTGCGGGACCTGGGCTTCGGCGTGTGGGTGGACGACTTCGGCAGCGGCTACAGCTCGCTGGGGAGTGTGCGGCAGTTCCCCCTCCAGGGGCTGAAGATCGACCGCAGCCTGCTGGTCGACGTGGGGCGCGACCGCAGCGCCGACGAGCTGTACCGCGGCGTGCTGGCGCTGGCCGACGCGCTGGGCCACGAGGTCGTCGCCGAGGGTGTGGAGACCGAGCAGCAGCGGCAGCGGCTGCAGGAACTCGGCTGCCGGTACGCCCAGGGCTTCCACCTGGGGCGTCCCGGACCGCTGGCGGACTGACGCTCGCGTCCCGGGCCGGTCAGGCCCGCGACCGGGGCCCGGCCCGGTGCCGCAGCCGCCCCGCCAGTACCCGGCCCAGGGCCAGCGCGGCGGTGGCCGCCCCGAACGCCTCCGCCCCGGCGGAGAGCGCCTTGCCGGGCAGCGACCAGGTCGGCTCGTAGAGGTCGGGGATCGGCCCGAGCCGCCCCAGGTCGACGTAGGTGGACAGGATCGCCACGCCCGCGGCGGATCCCGCCACGAGCACCGCGAGGCCCCACACCACGGGCCGCGGCCGGACGAGCACCGCCACCGCGACCACCAGCGCGACGGCCGCCTCGACGCGGAACAGCGTGTCCTCGCCGAGCTGCCCCCCGCCGCCGACCCCGGCGTACAGCCCGGCGTCGCGCAGGTGGACCGCCGCGTCGACGGCGAGCGCCGCCGCCGTCAGGACCGACAGCAGCCGGCTGACCGGGGCGACCCTGGCGCGGCCGGGGGCCGTGCGGCGCAGGAGACCGGGGGTGGCCATGGCTCAGTACCCGCCGCCACCGGCGGGGGCGCCGGTGACCTCGTCGGTGATCGTGCGACCGGCGGTGTCCACGACGTACCAGAGACCGCCGTTGAGGTACTTGTCCTGCCCGTTGGCCTGCCCGGGCGCCTTGTCGCCGACGAACGTGTAGACGGGCTGGTTGTCGATGGTGAGCTGCTGCGAGCCGTCGGTGCGCGTGATCGCGCCGAGCGTGCCGGTCACGCCCGGCACGGCGGTCGGGAGCGTGCCGGGCGCCGGGACGACCGGCCAGACGGCGGCGCAGGCGCCGGAGCAGTGGGAGACCCCCGGCGCGTCGGCCGCGAACGTGTACAGCGTGCGTCCCTGGGCGTCGGTGAGGACGGTACCCAGCGGCAGCTGCCGGGTCTGGACGGGTGCGGTCGAGGCGCCACCGGCCCCGCCGGCCGTCGCCCGGGGCGTGGCGGCGGACGAGCCGGTGGACGAGCCGCACGCGGCCGCCGCGGCGAGGAGGGCGGCCCCGAGGCCGATGACGGGAAGCGCGGTCGCGCGAAGGATGGTCATGCCGCGCCGTACGGCGTCGGCCCGTGGACCGTTCACGGGACGGCCGGTGAACCGGTGGCACGGTTCCGCCGTACGGGGGCACGTGGAGGTGGTCGTGCGGGGTCGGGACGAGCAGCTGCTCCGCGCGCTCTACGACGAGCATGCGACGGCGCTGTGGTCGTTCGTCGTGCCGCTGGTGGGCGGCGACCGGGTCCAGGCGCAGGACGTCGTGCAGGAGACCATGCTGCGCGCCTGGCGGCACCCGGAGGTGCTCGGCCAGGTGCGGGGCCCGGTGCGGTCCTGGCTGTTCACCGTCGCCCGGCGCATCGTGATCGACGACTGGCGGCGGCACCGCGTGGCGGCCGATGTCCCGCTGGAGGCGGCCCCCGAGGCGGCCGAGGCGGACCGCACCGACGCCGTGCTCGACACCTGGGTCGTGGGGGACGCGCTGTCCCGGCTGTCGGCCGAGCACCGCGCGGTCCTCGAGCAGTGCTACTTCCAGGGCCGCACCACCGCGGCCGCCGCGGCGGCGCTGGGCATCCCGGAGGGGACCGTGAAGTCCCGGGCGCACTACGCGCTGCGGGCGCTGCGGCTGAGCCTGCAGGAGATGGGGGTGACGGCGTGAGCACCCTCGGCGATCCGTTCGAGCACGTCGACGCGGCGTACGTCCTCGGCGCCCTGGACCGCGACGACCGGCTGGCCTACGAGGCGCACCTGGCCACCTGCGACCGGTGCCGGGAGGCGGTGGCGGAGCTGGCGGTGCTGCCCGGGCTGCTGAGCCGGGTCCCCGCCATGCCGGCGGCGGCCGCCGAGCCCGTCGAGCCGCCGCCCGACCTGCTGCTGCCCGGGCTGCTGCGGGCGGCCCGCCGCGGGCGGCTGCGGCGTCGGGCGTGGGTTGCGGCGGGCGGGGCGGTCGCCGCGGCCTGCCTGGTCGTTGCGACGTTGCTGGGGACCGGCGCCGTGGGCGGGGAGCCGGTGGGGCGGCCCGTGGCGCTGGTCGGGGTGGCCGCCGTGCCCGTCCGGACGGCGGTGCACCTGCAGGCCGCCGCGTGGGGCACGCGGATCACCATGTCCTGCACGTACTCCGGCGCCGTGCCCGCGGGGTGGTCCGACGGCACCTACCAGCTCGTGGTGGTGCCGCGGGGCGGTGGCCCGCCGCAGACCGTCGCGCAGTGGCGGGTCGTCCCCGGGACCGAGGCCGACGTCGCGGGGAGCACCGACCTGGCCCCGGCACAGATCGCGCTGGTCGAGCTGCAGGACAGCTACGGACGCGTGCTGCAGCGGGGAACTCCGGCGGCCTGACCGTCAGGCCGCCGGCGTGGGGGTCCCCGGCGCCTGCTCGGAGGGCGGCGTCGGGGACCTCGGCGGTCGCTCAGGAGGCCTGCAGCACCCTGAGCGCGCGGCCGGCCTCGCGGGCGGCGGAGTGGGCCGCCTGCTTCATCTCGGCGGCCAGGTCCGTGAAGCTGTCCAGCGCGGGGTTGACGCCGACCAGCGTGAACTCGCGCTCGACGACGGTCACCTCGGCGCCCCAGACGTCGGCGAGGATGCGGCGGACGTACGCGGTGGCGTGGTCCCAGCCCTCACGCGGGGTCCCGGCGCCGTAGGCACCGCCGCGGACGACGGCGAGGACGACGTGCTTGCCGGCGAGCAGCGGGTCGGCGCCCGCGCCCGCGCGCGGGTCGGTGATGACGAGGTCGATCCAGGTCTTGAGGTGCTGCGAGACGCCGAAGTTGTACAGCGGCATGGCGAGCAGCACCGCGTCGGCGGCGACCAGCTCGTCGGTGAGCTCGGTGGCCAGCGCTGCGGCGGCCTGCTGCGCGGGGGTGCGCTCCGCGGCGGGGACGTAGGCGCCGGCGACGGCGTTGCCCCAGGCGTCGGACGGCAGGGGCTCGGTGCCCACGTGGCGGCGGAGGACGACGTCGCCGGGGTGCGCGGCGGTCCACTCGGCCTCGACGAGGTCGGCGATCTCGCGGCTGGCGGAGCCTTCGGTGCGGATGCTGGCGTCGATACGCAGCAGAGTCATGGAACGGCCTTTCGTCCGGTGCGGCGCCCGCGGCGGCGGTTGCGCTCAGCACCCAGAAAATACAACGCTCAACAACTTCTCGGCGGTGCGCGGCTCGCGAAGCGAGAGAGATCACAAGGGCCGGTGGACCCCCGGGGACTCAGCCCACCAGCACGCCGGGGTTCAGCACCCCCGCCGGGTCGACCGCCCGCTTGGCGGCCGCCAGCGCCGCGGCGAACGGCTCCGGCCGCTGCGCGTCGTACCAGGGCCGGTGGTCCCGGCCCACGGCGTGGTGGTGCGTGATGCTGCCGCCCGCGGCGAGCAACGCCTCGCTCGCCGCGGCCTTCACCTCGTCCCACTGCGCCACCTCGTGGCCGCGCCGCGCCGGGGCGAGCACCGTGAAGTACGGCGCCGCGCCGTCCGGGTAGACGTGGGTGAGCCGGCAGGTCACGGTGCCGCCGCCGCAGACCCGCCGCAGCGCATCCGTCACGGCCGCCGTCACCGCGGCGACGAGCCCCTCGAACCGGTCCCAGGTCACGGCGGTCTCGAACGTCTCGACGAGCACGCCCAGCAGGAGCAGCGACTCCCGCAGGTACGGCGCCCGCAGGAACGTCGACCGCCACGCCTCGCCCGAGCTGCCGCGCACCCCCGCCTCCACCACCCGCAGCCCGGCGTCCCGGCAGGCCTCGAGCAGCTGCGCCGCCGCGGCGTCGAGCGGCGCCCCGAGCGACTCGAGCCCCAGCACGAGCGCCGCCTCGCCCGTCGCGAGCGTGCCGGACAGCGCGCTCTCGGCGGGGTCGATGAGGCGGCAGGTTGCCGGCGCGAACCCACCTTGCAGCAGCGCCCGCACCGCCTGGGCGCCGGCGGCGAACGTGGGGGCGGCCAGCGTGGCCGCCCAGCGGTGCGCCGGCCGCGGCTGGGCGCGCAACCATGCGGCCGTGATCACGCCGAGCGTCCCTTCGCTGCCGAGCAGCATCCCGTCGGGGCTCGGGCCGGCCCCGGACGCGGGCAGCCGCCGCGACTCCCACGGCCCGACCGGGGTGAGCGCCCGGACCGACTCCACCAGGTCGTCGATGTGCGTCGGGCCGGTGGCGAAGTGCCCGGCGGCGCGAGTGGCCAGCCAGCCGCCGACCGAGCTGCGCTCGAACGACTGCGGGTAGAACCGCAGGGTCAGACCGTGCGGCCGCAGCGCCGCCTCCGCCGCGGGTCCCAGCGTGCCCGCTGCGAGCCGCACCGCGCGGGACGCGGGGTCGACGTCCAGCAGCCCGGCGAGGTGCTCCAGGTCCAGGCTGACGGGCGCGTCCAGGCCGACGGGCTCGACGCCGCCGACGACGCTCGACCCGCCGCCGAACGGCACGAGCGGCGCGCCCGCGGCCGTCGCCCAGTCGAGCGCCGCCTCGACGTCGGCCTCCGTCCGGGGCCGTAGCACCAGGTCCGCGGGGTGCTGCACCGATCCGCGGACGCCCCGGACCAGATCGCGGTAGGAGCGGCCCAGGCCGTGCCGCGCCCGGTCGGCCGGCTCGTCGGAGGCCAGCGGCCGCAGCGCCGGCGGCAGCCCGGCGAGCCGGCGGGAGGGGGGCAGCTCGGCCAGCGGCGCCGGCGCCTCCGGGGGCTGCACGACCACGCCGGTGGTTTCCTGCACCAGCGGCGCGAGCGCCGCGAGGTCGGCGGGCCGGGGCGCGTCCCCGGGGCCGCCCCAGCCCCACACCGCATACGTCATGACACCCTCCCTCGCCGCTGTCGGCGCCCATCCGAGCACACGGCGGCCGCCGGCCTGTGGGCGGCCGGTGACGTCGCTCAAGGAATGCGCGTTGTGGACGATCCTTTCCGTGATGCCTGTCGCCCGACCGGCCCGCCCCGAGGAGCCCGTGGTGACCGAGCCCGACGCCCCGCAGCCGCCGAGCTTCGAGGAAGCCGCGCGCCGGGTCCTTGCGTACCTGCGGGAGGCGGTCCCCCTGGCGCTCTGGTCCGTGACGCGGGTGGAGAACGGCCGGCAGACCTACCTCTACCTCGAGCAGGACAGCGGCTACGACCTGCTGCCGCGGGACGGCGGTGCCTGGGAGGACGGCTTCTGCGTCCACATGGCGGCGGGGACGGGGCCGGCCGTCGCGCCGGACGTCCGGGCCGTCCCGGTGTACGCGGCCGCCCCCTGCACCCGGGAGCTGTCCATCGGCTCGTATGCGGGCGCTGCGGTCCTCGAGCCCGACGGCAGCCTCTTCGGCACGATCTGCGGCTTCGACCCGCAGGTGCGGGCCGACGACCCGGCATTCCTGGCCCTGCAGCCGCTGCTCCAGCTGCTGAGCCGCCTCCTGTCCATGGTGCTGGCGGCCTCGCGGGCGCAGGACGTGGCCGCGCGGGGCGCCGCCGACGCCCGCGCCGCGGCAGAGCTCGACGCGCTCACCGGCGTGGTCAACCGCCGCGGCTGGGACCGGATCGTCGCCGACGAGGCCGCGCGGTTCGCCGAGCTCGCCGACCCGACCGGGGTGATGGTCGTGGACCTCGACGACCTCGCGCGGATCAACGACGAGCAGGGGCACGAGGCCGGTGACGCCTACCTCCGGACGGCCGGGGAGACGCTGCGCGCCGCGTTCGGCCCCGGCGACGTGGTCGCCCGGCTCGGCGGTGACGCGTTCGGCGTCCTGCTGCGCGGGTGCACGCGCGACCAGGGCAAGCAGCGCGTCTCCCGGCTGTACGCCCAGCTGGAGGCGGCCGGCGTGGCCGGGTCCATCGGCTGTGCGTCGGTCCACCCCCTGCGCGGCATCCTCGCGGCCGCCGCGGAGGCCGCCGCGGCCATGTCCGCGGCCAAGCGGGTCCGTGCCGCCGCCCGGACGGCCCGGTCGTCGGCCGTGCCCACCCCCCGCAAGGAGCGCCCCCCGGCGCCGTCCGCCCCGCTGCCGGTACCGTCGCCCCGTATCGGGGGCGCGCTGCGCGCCCCTGCGGCCTGACGCCCGCCGGCCGGGCGGCGTTCACGTTCCGGACATGTCGGGGCGGCACGGTGGCGGCCGTGAGCTGCACACCGACGGGAGCGGAACGGGCGTGATCGAGGACGAAGACATGCTGCCGCCGTGGCCGCAGCCGGGCCATCCCTTCGGTGTCCGCGCCGGCGACCCGCAGCTGCCGTTCATCGCGGGCCGGCTCCGGCCCATCGACCAGCGCAGCTTCGTCCGCCGGGTCTACGAGTTCTACGAGCACCACCACGCGCGCTACCAGGCTGTCCTGGTGCTGGCCCGGCACGTCGGGGTGCGCCGGGCGCGGACGGCGCTCGTGCGCGGGGAGCGGCCGTGGACCCGCATCCGCGGGACGCTGGTGGTCGGCGACGACCTGCACATCACCGGCACGATTGCCCGCTGCGGCATCTCGGTGGATCAGGGCGCCACGCTGACCTTCGGCGACCACGTCTGGTTCCAGAACGGGGTGCGCATCCACGCCAGGGAGTCGGTGACCTTCGGCTCGCGGATCCTGATCGGCGAGAGCTCCTCGATCTACGACAGCACCTTCCACGCCGTGCAGCCGGGGACGGAGGCGCGGACCGCGCCGATCGTCATCGAGGACGATGTCTGGATCGCGCGCGAGTGCTACGTCGGGCCGGGCGTGCGCATCGGCCGCGGCAGCGTGCTCGGCACCGGCACCGCCCTCATGAAGTCGGTGCCGCCGGGGTCGGTCGTGGTGGGCACGCCCGGCCGGGTCGTCGACACGTTCGAGGTCCCCCAGGACTTCCGCCGGGTCTGAGCCGGGTCGGGCCGGTCCGGCAGGTCAGGGCTGGAAGGCCGCCGCCGTGAGCGCGGACCGGGCGGCGAGCGTGGCCTCGTGCTGGCGCAGCCACCGGGCGAAGACCGCCGGCGTCAGCGGGCGGCTCAGGTGGTACCCCTGCGCGGTGTCGACGCCGAGGTTCCGCAGCCGGTGCCAGGTGGCCTCGTCCTCGACCCCCTCGGCCACGACGGTCAGCCCCAGGTTGCGGCCCAGGTCGGCGACGGCGCGGACGATGAGCGCGTCGTCGGGGTCGCGCACCAGGTCGCGGACGAAGCTGCGGTCGATCTTCACCTCCTGCACCGGCAGCCGCTTCAGGTAGGACAGCGACGAGTAGCCGGTGCCGAAGTCGTCGACCGACAGCGAGATCCCGGCGTCGCGCAGCGCATGCAGGGCCTCCAGCGCGGCCTCCGGGTCGGCGATGACGCTGGACTCCGTGATCTCCAGGATCAGCTGGTGCGCGGGCACGCCGTGGCGCTCCAGCGCGTCGGTGACGGTCTTGAGCAGCCCCTCGTCGAGCAGCGCCCGCGGGGACAGGTTCACCGCCACGGTGAGGTCGTTACCGGCGGCGTTCCAGGCGGCGCAGAGCACGAGCGACTGGTCGAGGATCGAGGCGGTGAGCTCGCGGATCATGCCGCTGCTCTCCGCGAGCGGGATGAACACGTCGGGCGGAATCGGTCCCTCGACGGGGTGGTTCCAGCGGGCCAGTGCCTCCACCCCCGTGACGTGGCCGGTGGCGAGCAGCGCCTTCGGCTGGACCGCGACGACGACCTCGCCGTCGTGCAGGGCGCGGCGCAGGTCGGCCATGAGCGAGAGCCGGTTGGGGCCCTGGTCCTCGAGTCCGGCGTGGAAGACGGTGACCCGGCGGGAGGTGCGCTTGCTGCTGTAGAGCGCGAGGTCGGCGCGCTTCAGCAGCGTCCCCAGGTCCCGGCCGTGGACCGGCGCCAGCGCGACACCGGTGGACGCCTGCACCTCGACGTGGACCTCGCCGAGCGTGAGCGGCTCCTGCATGGCGCGCACCAACGCGTCGCCCACGCCGACCGCCGTGTCCTGGTCCGCGTCGGGGACCAGGACAGCGAACTCGTCGCCGCCGAACCGCGCGACGTGGGTCTCCGCGCCGGCCGCCGCGACGAGCCGGGAGGCGACCTCGATGAGCAGCAGGTCGCCGGCCTGGTGGCCGAGGGTGTCGTTGACATCCTTGAAGCCGTCGAGGTCCAGCAGGACGACGGCCGGCCCGCAACCGTTCGGCCCCGGCCCGGCGGCCAGGGCGGCCTCGGCGACCTGCTCCCAGCCGGCCCGGTTGGCCAGCCGGGTGAGGCGGTCGTGGGTGGCGTCGTGGCGCAGCCGCCGGACCAGCTGGCCGTTGCGCAGCGAGGTCAGGGACTGGATCGCGACGGTCTGCAGCAGCTGCAGGTCGTCCGGGGTGAAGGTCTGTACGTCCCCGACGCGGTCGGCGAGGACGAGCGAGCCGCTCAGCCGCCCGCCGTCGCGCAGCGGCACGGCGATCGCGTCGCGGAGCCCGAACGGCAGCACCGACCGGCCGTCGCGCGCCATGTGCGCGACGAGCGAGGGGGCGCCATCGGGGACGAGCAGGCTGTGCAGCGCGAGCACCGCGTCGGGCGAGGACGCTTCGCCGCCGGAGACCACGGCGACCTCGGCGTCGGCGGGGTTCTCGGCGAGCAGCACGAGGGAGACGTGGTCGGCGCGGAACAGCCGCAGCAGCGCCTCGAGCAGCCCGGTCAGGGTCGTGTCCTGCTGCGTCGGGTCCGGCAGCGCCTGCGTGAAGTGGAACAGCCGCTCCAGCGACTCGTGGCGCTGCCGCAGCCGGCCGTAGACGCGGTAGCAGAGCAGGAGTGCGCCCAGCGCCACGGTCAGCACCCAGGCCGCAGCCGGCCCGGGCGTCAGCGCGTACGCCGCGACGAAGCCGATCGTGGCGACGGCCGCCGCCCAGGGGGGGTAGCGCATCAGCTGGCCGGCGTACGCCCGCGGCGTCAGGCCGCCCTCGGCCGCGCCCACGACCGTCTGGATGGCGCAGGTGTTCAGGGCGGCCGCGGCGACGACCGCGACGTAGACGGCGAGCACGGTGCGGGGTGACAGCCAGTCGGTCGGGGAGGCGATGGCGTTGAAGAGGAACAGCGCGAGCGAGGTCTCTGCCGCCAGCAGCGCGACGTTGAAGATCATTTTGATGGGGGGCTGCCGACGCTGCACGGCCATCACGAGGACGGTGGCGCAGACCTTCGCGAGCAGCAGGGGCACGGGCGCGGCGTAGAGCAGGCCGAGGACCAGCGGGATCTCGGTGAGGGAGACGGACTGCGTCTCCCGCCGGATCTGGATGTGGACGGGTACGGCCTCGGTGCCCACGAACATGAGGGCGAGCAGCCAGCCGGCCAGGTGCCAGCTCGGCGCGGGGAGGTGGTGGGGGTGGCGCAGGTCGAGCAGCCACAGCGCCGTCGTCAGCGCCGCGCTCGCAGCAACGACACCGAGCGCGACGCGGTCCCGACCACTGAGCCGAACAGGCATGCCTCACCTCCCGCTGGGGCTATCGGCACGGATAGGTCGGTCTTGGAGGTACCACGGGCTGACGCATAAGGGTGATCATTAACACGCCCGGATGGCTGCGGGCCGAACGGGTGACCGCCGGTCGGGGGTTGTCGCCCGGACGCGGGGGCGAGCAGGATCAGCCACCCGACTGCGGAGGTGCCCATGGCCCTCGTCGACCTCGGCGGCAGCGCCCACTTCGTCGTCCGGTACGACGAGGCGCTCGGCGAGGGCGCGCGGGCCCGGGCGCAGGCAGTCCTCGACACCTCCGAGCGCGACCTCGCTCGGGTCGCGTTCTACCTCCCGTACGCCCGCGGGGCTGGCGGCGACCCCTATCGCGACGACCACCGGATCGTCGTAGCGGTGGTGGACCTCGTCACCAACCGCGGCGGGGCGGACAACAGCGCGACCGGCGACGCCGCGCGACCGTTCCACACGATCCGCATCGGGGCCGTCAACGGCGCGGGCGGGCCGATCTCCGACGACTTCGCGCGGTTCCTCTTCGTCGCGGAGCTGGCCGAGGTGCTGATGGCCGCCTACGGCTGGGTCCCGAACGACAGCCGCGGCGAGGCCCTCTCGCGGGTGATGGCCGAGGAGTTCTACCCGGCGGCCGCGTACGGCGAGGGCAACGCGCCGTGGGTCAACGGCTGGCTCAACACGGCGCTGCGCGACGTGCAGTACCTGGGGACGCCGGAGACGACCGACGTCGACCCGCAGTCGTACGGCGTCGGCATCCTGTACCTCAACTACCTGCGCAGCCAGTTGGGCCACGGCCTCGGGGACGTCTGCGGCGCGGGCGGGACCGAGCTGGCCGACGCCTACCGGGAGCTCACCCACCAGCCCGGGACGGACGGCACCACCGGCTTCCGGGACCTGCTGGAGCAGTTCTACCCGGCCGGCAAGCCCGTCGCGTTGCTGACGAACAACCCCTTCCCGCTGTACGGCCCCGCGCAGCGCAGTGTCGACGTGGCCGTCCGGCAGAGCGTCGTCGCCGGGCTGGGGGCGCTGCTCGACGACGGCAGCGTTCACGTGGGCGGGACCGTGCACATCGCGCCGTTCTTCAACTGCCCCGTGCGGGACTACCGGTACACCGTGGATCGGCGGCCGCGGCAGCTGGACCTGGTCGTCGGCACCGTGGGGTTCGCCCAGCCGCAGTTCCGCTGGACCGTCAACGGCGTGGCGTTGCCGCAGGCGAACGGCAGCGAGACGGTCGACGCGACGACGTGCTACGACGTGCCGGCGCAGCCGGGGGCGCCGACGGCGGCCACCGAGCCGTTCTCGTTCACGTACGGCGACGCGGACGAGTTCTCGTGGCAGGGGCTGAGCCACCGGCTGGTGCTGCGCAACGTCACCCGCTACGGGCACGTGCAGCTGACGTTCACGGTCAGCGTGACGGACGCCGCCGGCCCGGCGGACGCCACCACGGCCACCGTGGCGACGATCGTGGACGCGTCGTCCGTCGGGTACGAGCAGGCCTACTACGACGACCGGGAGCGCTGCGCCCGCGAGGTGCGCGACACGGTCGAGGCCCACAACCGCGGCCTGGCCCAGCAGCTCGACCGCGTGAGCACGCTGCCCGACCCACCGCCGCCGGACGTCGCCGCCGCGCTGCTGGGGGCGCTGGCGCAGGTCCGGCGCGAGCTCGACGCGGGGCAGACCGACCCGGAGGTGGCGATGGCCGCCGCCCGGTTGCTGGCCGGGCAGCTCGGGGTGCCGGAGGCGACGGTGACGGGGCTGCTCGGGATGGCCGGGTAGCGGCCCCGTTCCTGTTACGGTTCGCCTGTCCTTCGCGGGAGCCCGGTACCGGGCTGAGAGGGGGCGGCAGCGCCCCGACCGTTTCCACCTGATCCGGGTCATGCCGGCGCAGGGAGCTGGGGAGCCGATGTCCGCCGTCCCGTCCGCCGTCCCGTCCGTGGTGGCCGCTGCCGAGCGGCCGGACCGCACGGCGGTGCCGCGGTTGCACGTCATCACCGACACCCGGCAGGGGCGCGATCCCCTGGCCGACGTGCGGGCCGCGCTGCGCGCCGGCGCCCGTGCCGTGCAGGTCCGGCTCAAGGACGGCACCGACCGCCAGCTGCTGGACCTGGCCCGCCGCGTCGTGGCGCTCGCCGGGCCGGTCGGCGCGACGGTGCTCGTCGACGACCGGATCGACGTCGCGGCCGCCGCGGGGGCGCACGGGGTGCACCTGGGGGAGCACGACCTGCCCATCGCGGACGCCGCGCGACTCGCCTGCGGGCGGCTGCTGATCGGCGGGACCGTGCGGACCCCGGCGGCGGCCGCCGCGGCCCAGGCGGCGGGTGCGAGCTACCTGGGGGTCGGCCCGGCGTTCCCGACGGAGACGAAGGACGGGCTGCCGGACGCGCTCGGCGCCGCGGGGATCGCGGCCGTCGCCGCAGCGACCGCGCTGCCGGTGATCGCCATCGGCGGGGTGACGCCGGAGCGGGTCCCCGACCTGCTCGCCGCGGGGGCGCACGGGGTGGCCGTCATCGCGGCGGTCTCCCGGGCCGCCGACCCGCAGGCCGCCACGGCGGCGTTCCTGCGGGCGCTCGGGGAGGCACCGTGACGCGCGTGGCCGTGATCGGCGGTGGCGTCGTCGGGCTCAGCGTCGCGTGGCAGCTCGCGGCGTCGGGGTGCGCGGTCGACCTGTTCGACGACCGGCCGGGCCACGGCGCGTCGCACGCGGCGGCCGGCATGCTGGCCCCCGTCAGCGAGACGGGGTACGGCGAGGAGGAACTGCTCGCCGTCGGGCTGGACGGCGTCGCGGCGTGGCCGGTTTTCGCGGCCCGGCTGGAGGCCGCGTCGGGCGTCGCCGTGGGGTTCCGGCCCTCCGGGTCGCTGCTCGTCGGGCACGACCCCGACGACGCCCGGGCGCTGCGCCGGCACGCCGAGCTGCTCACGCGGCATGGGCTTGCCGTCGAGCAGCTCACCAGCCGACAGGCGCGGGCGCTGGAGCCGGCGCTGTCGCCGCGGACCACCAGCGCGCTGCTCGCGCCCGGGGATCACAGCGTCGACAACCGGGCGGTGGTGCGGGCGCTGCGGGTCGCGGCCGGCCGGGCGGGCGTCCGCGAGCGGGCGCACCGCGTCGCGGTGGACGTGGCCGACGGTCGGGCGGTGGGCGTGCGGGCGCCCGACGGCACGCGGTACCCGGCCGACGTGGTGGTCCTCGCGGCGGGGGCGTGGTCCCCGGACGTGCCGGGCCTGCCGGCGGGGTGCGTCCCGCCGGTGCGGCCGATCAAGGGCCAGATCCTGCGGCTGACGGGGCCTGCCGGGTTGCTCACCCGAACTGTCCGGGCACTGGTCGGCGGTGTGCCCGTGTACCTGGTGCCGCGGGGGTCCGGCGAGATCGTCGTCGGTGCGACCAGCGAGGATGTCGGGCTCGACCGGCGCGTGACGGCCGGGGCGGTGCACGACCTGCTGCGCGCCGCGATCGCCGTGGTGCCGGAGGTGGCGGAGCTGGAGCTCGCCGAGTCGCTCGCCCGCTTCCGGCCGGGCACGCCCGACAACGCGCCGCTGATCGGCCCAGGTGGGGTCGAGGGCCTGCTGCTCGCCACCGGCCACTACCGGGGCGGTGTCCTGCTGGCGCCCGTCACCGCGGCGGCCGTCGTCGCGCTGGTCCACGGCGGGGAGGTCCCGGCGTCGGTCCGGCCCCTCTCGCCCCGGCGGTTCGCAGTGGTGGAGGGACGGACGTGATCGTGCTGAACGGGGAGCCGACGGACGTACCGGCGGGGCTGACCGTCGCCGGCCTGGCGGAGCTGCGGGGGTGGCCGGAGCGCAGCGTGGCCGTGGCCGTGGCCGGCGAGGTGGTGCCGCGCTCGGCGTGGCCCACGACGGCGGTGCCGGACGGGGCGCGGGTCGAGGTCGTCACCGCGATGCAGGGAGGCTGACGTGACGGTGGTGGAGACAGCGGTCGGGACGGACCCGCTGGTCGTGGCCGGCGAGGTGATCGGCTCCCGGCTGCTGCTCGGGACCGGCGGCGCCAGCAGCCTGGCGGCGCTGGAGGCGGCGGTGCGCGCGTCCGGCACCGCGCTGGTGACGGTGGCGATGCGGCGACTGCCGGCGCAGGGTGCGGGTGGGCTGCTGGCGACGCTGCAGGCGTGCGGGGTGCGGCTGCTGCCGAACACCGCTGGTTGCTACACCGCCCGGGAGGCCGTGCTGACGGCGCGGCTCGGGCGGGAGGCGCTGGGGACGGCGTGGGTGAAGCTCGAGGTGATCGCCGACGACCGCACCCTGCTGCCGGACGTGGTGGAGCTGCTGGACGCGGCGGAGCAGCTGGTCGCGGACGGCTTCACCGTCCTGCCGTACACGACGGACGACCCGGTAGTGGCGCGGCGCCTCGCCGACGTCGGGTGCGCGGCCGTGATGCCGCTGGGGTCGCCGATCGGCAGCGGGCTCGGGATCCGCAACCCGCACGCCATCGAGCTGGTGCGGGAGGCGGTGGACGTGCCCGTGGTGCTGGACGCCGGCATCGGGACCGCGTCGGATGCGGCGCTGGCGATGGAGCTCGGCTGCGACGCGGTGCTGGTCGCGAGCGCGGTGACGCGGGCGGAGCGACCGGCGGCGATGGCGGCGGCGATGCGGCACGCGGTCGAGGCGGGGCGGCTCGCGCGGCTGGCGGGACGGATCCCGGTGCGGCGACTCGCGACGGCATCGTCGCCGACGGTGGGGCTGGTCGAGGGGTGACCGCGACCGCGCTGCCGCGGCTGCTGGTGCTGACGGACAGGCGGGCCGTGCCGGCTGGGCGGACGCTGCTGGACACGCTGCGGGCTGCGGTCGACGCCGGGGCGACGGCCCTGGTGCTGCGGGAGCGGGACCTTCCGGCCGCGGAGCGGGCCGCGCTCGCCGACGCGTGCGACCGGCTGCTGGCGGGTGCCGGCCGGGTCTGTGTGGTGGCCGCGCCG
>JAOPWU010000127.1 GCA_025965515.1 Mycobacterium sp.
CGCAGCAGCCCGGCCAGCAGCGCGGCGCCGGCGGGCTCCGCGACGGGACCCACGGGGCCCACGGCGTCGAGGACGCCGACGACCTCGACGCGGCCGGGCAGGGGGCGCAGCACGGCGACGTGCGCCACCCCGCGCCGACCCGCGCGGGGCGGCCGCAGGTGCACCACGACCTGGACCGCCGCGCCCAGCAGCTCCGCGGCGTCGACCGCCGGGAGCCCCGCCCAGCGGAGCAACCCGGCCACGCGCACCGGCAGCGTCCGCGGGTCGTCCGCGTGCACGGTCAGCAGGCCGCCGCGGTGGCCACTGGTCAGGGCCACGAGCAGGTCCGCCAGCTCCGCCCCGCGGGCCTCCCCGAGCACCAGGCGGTCGGGGCGCATCCGTAACGCCTGCCGGACGAGGTCCCGCAGGTCCACCCCGCCCGCGCCCTCGACGTTGGGGGGCCGGGTGAGCAGCCCGACGACGTGCGGGTGACGGGGAACGAGCTCGGCGGTGTCCTCGCAGAGCAGCACGCGCTCCCGCGGGTCGACGCGCCCCACCAGCGCCGACAGCACGGTCGTCTTGCCCGAGCCGGTCGCGCCGGTGACGGCGACGGACAGCCGGGCGCGCACCACGGCGTCGAGCAGTTCGAGAAGGTCCGGCCCCACCAGCTCGCCCAGCTCGGCGCCGGCCGGCCGCAGCACCCGCAGCGACAGGGTGGTGCCGGCCCGGGCGACCGGCGGCAGCACGGCGTGCAGCCGGAGCCCGCCCGGCAGCGGCGCGTCGACCCAGGGCTGCGCGGCGTCGAGCCGGCGGCCCGCCCCCGCTGCCAGCCGCACCGCCAGCTGCCGCACCGCGGCCTCCCCCGCGAACCGCACCGGCAGCCGCTCGAGTCCCGCCCGGGTGTCCGCCCAGACCTGGTCCGGCGCGTTGACGAGGACGTCGCTGACGTCGGCGCGGGCCAGCCACGGCCGCAGCGGCCCGAGCGGGTCGGGCGCCGCCGGCTCGGGCAGCGGGGCGGCGGGACGCGCACGTCGCATCACGGCGACCAGCGGGACGGCAGGAGCATGGCGGTGGGCTCTCGGAGCGGGACGCCGATCGCGCCCGGGCACGTCCCACGGTGGGCGCGGGCGGGGCCCCGCGGGACCGCTGTCCACACCCTGTCGGCCGTCCACAGCCGGGTTGGTCGGGCGGCCGCGGCGGGCCGCGGGCTGCTACGGGCGGACGGAACCGCCCGGACGTGGGACGGCCCCCGCTCGGGGGAAGCGGGGGCCGTCGCGACGCGCTCTGTGGAGCGCTGGGCAGCGCGGAGTCTCGGGGGGTGACGCCGCGCTGCTGGTGGGAGCGGTGCCCGGGGCGTGGCGCGGGAAAACGGGTGCGCCGTCAGATCCGATGATTCCCAGGTTGGCGCCGCGCCGGGCGGGGCCGGAACGCCCGCGCGCACCGCCGCAGCCCCCTAGGGTGGGGTTCGTGGCCCGATCTGCCGCCTTCTTCGACCTCGACAAGACGGTCATCGCGACCTCCAGCACGCTGGCGTTCGGCAAGCCGTTCTACCAGGGCGGCCTCATCAACCGTCGGGCCGTCCTGAAGAGCAGCTACGCGCAGTTCGTGTACCTGCTCTCGGGCGCGGACGCCGACCAGATGGAGCGCATGCGCGCCTACCTCACCAACCTCTGCGCGGGCTGGCCCGTGGCCCAGGTCGAGGAGATCGTGCGGGAGACGCTGCACGACCTCATCGACCCGCTGGTCTACACGGAGGCCGTGGGGCTGATCGAGGACCACCGCGCAGCCGGCCGGGACGTGATCATCGTCAGCTCGTCGGGCGAGGAGGTGGTCGCACCCATCGGCGCCATGGTCGGCGCGGACGGCGTGGTGGCCACCCGCATGCGGGTCGTCGACGGCAAGTACACGGGCGAGATCGAGTTCTACGCCTACGGGCCGAACAAGGCGGAGGCGATGCGGCAGCTCGCCGCCGAGCGCGGCTACGACCTGGCCCGCAGCTACGCCTACTCGGACTCGGCGACGGACCTGCCGATGCTGGAGGCCGTCGGGCGGCCGACCGTGGTGAACCCCGACAAGGGACTGCGGCGGATCGCCGACGAGCGCGGCTGGCCGGTGTTGACGTTCCGGAAGCCCGTCAGCCTGCGGTCGCGCATGGTCGCGCTGCCTCGGGTGCCGTCCAAGCCGGTGCTCGCCGCGCTCGCCCTGGCGGCGGCTGCGGCGCTCGCCGCCGCAGCCGCCCGCCGTCGGAACACCCCCCTCTTCTGACCTGATCGCGGGCATTTCTGCGTGATTGTCAATCACCTCTTGTGTTCCAGGTCACTCGGGGGTACACCTGAGTCAGGTCCTCTCAGCCCCCGGCTCGCCGGAGACGGAGCGGACTTGGCAACCTGGCGGACGAGCACCCACGTGCGAACAGCCTCGGACGGCGCGCCGAGCGGGAGCAGGCCTCCCGTCGCCGGCGGCACAAGAGACGCGCGCTCTGTTCACCCGCTCGTCGGGATGTCACGGCGCCCCGTTGCTGGCCCCCCGGCGACGGGGCGCCCTGACGTCCGGGCCCGACCGGCCGCAGGCGGCTACTGCGGCGTCGCCGCCACCGGCTCGTCGGCGCGCTGCACGGCCTCGGCGACCGCCAGCCCCTCCCGGGCCCCCAGCCCGGCGGCCTCCGCCACGTGCCGCAGCCAGCCGGCCACCCCATCGGGCGTCCCCGTGCCGAAGCCGGTCAGGGCGGCCGCGTAGGCCTCGGCGCCGAGCTCGAGGTGCCCCACCTCGGGGGCCGTGACCGCCTTGGGGTCGAAGCCCCGGCCGATGAGCACCAGCCGGGCGGCGCCGCGCGCCACCAGGCCGTTGCCCGCCGTGAACGGCCGCAGCGTCAGCAGCTCGCCGTGCACCACGGCGGCGACCACCAGCGCCGGCTGCTGCGAGCCCAGCACCGACAGCAGCGTCTCGAGCCGCGCGGCCACGACGTCGGGGGCCGGGGCGGGCGGCAGGTCCAAGCCCTCGTCGACGATGACCGCGCCGGCGGGGCGGGGACGCCCCAGCTCCTCCTCGGGCAGCAGGCCGCGGGCCGCCAGCAGGTGCAGCCGCGCGAGCGCCTGCCGCGGCGTGCGCTCCCAGATGTCGGTCAGTTCACCCAGCGCCGCGGAGATCCGCAACGCGCCCTGGGCGACGGGCTCGATCTCGGCGGGGAAACGGCCCGCGCGGAAGTCCTCGAGGGACGCCGGCGCGCCGGCCAGCGCCGCCGACGCGCGGGCGGACCGCAGCGAGGCTTCCCCGGTCACCTCGGCGGACCGCCGCCGCAGCACCTTGTGACCCAGCAACCGGTCGACGCCCGCGCGGGCCTGCTCCACGGCCTCGGCGATCCCTGGGAGCGCGGTGAGCGGGGCGAGCGGGTCTGTGGACACGCGCCCACGGTAGTGCGGCGTCCACAGCGCGCCCCGGGCCAGGTGCGCCGTCGGCAGATCAGTTCTACGTTGGCATCGGCGCGTGCGCTCGATCACGCGCCCGTCGGGGCATCGCCGCCCTCGACGTGTCGACGCAGTGCCGGAGGATGCCGTGACCACCGCAGAGAGCCCGACGGAGGGCCTGTCCGCCCTGCTGACGGAGGACCGCACCTTCCCGCCGTCCGCCTCCTTCACCGCGAACGCCGTCGCGACGGAGGCGGACTACGAGGCCGCCGCCGCGGACCGCCTGGGCTGGTGGGCCGAGCAGGCCCGCCACCTGCAGTGGGAGACACCGTTCACCGAGGTGCTGGACTGGCAGCCGCCGTTCGCCCGGTGGTTCCACGACGGCCGGCTCAACGTCTCCGTCAACTGCGTCGACCGGCACGTCACCGCCGGCAACGGCGACCGTGTGGCCATCCACTGGGTCGGCGAGCCCGAGGGCGACACCCGGCAGATCACCTACGCCGACCTGCTCGGGATGGTCAGCCGGGCGGCGAACGCGCTGACCGAGCTCGGCGTGCGCGCCGGCGACCGCATCGCCATCTACATGCCGATGATCCCCGAGACGGTCGTCGCGATGCTGGCCTGCGCCCGCCTCGGCGCGGCCCACAGTGTCGTGTTCGGCGGCTTCTCGGCGACGGCGCTCGCCGACCGGATCATCGACGCCGACGCCCGCGTGGTCATCACCGCGGACGGCGGCTACCGCCGGGGCGCCCCCGCGGCGCTGAAGCCGGCGGTCGACGAGGCGCTCGCACGCTGCCCGCAGGTGTCGTCGGTGTTGGTCGTCCGCCGCACCGGCGAGGAGACCCCGATGACCGAGGGCCGGGACGTGTGGTGGCACGACCTGGTCGACGGGCAGAGCGACCAGCACACCCCCGAGGCGTTCGAGGCGGAGCAGACGCTGTTCCTGCTCTACACATCCGGCACGACCGGCAAGCCGAAGGGCATCCAGCACACCTCGGGCGGCTACCTCACCCAGGTCGCCGCCACCCACCGTATGGTCTTCGACCTGCACCCCGAGACCGACGTCTACTGGTGCGCGGCGGACGTGGGCTGGGTGACCGGCCACAGCTACATCGTCTACGGGCCGCTTGCCAACGGCGCCACGTCGGTGATGTACGAGGGCACGCCCGACGCCGGCGGCAAGGACCGCTGGTGGCGGATCGTCGAGGAGTACGGCGTGACCATCCTGTACACGGCGCCGACCACCATCCGGACCTTCATGAAGTGGGGCGAGGAGCTGCCGGCGCAGCACGACCTGTCCTCGCTGCGCGTCCTCGGCTCCGTCGGAGAGCCGATCAATCCCGAGGCCTGGATGTGGTACCGCCGGGTCATCGGCCGCGACCGCTGCCCCATCGTCGACACCTGGTGGCAGACCGAGACCGGCGCCATCATGATCACGCCGCTGCCGGGCGTGACGGCGACGAAGCCGGGCTCGGCGATGCGGCCGTTCCCGGGCATCGTGGCGGACGTCGTGGACGACGCGGGGAAGCCCGTCGAGAAGGGCCACGGCGGCTACCTCGTGATCACCGAGCCGTGGCCGGCGATGCTGCGGGGCATCTGGGGTGACCCGGAGCGCTACAAGGACACGTACTGGTCCCGGTTCCCCGGCAAGTACTTCGCCGGGGACGGCGCCAAGCTCGACAACGACGGCGCGATCTGGCTGCTCGGCCGGGTCGACGACGTGATGAACGTGTCGGGCCACCGCATCTCGACCACCGAGGTGGAGTCCGCGCTCGTCAGCCACCCGGCGGTGGCGGAGGCCGCGGTCGTCGGCGCGGTGGACGCGACGACGGGTCAGGGCATCGTGGCCTTCGTGACGGTGAAGGGCAGCGTCGCCGACGACGTCAGCTCCGGGGCGGCGTTCGTGCAGGAACTGCGCGACCACGTGGCCCGGGAGATCGGCAAGATCGCGAAGCCGCGGCAGATCCTCATCACGCCCGAGCTGCCGAAGACCCGCTCCGGCAAGATCATGCGGCGGCTGCTGCGGGACGTGGCGGACCACAAGGAACTCGGCGACGTGACGACCCTCGCGGATCCCACGGTCGTCAACGCGATCGGCGACGCGATGGCGAAGCCGGGCGGCAGCGAGTAGCGCCCGGGCACCGCCCCCGGGAGTCGGCGGGGACGGCAGGGGTGTGGCCCGACGCGGTGCCGGGCAGGGGCCACCCGGGCCGCGCCGCGGCCTGCATACCCACGACTCCCGGGAGCAACCATGACGGACACCGATCCCGGCGGGCGCCCGCAACAGGCCGGGTGGTCCCTGCAGGACACGGAGTCGCCGGCCGGCAGCGGCCCGACCGGTGGAGGGCCCACCGAGGCCGGCGGGCCCGTCGCCGAGGAGTCCTCGGACGGTGCCCCGGACACCGGCCCCACCACCACGGCGGCCGTCGAGTCGGGGGAGGCGGAGGGCCCGGAGATGTCCGGCTCACCGGTCGGCGGCGGCCCGACGCAGGCCGGCTCGTGACCGGCGCCGCCGGCCCCGCCGGCCGGCGACGCTGCCCGTCGGCACCCCTACCTGTGCCCTCCCTCCGAGACGACTACGGTGATCGCGATGGCTGACACGGACAACCCGCAGGAGACCGACCCGGACGACGCGATCGAGCCCGGCGTCGTCGCCGGCGCGCCCGGCCCCTCGGGTTCGGAAGGCGGCCCCGGCGGCGACCCGGACGCGCGGTTCACGCCGCCCAGCCCCGACGAGCTGCGCCGGCTCGGCGAGGAGACCGCCGAGCGCGACCGCGGCGCCTGACCGTCCCCGACCCTCTCGACCGCAGGAGCACCCCGTGACCGTGCAGCTTCCCCAGCCGACCCCCAACGGGGGAATCCTCGACCCGCAGGGCGCCCTGCCCGGATCGGTACGCCCCGCGCCCGACGCGACCCTCGGCGAGCTCGTCGCCACCGCCAGCAAGGACCTGAGCCTGCTCATCCGCGGCGAGGTCGAGCTGGCGAAGGCCGAGCTGGCCGTCACCGCGAAGTCCGCGGCGGCCGGCGCGGCCCTCGGCGGCGCGGCCGCGCTGTTCGGCGCGATCGGCGGCCTGTTCGCGCTCCTCACGGTCGCGGAGGCGCTCGACGTCGCGCTGCCCCGCTGGGCGGCGTTCCTCATCGTGACGGCCGTGCTCCTGCTGCTCGCGGGCGTGCTGGGCCTCGGGGCCCTGACACGCATCAAGAAGGTCGGCCCGCCCGAGCGGACGATGACCACCGTGAAGGACGACATCGCGTGGCTGAAGAGCCCCCGGCTGGCGCCGACCCGTCGCTCCGGCAGCTCCTGAGCCGCACCCTCCCGCGCCGGGCTGCCGCCGCCGCCGTGGGTACGTCAGGGCTGCCGGCCGGGGCGCCGACGCGTGTGTCCGCCCCCATCGACCCGACGTTCGTGCGGCTGGAGGGCCCCTGGCGGCACCGCGAGGTGTCGGCGAACGGGGTCCGCTTCCACGTCGCCGAGACCGGTCCGGCCGACCCCGGGGGCGCGCCGCTGGTGCTGCTGCTGCACGGGTTCCCCGAGTTCTGGTGGAGCTGGCACCACCAGCTCGTCGCCCTGGGTGAGGCGGGCTTCCGCGCGGTGGCCGTCGACCTGCGCGGATTCGGCGGGACCGACAAGCCGCCGTCCGGCTACGACCTGCCGACGCTGGCGGCGGACGTCGCCGGCCTCGTGAGGGCGCTCGGCGAGGAACAGGCGGTCCTCGTCGGACACGACTGGGGCGGCGTGCTCGCGTGGAGCGCCGCTGCGCTGCACCCGCGGGTCGTCCGCGGGATCGTGCCCGTCTCCATGGCGCACCTGCTGCGCTTCAAGGCCGCGATCCTCACGCAGCCCCGCGGGCAGCTGCGGGCCAGCGGGTACATGGCGCCGTTCCAGCTGCTCGGGGCGGAGCGGCGGCTGCTCGACGACGACGCGGAAGCCGTCGGCGCCCTGCTGCACCGCTGGGGCGGTCCGGGCTTCCCCGACGCGGAGACCGAGGAGCTGTGTCGCAAGGCCGCGCAGATCCCCGGTGCCGCGGCGAGCGCGATGGAGTACTACCGCGGAGCGCTGCGCAGCCTGTCCGCGCCGCCGCTGCGGGCCAACGCGCTGACCCGGCGGCTGCGCCGGCCGGTGGCGGCGCCGGTGCTGCAGCTGCACGGCAGCGACGACCCGTGCGTCCTGGCCTCCACCGCCCGCGGCTCGGGTCGCTGGGTGTCGGGGTCGTACGCGTGGCACGAGTTCGCCGGCGTGGGGCACTTCCCCCACGAGGAGCAGCCGGGCCGCGTCAACGACCTGCTGATCGACTGGCTGCGCGCACTACCGGCCTGACGAGCCGCCTCAGGCGGCGCGCGACCGGCTCTCGGCCGCGGTCGCCAGATTCCCGAGGAACGCCTGGGCGAGGCAGTCCGCGTCCTGCAGCAGCGAGATCCTGTCGCCGCGCTGGTCGTCGGGGTCGGCCTGCTCCAGCCGCAGCTGGGCCTCCGTGGCCATCCCGGGACCATCCCCGGAGTAGCGCAGGGTCAGCGTGCCGGTGGCGGCGGGCAGCCCCACGGGCTCGAGGTGCAGCGTCCACACGAAGCCGGTCGGTCGGCGCGCCGGGGCACTGGCCCGCAGCGTCACGGCCACCGGCGCCGCATGCCCCGGGAGCTCGATGAGGAGCCGGTAACGGCCATCCCTGCCCTCGTCGAGGCGGCGGGCGGCGGGCCAGAGGTCCACGGCCGACGGCCCGGCGAGCAGCAGCGCGGTGGAGGTCGGGTCGGCCGCGATGGAGCGGCGTGCGACGACGACGGTCATGGTTCCCTCCCTTCCGCCACGGCCTGGCGCTTCCGGACCGCTTGCAACTGCAAGCATACCGCCGCGGGGGCGCGCGCTACCGTCGCTCGGGCATCGTTCGTTGTGACGTCGGCCAATGTTCGCGGTGACCTCACTCACCGGTACGAACCGGAGCGAAATCCGCTAGTCACAGCCCTGCGTCGAGACGGCCGTGACCGCCGACGCCCCGGCCGTGGCGTCGGGCGCGACCTCCTGGGCCGTCAGCGCGTACCCGGTCTCGGGGTCGTCCGTGGCCGCCGCGAAGACAACCCCCAGCACCCGGCCGTCGCTCGCCAGCAGCGGCCCGCCCGAGTTGCCCGGCCGCACGATCGCGCGGATCGCGTACACCTCGCGGGTGCCGTCGCCGTTGCCGTAGATGTCGGGGCTGTGGATCGGCTCCCGCAGCCGGACCCGCGCCGCACCCGCCGCGAACGGGCCGTTCTCCGGGTACCCGACCACCACCGCGTCGGCGCCCGCGTTCGCCGGGCCGGCGAAGCCGAGCGGCGCCCCGCCCATCCCGGGCACGTAGAGGACGGCCACGTCGCGGACCGGGTCGTAGAGCACCACGCGGGCGTCGAGCGTCCGGTTACCGCCCACGTCGACCACGGGCGAGCGCACCCCGGCCACCACGTGCGCGTTCGTCATGACGTGGTCGCGGGCGAACAGGAAGCCGCTGCCCTCGAGGCTGCGGCGGCAGCTGAGCGCGTCGCCGCGCACCCGCACGACAGTGGTCCTCGCGACCGCGACGGCCCGGCTGTTCACCAGCGCCGGGTCGGGCGGTGCGACCGCGGTCGTGGACCCCGAGCCGAGGCCCGCGAAGACCTGCGGGAAGCCGTCGCGGCCGAACAGCCGGATGAAGTCGGAGAGGGCGTTCGGCACCGCATCGGGCACCACCGTGCCGACGGCCGCCAGCACCTGCGACCGGCTGACCTCCCGGGCGAAGGTGCGGTACGGCGACTGGAAGACCGCGACGCCCACCAGGTAGGCGAGCAGCAGGACGCGCGCCACGGACAGCAGCGCGCCGCCCAGGCTGTCGACGGTCTGCGCCGGGTGCCACGTCACCCGTCTGCGGATCATGCCGCCCAAGGTCGCCAGGAGCACCTGCCCCAGCGTCGCGCTGAGGAAGACGACGACGAGCCCGACCAGCGCCGAGTGGTTGAGGTTGAACGCGTCCGCGATCGCCGGCGCGAGCTGCGTGCCGAGCAGCGCACCACCGATGAAGCCGACGGTCGAGGCGAAACCGACGAGCAGGCCCTCCTGGAAGCCGGAGATCGCGAAGATCACGACCACGCCGAGCAGCACCAGGTCGAGGGCGTCACCCCGCACCGGAAGACCTCCCGTCCTGCGGGTGGACTCCCGCTCCCGTCGTCGCGGTCAGCTGACGACCAGCTCGCCGGCCATGCCCGGGGCATGGAACGTGCAGACGAAGTGGTACGTGCCCGGCTTGGTGACCGTGAACGTGACGTCCTTGGTCTGACCAGCGGCCAGGTAATCAATCGTCGGCAGCGGCGCGTCACCGGTGAAGGAGTGCGGCGTCTGCCCGGAGGTGTGGACGTGCAGGGTGATGGTCCCAGGGTGGGCCAGCAGCACCTTCGGCGACCACATCAGGTCGTCACCGCCGTCGAGGGTGAACACCTGGGTGGTCCCGACGATCGTGGGGGTCGCCGTCGCGGCGGCCATGGCGTGCGTGCTGCCGGACGAACCGGAGCCGCCGCAGGCGACGGCCAGCAACAGCGGGGCCGCGGCTGCGAGCCGGGCCACCGAACGGGCGGGCGGGGACAACGGACGCGGTGCCATGCGGGGATCCTCGCAGCAGGAGCTGGACGGGCGCAGGCCGGGGCGTTCCGGGCTAGAGCGGCAGCGCGCGGAACCGTTCGGTGTCCCACGGGAGCGTCAGCCCGCAGAGGGCGAGCACCCGGTCCAGCAGCCCCGCCGTGAACCCCCAGACCAGCATCCCGTGGACGTCGAAGGCGGGCCCGACGTAGCCGCGGGGGTGGCGCACCCGCCAGCGGCACTCCGGGTCGGCCAGCGTGCGCAGCGACACCCGCGCGACGCGGGCGACCTCGGCGGTGTCGACGACCCCGACCGGCGACTCGCGGTCCCACCACGCCACCACGGGGGTGACCGCGGAGGCGCTCACCGGGACCCAGAGCGCGGGCAGCGTGGCCAGGACCCGTACCCCGGCCGGGTCGACCCCCACCTCCTCCTCCGCCTCGCGCAGGGCGGCCGCGACCGGGCCGGCGTCCTCCGGGTCGACCCGCCCGCCGGGGAAGGCGGGCTGGCCGGCGTGCTGGCGCAGCGTCGCGGCGCGCTCGATGAGCAGCACCGTCGGCTCCGGCTCGTCGGCCGTGGGGCCGGCCAGCAGGATGAGCACCGCGCTGGCGCGGGTCCCGGTGCTGGGCGGCACGAACCGGCTGAAGTCCGCGCCCGTCTGCCCGGGCAGGGCCCGGAGCAGCGTCCGGACCGGGCCGGGCAGTGGCAGGCCCTCGACGGCCCCGGTGGCAGGGTCGGCGGCCACGAAGAGGTGGGTGTCCGTCAGGGCCGTCGGCTCGGCGACGTCGGGATCCGGCACCCGCAGCGGCCCGCCCGAGGGCCCCGTCACAGCTCCGTCGCCACCTCGTCCGGCGTCTTCACCAGCTTCGCGGCCCGCTCGGGGTCCGTCGGCCCGATGCCGTACGAGGGGCACAGCGCGGCGATGGGGCAGGCGCCGCAGGCCGGCGTCCGGGAGTGGCAGACCCGGCGACCGTGGAAGATCACGCGGTGGCTGAGCATGGTCCACTCGGACCGCTCGACCAGCGCGCCGACCTCGTGCTCCACCTTCACCGGGTCGTCGGACACGGTCCACCCGAAGCGGCGCGACAGCCGGCCGAAGTGGGTGTCGACGGTGATGCCCGGGACGCCGAAGGCGTTGCCCAGCACGACGTTCGCCGTCTTGCGGCCGATGCCGGGCAGCAGGACCAGGTCCTCCAGCCGGCCGGGGACCTCGCCGTCGAACCGCTCGACGAGCGCAGCGCCGAGCCCGATGAGGCTGGTCGTCTTGTTGCGGAAGAAGCCGGTGCTGCGGATCTGCTCCTCGAGCTCGGCCCGGTCCGCCGCCGCGTAGTCCGCCGCGGTCCGGTACCGGGCGAACAGCGCGGGGGTCACCTCGTTGACCCGCTTGTCCGTGCACTGCGCCGACAGGATCGTGGCGACGCAGAGTTCCAGCGGGGTGGTGAAGTCCAGCTCGCAGTGGGCGTCGGGGTAGACCTCCGCGAGCTCCCGGTTGATGCGGCGGGCGCGTCGGGTGCGGCCCAGCGGCGTCTCGGTCTCGTAGCGCCGCGCGGCGGCGGCCGCGGGGTCGGCGGTCGCGCGAGGGCGGGAGGGGACGGGGCGCACTGCCCGACAGTATCCGGGGACCCGGCCGCTGACAGCCTCTGCCAGCGGCCGGACGAGTGATCGACGACCGGAAGGCTGCCCCGTGCGGGTGTGTCGCAGGGCCGGTCGGGTGCACGTGACGAGCCCGATAGGTCCGGTTGGGTGGTGACCCTCAAGGGTTGCCGAAAGTTGCGCGATGACATGTACATCGGCCAGGACCGCCGATCCCCCGGAAGGGGGCGAGCACCCAGGACGGATCTGCCATGGACCGCGCGCCCCACCTCGCCGACACCTCCTCGGCCACGCTTTCCGACGCACGCCGTCTCTCCCTGCCCGAGCAGCGGACCGCGGCGACGCGGGAGCGGCCGTCACCCCGCCCGACGCTCACCGACTCCGAGCGTGCCGCTCACCGCAAGTCCCAGGCCGAGGCCCGCAGCGCGCGGGCCGCCGCCCGGGCTGCGGCCCGCGCCATCCCGCCGGTGCGGGTGCCGGAGCTGGCCCACCTGGGCCTCGACGGGCTGCGGACCTACCGCACCAGCCTGCGCGAGGAGGAGGACCGCGTCTCCTACTGGCGCCGCATCCTCCAGGCGCGTTGGGACACCCTGAACGAGGGCAACGACGTGCGCAACCTGCCGTCGCTGTCGCACGTGCTCACCGACGAGCGGGTGACGTCCGGCCGGGCCGCGCTGGTCCGCGTCGTGCCCGTCGACGACATCCCGCCGCTCCCCCAGCTCGCAGGGCTGTGGTCCGAGTCGGCGGACACGGCCGACGAGGAGACCCGCGCCGACCTGCTGCGCCGGCTCGGCGAGGCGGAGGAGCAGCTGTCGGACTACCGCGGCGCGCTGCACCGCCGCCTCGAGGCCGCGACGACGGAGCTGATCGCCCGGTACCGGGAGAACCCGCTGCTGTGCCTGAGCGTCCTGCCGCTGCCGGCCGAGGAACTCGAGGCCTGCTGATCTGTACCCGAGCCCACGCTGTGAGGCGCGGGTTCGGCGGTCACACCGAGACGTGAGACCGTGGGATGGTCACTGGGCGCCGCGGCGCCCAGTGCGCCGTCGGCCGCGACGTCGAGGCCGAACGGACCACACGACCGAGGAGAAACCGACGCCGGTGCTCGCCTTCATCCTCGTCACCCCCCTGCTCCTGCTGCTCGGCCTCCTGGCCATGGAGCGGGTCGAGCGACCGTTCGCACGCGACGCGATCGCCGACGACCTCGAGGTGTTCCTCACGACGGCCCACCCCGAGGACGTGGAGACCTACGTCAGCGAGGGGTACGCGCAGGCGCTGGACCGGTACTGGCGGCGGCGCCGCCGGGGCACCAAGAAGGTCGCTGCGGGGTCGTAGGGCCCGCCGGCCGTCCTCACCCGGGCGCGCCGGATCACCGCCACCAGCCCTCCGCCCGTGATGAGGGACACTGGTCCCCGTGGAGCGACTGCTGGCCTCGATGCCCTTCTTCTCGGACCTGTCCGCTGACGACCGGGCCACGCTCGCGGAGACGCTGCAGCAGCGCACCTCCGCGCGCGGCGACATCATCTTCCGCGAGGGCGAGCGCGGCGACACCGTCTACCTCGTCGTCGAGGGCAAGGTGAAGATCACGACCGGCGGCAGCGGCAACCGCGAGAACCTCCTCGCGATCCTGGGCCCGGGTGACGTGTTCGGCGAGCTGACGCTCTTCGACCCGAGCCCCCGCACCGCCACCGCCACGGCGCTGACCGAGCTGCGCTACGCCTCGCTCAGCCACGACCAGCTCCGCGCCTGGCTGCAGACCCGGCCGGACGTCGCGGGGATGCTGCTGGCCGTGCTGGCCCGCCGGCTGCGGCGCACCAACCAGTCGATGGCCGACCTCGTCTTCACGGATGTGCCCGGCCGCGTGGCGAAGGCGTTGCTCGAGCTGTCCGAGCGGTTCGGCGCCCCCGCCGGCGTCGGCATCCGCGTCGAGCACGGCCTCACGCAGGAAGAGCTCGCGCAGCTCGTCGGCGCCTCCCGCGAGACCGTGAACAAGGCGCTGGCCGACTTCGCGACCCGCGGCTGGCTGCGGCTGGAGTCGCGGGCCGTCGTCCTCCTCGACCGCGACCGGCTGGCACGCCGGGCCCGGTAGGTCAGGCCCAGGCGGCGAGGTCCGCCTCGACCTGCTCCGCGGCCAGGTCCTGCCCGGTCCGCCGGGCGATGCCCACCGCCTGCTCCAGCGCCTCCTGCGCGGCATCCGCCATCCCCGTCCGGGCGCTCGCCGACGCGAGCACCCGCAGCGCCGCGACGTGCGACCGGGCGTCCTCCGCCGGGATCGCGAGCGCCTCGCGCGCGACCTCCAGGGCCTCCTCGTCGCGGTCGGCCTCCAGCAGCGCCGCCGCGTAGGTGGCCAGCAGCAGCCGCCGCGAGAACAGCAGCGTGCCGCGCCGGGCCGCGGGCGCGACCTCCTGCAGCGCCGCGACCGCCTCGTCGGTCCGGCCACGCGCCAGCAGCAGGGCGCCACGCAGGCCGCCCACGCCGACGTAGGCGATCGGCTCGACCTCCAGCCCGGCCAGCCGCTCCCGGGCCGCCCGCTCGCAGCCCGCCGCCTCCCCCAGCTGCTGCTGGACCCGGTCGGGGCGCCCGTCCCGGGCCGCGCGCTCGGCCTCGTCGAGGTGCGCACAGCCCAGCAGCGCCGTCGCCAGCGCCGCGACCGCGTGGTGGCCGGCGGCGGCCGCCTCGTCCCGCGCCGTCGCCAGCACCCGGACGGCCTCGTCGGGACGCCCGGCGGCCCGCGCGGCCACCCCCTGCGCCGTGACCGCCACGGCGCGACCCCAGCCGTCCGCGATCGCGGTGAAGCCCGCCACGGCCTTCCCGGCTGCCTCCTGCGCGGCGGCCACGTCGCCGAGCTCGGCCGCCGTCAGCGCGACGACGGCCTGGCAGGCCGCGAGCCCCCACCGGTCGCCCTGTTCCTCGGCGATGCCGAGCAGCCCCTGGGCGAGCCCGCGCGCCTCGACCAGCCGGCCCTGCAGCGCCCGCACGAACGCTTCCGTCCCGGCGCACCAGGACAGCCCGCCGGTGTCGCCGAGCCGGGTGAACACCTCGGCGGCCTCGGCGAGCGCCTCCTCCGCCAGGCCGTAGGCGGCGCGGGTGGTCGCGCTCCACGCGAGGTTCTGCAGCGCCCAGCCGGCCCCGCGCAGGTCGTCGACCCCGCTGGCCAGCGCCTGTGCCGACCGGAAGTGCTCCTCGGCGGCCCGCAGCCGCCCGGCGTAGTAGTCCAGCAGCCCGAGCAGCCGCATCGCGGCGCCGGCGACCCGGTCCTGCCCGGCCTCGGAGGCCGCAGCCAACGCCTGCACGAGCGTGGTGCGCGCCGCGGCCTCCTCGCCGCGCCGCCGCTGCACGTCGCCCAGCACCAGCAGCGCCCCCGGCCGCAGGTCGGTCGCGGCCAGCGGCGTGGCCAGCTGTTCCGCGGCTTCGTCGAGCCGGTGCAGGTTCGCGAGCGCCTCCGCCAACGCCAGCCGCAGCCGCGCCGGATCCTCCGGCAGGTCGTCGGCCGGCAGCCCCTCGCCCAGGTCGAGCGAGCGGCGGAGCTGCCGCACCGCGTCGGTGTAGTCGTCGCGGCCGAGCGCCGCGAGCCCGAGCCGCGCCAGCGCCCCGACGCCGAGCGGCCGGACCGCGAACGCGGGGTCGGTCTCCGGCAGCCGCATCTCCCGGGCGAGCCGCGCGGCCCGCTCCACCTGGGACGCCAGCAGCGCGTCGACCTCCGCCGCGGGCCACGGCGCCTCGGTGGCGGCCCAGCGGGCGGCGACCGCGTGCCGGCGCGCCCGGTCCGACTTCGGGATGCCGGAGTAGGCGACGTCGCGGCTCAGCGTGTGCGCGAACCGGTACACCGACGGCGACGACCGGCGGCGGCCCCGCCGGTGCAGCCGGTGCCGGTCGTGGCCCTGCTCGGCCGGCTCGGCGAGACCGGTCAACTGCTCCGCCGCTGCGCCGGCCAGCGTCCCCGACACCTCGAGGAACTGCCGCTCCACCAGCACGGTGAGCGCCTCCGCGACGGTGCCCGCATCGTGGCCGAACGAGGTCAGCGCCGAGCCGGGGAACCGGGTCCCGAGCACCGCCGCGTCGCGGAGCACTGCCCGCTCCGTGGGCGTGAGGCTGTCGATGCGGGCGGCGAGCACCGCCTGCACGCCGGCCGGCAGGACGTCGTCGGGCAGCCCGCCGGCGATCGTCCAGCCGCGGTCGGTGTGCCGCAGCACGCCGCGGTCCGCCAGCAGGTGCAGCAGCTCCGCCAGGAAGAACGGGTTGCCCTGGGCCCGCCCCAGCAGGCTCTCGCGGGCGTCGGGCTCCAGCTCCGCCCCGCCGAGGAACGCCCGCAGCAGGGCGGCGGTGGCCGCGTCGTCCAGCGGGCCGAGCGCCAGCCGCTGGGCCTCCGGGACGACGAGGTCGCTGCGCCCGAGGATCTCCGGGCGGCCCAGCCCGAGCAGCAGCACCCGGGCGGGCAGCCGCTGCGCCAGCCCCCGCAGCAGGGTGACGGTCGCGGGGCCCGCCGCCTGCAGGTCGTCCACCACCAGCAGCAGCGGCAGCTCCGCGGCGGCCGCCCGCAGCACGGCCCGGACGGCGTCGGCCACGGCGTCGCGCCGCTGCGGGTCCACGGGCGCCACGCCGTCCCGGCCCGCGGCCCCGGCCGCCTCGCCGAGTCCCAGCAGCTGCCCCAGCAGGTCGCCCAACCGGGCCCGCGCCGGGCCGTCCTCGCCCGGCAGCAACCGCGCGAGCAGCCGGCCCAGCCGCTCCTGCACCCGCTCCGGGTCGTCGGTGTCCTCGATGTCGGCCAGGGTGCGGATCCAGTCCGCGACCGGCGCCAGCTCGCGCCCCTCCCCGTACGGCGAGCAGCGGCCCCAGAGCAGCCGGGCGTCGGGCAGCTCCCGGCTGAACCGGATCAGCTCCTGCGCCAGCCGCGTCTTGCCGACACCGGCCTCGCCCGTGACCAGCAGGGTGTCGGAGGCGCCGCCGTCGACCACCTCCAGCCAGCGCGCGACGAGCGTCCCGAACGCCTCCTCGCGGCCGACCAGCGGGGCCTCGTCGCCGATGCCGACCCGCTCCTGCGGGGCGGTGCGCAGGCCGATGAGCTCCCAGGCCGGCACGGGCTCCCGCTTGCCCTTGAGCCGCAGCGGGGGCAACGGGCGCCAACTCGCGGCGTGCAGCGTCGCGGCGGCGGTCTCGCGGCCGACCAGCACGCCGCCGACCCCGGCCGCGTCGGACAGCCGGCTGGCCGTGTTCACCGTGTCGCCCACGACCGTGTAGGACAGCGCCGCCTGCACCCCGGCCAGCACCTCACCGGTGTTCACCCCGACCCGCAGGCCGAGCGCCCGGCCGCCGCCGACCTCCTCCGCGACCAGCCGGCGGACGACGTCCTGCATCGTGGCGGCGGCGCGGACGGCGCGCTCGGGGTCGTCCTCGTGCGCGGTGGGGGCCCCGAAGACGGCCATGATGCCGTCGCCGGTGAGCTTGTCGACGTGCCCGCCGAACTGGGTGACGGTGCGGGCGCAGGCCGCCAGGAGCCGGTCGGTGACCCCGCCGACCCGCTCCGGGTCGAGGTCCTCGGCCCAGGCGGTGAAGTCGGACAGGTCGCCGAACAGCACGGTGACGACGCGCCGCTCGGCCGGGCCGCGGCGGCCGGACTCGGCGACGCCCGGTTGCGGGATGCCGCAGCGGTGGCAGAACCGGGCTCCCGGCACCTGTTCCGTGCCGCAGGCGGCACAGACCGCGGGAGTCACGCCGGGGCGGCAGGCAGCCGCGAGGGGTCGACGCGGGCGACGTGGGTGTCGTCGCGCGCGCCGGCGGGTGGCGCGTCGAGCGCGGCCCGGGCCGCGGGGCGCCCCTCGACCACGGCCAGGTACTCCAGCTGCGCGCGCACGGACAGCTCCGCGGCCGGCCACAGCACCGGGTCGACGTCGCTGTAGACCTGCGCGACGACGGAGAGCGCGGTGACCGGGGCGCCGGTCGCGTCGATGCCGTCCAGCGCGGCACGCACGGCGGCGAGCCGCCGGTGGCGGTGCCCGCGGTAGTACTCGACGGCGGCGCGCGGGTCGTCCAGTGCGGGCCCGTGGCCGGGGTGCAGGACGGCCAGGTCGCCGGCGAGCTCGCCGAGCCGGTCGAGGCTCGCGAGGTAGTCGTCCAGCCGGCCGTCGGGGTGGGCCACGACGGTGGTCCCGCGCCCGAGCACGGTGTCCCCGGTGAGGACGGCCCGCTCGGCGGGCAGCAGCAGGCTCACGCTGTCGGAGCTGTGCCCGGGCGTCGCGACGACCCGCAGCTCCAGCCCGCCGACGCGCAGCACGGACCCGTCGGGCAGCCCCTCGTCGCCGCGGCGGTGGGCCGGGTCGACGGCGAGCACGCGGGCGCCGGTGCGGCGGGCGAGCTCGGGCGCAGCCTCGCTGTGGTCGCCGTGACCATGCGTGAGGACGACCGTGACGATCCGGACGTCGCGCTCGGCAGCGGCGGCCTCGATCGCGGCCAGGTGCTCGGGCAGCGCAGGTCCCGGGTCGAGCAGCACCGCTTCGGTGGCGCCGGGCTCGGCCAGCAGGTACGTGTTGGTGCCCTCGAGCGTCATCGGCCCGGGGTTCGCCGCCCGCAGGAGCGTGACGCGGTCACTCGGACGCGAGACCTCACTCCCGGGCACGCGCACCACCGTATCGCCGGAGCCAGGATGGGGGGAGCCGAGGGCTCCCGTGTCACACGCTCGGGTCGTCCGGACCGGCCGCGGATCCGGTGACGATGCGGACCGTCGTCCCGTCGGCGTCGAGCGTCATCCGGGGGGTGATGCGCGCGACGGGTAGCTCCCGGGCGGCCGCCACCAGCGCCGCCGCGGTGTCCACGCCGGGCCGTTCCAGCAGCGCGGCCAGGTCGGTGAGCACCGACCGGGTCGGCGGCAGCATGAACAGCTCCCCGGCCTCCGCGGCCCGCAGCGCGGCGGCGGGCGACAGCCAGGCGTCGTCGTCGGCCTCCGTGCCGAACCGCTCGGGACGGGCCCCGGGCGGCAGCGCAGCCAGGAAGAACCGGGTGTCGAAGCGGCGCGGCTCGGCCTCCGGGGTGAGCCAGTGCGCGATGGGGGTGAGCGCGTCCGCGCGGACCTCGAAGCCGGTCCGCCGGAGCAGCTCCGCGAGGCTCACCTCACGCGCCTCCAGCGCCGCCCGGTCGTCCTCCCCGGGCGGCGCGCTGCCGGGGGCACCCGGGTCGGCGAGCAGCACGCCGGTCTCCTCGAACGTCTCGCGGACCGCGGCCCCGACGAGCGCGGCCAGCAGCGGCCCGTCGGCGTCCAGCAGCGGCCCCCACGCCGCGGGCAGGGAGGGGTGGACCGGGACGCCGCGGCTCACGTCCACCGGGTCGACGCTGCCGCCGGGGAAGGCGTGGACACCGGCGAAGGTGGTGCCGGCGGCGCGCCGGATCAGGTACGCCAGGACCCCCTCGGCGGTGTCGGCGACGAGCACGACCGTGGCCGCGTCGCGGGGCGCCGCGGGCTGCAACGAGCCGTTCTCGAGTGCCTGGATGCGCTCGCGGAGATCCACGCCTACCCCTTTCCCGGGGCGTCCACCGCCCGGGCATTGATCCTGCCAGCCGTATCCGCCGCCCGGCCGTAGCCTGGTACGGACGCGCCGCCTCTGCCCCCGGGAGCTCCGTTGGTCAGCCTTGCCCGCTTCTGCACCCGGCACCGCCTCGCGGTGGTGGTGGCCTGGGTCCTCGCGGTCATCGCCCTCGGCGCAGCCGCCCAGGTGACCGGCGCACGCTACGCCAACAACTTCACGCTCCCGAAGAGCGAGTCGGCGCAGGCCATCGCGCTCCTGCAGCGGGAATTCCCCGTCGCCAGCGGCGGCACCGGCACGCTGGTCATCGCGACCCCGGGCCGGTCCGTCACCGACCCGGCGGTGCGCGCGGCCGTGGAGCCGCTGCTGGCCCGCATCGCCCGGGTGCCGCACGTCGCCGCGATCGGCAGCCCGTACGCGGCGGGAGGCGCCTCGCAGATCAGCCGCGACGGCCGTATCGCCTTCGCGACGATCAACTTCGACCAGATGCTGCAGAAGCTGCCGCACTCCTCGATCGCCACGGTGCAGCGGGAGGCGGCCGCCGCGCGGGCGCCCGGCCTGGACATCGAGACCACGGGGCAGGTCTTCAGCGCGAAGATCTCCGCGGGGGTCAGCGTGATCGTCGGCGTCGTCGCGGCGGCCGTGGTCCTCTTCGTCGCGTTCGGCTCGGTCCTGGCGACGCTGCTCCCGCTGCTCACCGCCGGTCTGGCGCTCGGCGCGGGCGTCTCGGGGATCACGCTGCTCACGCACGTCCTCGACGTGGCGGACTTCGGGCCCGAACTCGCCATCCTGATCGGGCTGGGCGTCGGGGTCGACTACGCGCTGTTCATCGTGACCAGACACCGGCAGAACCTCGAGCAGGGCGCCGCCGTCCCCGCGTCCATCGCGCGGGCCGTCGACACGTCCGGCCGCGCGGTCCTGTTCGCCGGCATCACGGTCTGCATCGCGCTGCTCGGGATGTTCGCGCTGCGGGTGTCGTTCCTGTACGGCGTCGCGGTGGCGGCGAGCCTCGCGGTCGCGTTCACGATGCTGGCGTCGCTGACGCTGCTGCCCGCGCTGCTGTCGTACTTCGGGAGCCACGTGCTCAGCCGGCGGGAGCGCCGGCGCCTCGCGGCCGGTGGCGCCGCGCGGCCCGAGGCCTCCGGGCGCTGGGCGAGCTGGTCGCGGCTCGTGCAGCGGCGGCCGCTGATCGCTGCGGTGGTCGCGGCGGTGCTGATGCTGGTGCTGGCGGTGCCGACGCTCTCGCTGCGCCTGGGGTCGAGCGACCAGGGGAACGACCCGCCCGGCAGCACGACCCGCGCGGGCTACGAGTTGCTGGCGCAGGGGTTCGGGCCGGGGTTCAACGGCCCGCTGACGCTCGTCGCCGAGACGCCCGACGGGACCGCCCGGGCGGCGGTCGCCACGCTGCCGCAGCGCCTGCGGACCGTGCCCGACGTCGCCTCGGTCGGACCCGTGGTCCCGTCGCGCGACGGCCGGGCAGCGCTGCTCACCGTCTACCCGGGCAGCAGCCCGCAGGCGCAGGCGACCAGCACGCTCCTGCAGACGCTGCGGTCACGGGTCCTCCCCGAGGCGGTGCGCGGGACCGGGGCCGTCGTCCACGTCGGCGGCGTGACGGCGACGTACACCGACTTCGCGGCCGTGCTCTCCGGCGGCCTGCCGGGCTTCATCGGCGCGGTCGTGGTGCTGTCGTTCCTGTTGCTGCTCTGCGTGTTCCGCAGCGTCGTGATCCCGCTGAAGGCCGCCGTCATGAACCTGCTGTCCATCGCATCGGCGTTCGGCGTGGTGGTCGCGGTGTTCCAGTGGGGGTGGGCCATGCACCTCATCGGGGTGAGCCGCGCCGGGCCCATCGACGCGTGGATCCCCGTGATGCTGTTCGCGATCCTCTTCGGGCTCTCGATGGACTACGAGGTCTTCCTCGTGTCGCGGATGCACGAGGAGTGGCTGCGCACCCGGGACAACCAGGAGGCGGTGACCACCGGGCTGGCCACCACGGGGCGGACCATCACCGCCGCGGCGACGATCATGGTGCTGGTGTTCCTGTCGTTCGCGCTGAGCGACACCCGCGTGCTGAAGCTGTTCGGCCTGGGGCTGGCCGTGGCCGTGCTGTTGGACGCGCTCGTCATCCGCACGCTGCTGGTGCCGGCACTGATGCAGCTGTTCGGGCGATGGAACTGGTGGGTCCCGCGGTGGCTGGACCGGGTGCTGCCGCACATCTCGGTCGAGGGGCACACGGCGGAGCCGCTCGCGGCGGACGGGAAGCGGCAGCCGGCCGGGCAGGCCTGAGGGGGACGGGCCGCTCCGGTCAGGCAGGCGTGATCGCGACGACCAGCTCGACCTCGACCGGCGCCCCCAGCGGCAGCGCCGCCACCCCGACCGCGCTGCGGGCGTGGCGGCCGGCGGCGCCGAACACCTCGCCGAGCAGCGCGCTGGCGCCGTTGATGACGCCCGGCTGGCCGGTGAAACCCGGCGCGCTGGCGACGAACCCCACGACCTTCACCACGCGGGCGACGCGGTCGAGCGACCCCAGCTCGGCGGCCAGGGCCCCCAGCGCGTTGAGCGCCGCCTGGCGGGCATGGCCCGCCGCCTCGTCCGCAGTCACGTCGCCGCCGACGAGCCCGGTCTGCGGCAACTGCCCGTCGACGATCGGCAGCTGGCCCGAGGTCCAGGCGAGGCCGCCCTCGACGACGACGGGCACGTAGGCCGCGACGGGCGGCACGACGGGCGGCAGGGTGATGCCCAGCTCGGCCAGCCGCTCGGTGGCGGTCACGTCAGCCCTGCAGCGGACGCTTCAGGTACGCCACCAGCTGGTCCGGGTTGGGGCCGGGGACGACCTGGACCAGCTCCCACCCGTCGGAACCCCAGGTGTCGAGGATCTGCTTGGTGACATGCACCAGCAGCGGAACGGTCGAGTACTCCCACTTCTGCATGGGGCGAGCTTACGGGCTCCCCCGCCAGGCTCCCGCCCGGCCGACGGACGGCCTCAGCCGGCCATCCGCACGCGGGGCGACGGCAGCCGACGGCCCCGCACGCCCGTCGGGGGCAGCTCGGCCGACGGCAGGCACGCGGCCTCCGCCGCGGTGAGCCCCAGTTCTGCACGGGTGCGGCGGAGCCGGGCCCGCTGCAGCTCGTTGAGGCCGCCCCAGATGCCGTGGGGCTCATCGACGGAGAGCGCGTACGCGAGGCACCGGCGGCGCACCGGGCAGGCGCGGCACAGCTCCCGGGCGGCCGACTCGCGGGCGTCCTTCTCCGGCTTCCGTTCGAAGTGCGGCGGTGGGAAGAACAGGGAGGCGGCGTTGCCGTAACAGGCAGCACGCCCCCGCCAGGCCAGGTCGGCGGTGTCACCTCCGATCGCGGACGGCCCGGCGTGCAATGCCCGGCCGACGGCCTCGGCACGCTCGGCGACCGGTGCGCCGCCCCCATCACTCGGAACTGACATGGACCCCCCTGAACCACGCGCGTCTCCCCAGACGCGGGACGAGTTCGACCTGACGACCACTCTGGCCGATCACTGACACGAACGCTAGTCAGACAAAACGGCCAATAACGGTGGAACGCTGTGTTTGTTTCGCCCTGTCGCCGATAAACCTAGGCCGACCGGGGCCACTGCTGCGTGCGGCCGAATGGGTTGTGGACAACGCCTCCGCCGGAGGCAGCGTCCACAGTGGCTGCCGACGGCGCGGCTGGCGGGCCGAGGGCTGGGTACTGTCCGGCGCATGGCTCGTCGATCTACAGAACCCGGCCCCGCGAAGCCGACGCGGAAGGCGCAGGCCGCGCCGTCCCCGGGTGAGCGCTTCGGCGACCGCCGGCTGCACGTCGTCACCGGCAAGGGCGGCACCGGCAAGACCACGGTCGCCGCCGCGCTGGCCATCGCGCTGGCCCGCGGCGGCCGCCGCGTGCTGCTCTGCGAGGTCGAGAACCGGCAGGGCATCGCGCAGCTCTTCGACATGGCGCCGCTCCCCTACGAGGAGCGGGTGGTCGCCAGCGCCCCGGGTGGCGGCGGGTGCGTCCTCGCGCTCGCGATCGACCCGGAGGAGGCGCTGCTCGAGTACCTCGAGATGTTCTACAACCTGCGCCGCGCCGGGAAGGCGCTCAAGCGGATCGGCGCGGTCGACTTCGCCACCACCATCGCGCCCGGCCTGCGCGACGTGCTGCTGACCGGCAAGCTCAAGGAGGCGGTGGTCCGCACCATCGACGGCCGGGATTCCAGCGGGCGCCGCATCGGCGAGCGGGTCTACGACCACGTGGTCGTCGACGCGCCGCCCACCGGCCGGATCGGCCGCTTCCTCAACGTCAACGACGAGGTCGCCGGGCTGGCGCGCATGGGCCCCATCCGCGCCCAGGCGGACGGCGTCATGGAGGTCCTCCGCAGCCACCAGACGGCGGTCCACCTGGTGACCCTGCTGGAGGAGATGCCCGTCCAGGAGACGCTCGACGGCGTCGCGGACCTGCACGCCATCGGCCTCCCGATCGGCGGCATCGTCGTCAACATGCGACGGACCCCGCTGCTGCCCGACGCCGAGCTGGCGACCGCCGCCGCGGGCCGGCTGGACACCGAAGCCATCGCCGGGGCGCTCAAGGCCGTGGACCTGCCCGCCGGCGATACCCTCGTCCGCACCCTGATCGAGGAGGCCGCCGAACACGCCGAGCGGATCCAGCTCGAACGGGAGCAGCGGGCGCGGCTCGAGATCGCCCGCCCCGTCGTCGAGCTGCCGCTGCTGTCGCACGCCGTCGACCTCGGGGCGCTCTACACGCTCGCCGAGACCCTGCGCACGGAACTGGTGGACGCATGACCCGGCTCGCCGACCAGGCGGTCGCCCCGCCCCTGTTGGACCTCGACCCGCTGCTCGACACCGCGCAGGTGCTCGTCTGTTGCGGCTCCGGCGGCGTCGGCAAGACGACGACCGCGGCCGCGCTCGCCCTGCGGGCGGCCGAACGTGGCCGCCGCACCGTCGTGCTGACCATCGACCCCGCCAAGCGGCTGGCGCAGTCCCTCGGCCTGGTCGAGCTCGACAACACCCCGCGCCCGGTGCAGGGCATCGACACCACGGCGGGCGGCAGCCTCGACGCGATGATGTTGGACATGAAGCGCACCTTCGACGAGGTGGTGCTCGCGCACACGACCCCGGACAAGGCCGAGCAGATCTTCGCCAACCCCTTCTACCAGGCGCTCTCGTCGTCCTTCGCCGGGACGCAGGAGTACATGGCGATGGAGAAGCTGGGGCAGCTGAAGGCCTCGGACGACTACGACCTCATCGTGGTCGACACCCCGCCCACGCGGTCGGCGCTCGACTTCCTCGATGCGCCGCAGCACCTGACGACGTTCCTGGACGGACGGCTGCTGAAGATCCTGCTGGCGCCGGCGAAGGCGAGCGGCAAGGCGTACTTCAAGGTCGTGGGCGCGGGGTTCATGCTCTTCACCCGCACCGTCACGAAGGTCATCGGGGCGCAGGCCCTGCAGGACCTTTCGACGTTCGTCGCGGCGCTCGAGACCATGTTCGGTGGCTTCGCCGAGCGCGCGGAGGGGACCTACCGGATGCTCGGTCAGCCGGGCACCGAGTTCGTGGTCGTGGCCTCGCCGGAACCGGACGCCATCCGGGAGGCCTCGTTCTTCGTCGACCGGCTCACGACCGAGGGCATGCCGCTCGCCGGGCTGGTCGTCAACCGGGTGCAGCACTCCGCGGCCGCCGAGCTCTCGGTCGAGCGGTCACTCGCCGGTGCCCAGGTGCTGCGCGCCCGGTCGCAGGAGGTCCCGGTGGACGGGGGCGACCCCGCGCTGGCCGCGGCCGTGCTCAGCGTCCACGCCGACCGGCTGGCGCAGGCGCAGCGACAGCGGCGCATCCGGGATCGGTTCGTCGTGGCGCACCCCGAGGTCGGGCTCGTCGAGGTCCCGGCGCTGCCGGGCGACGTGCACGACCTCGCCGGCCTACGAGAGGTCGGCGGCTACCTCGCGGGAGCCGCGTAGCGGCCCCGCACCACCGTCCGCGTCAGCTGACGCGGAGGGCCCGCGCCGGGGCGGGAGCCACGGCGGTGGAGGACTCCAGGAACTCACGGCGTGCCGCGTCCAGCAGCGCGCGCCAGCTGGTGACGTCCGGGCGGCGGCGCAGCAGCGCGCGGCGCTCCCGCTCGGTGAGGCCGCCCCAGACACCGAACTCGATCCGGTTGTCCAACGCGTCGGCGAGGCACTCGGTGCGCACCTTGCAGGCGACGCAGCGGGCCTTGACCCGGTTCTGGGCCGCGCCCTGCACGAAGAGCTCATCCGGGTCGGCATCCTTGCAAGCCGCCTGGGTCGTCCACACCGCGGAGCTCATGGGCATGGTCGTCGTCGTCATCGTCGCCTCTCCGGCAGCCGAAGCCGCCCGGTTTGTAGCACCCGCGCCCCGGTCGCAAGCGCTCCTGCGGCGAAGGATGGTGCATGTGACCTTCGTCGCAGGGATCACCGTAATCAGTCGCCCATTGCGCCGCCCATGGGCCACTTGCGTGGTTCTGTCTGGTCCAGATGGGCTAGTCAGCGAGAGGGCTTGCAGCTCTATCGGCAGTTGACGGCCGGAACTTGAGCCGTCCCGGCGGGCAGTCCCGCCCGAGCCGTTCGGCGGTGTCCGCTCCCAGCCGGCCCGGTTAGGGTGACGCGATGCCGCCACTCCCCGGCCCCGGGCGCGCCGTTGCCGTGCGGCAGCTGGCCTGGCTGTGCGGCCTGGCGGCCGTCCTCGTCACCGTGCTCGCGCTGCCTGTCGTGCTGGGCCCCGGGCTGCTCGCCAAGGCCGCGGTCGATCGGTTCGACGCGCTGCCGTCCGCGCTCGTGCAGCCCCCGCTGCCGCAGCGCAGCGTCATGCTGGCCACCGACGGCTCCGTGATCGCCACGCTGCACGGCGCCGAGGACCGGGTGATCGTGCCGCTCGACCAGGTCGCCAAGGTCGCGCAGGTCGCGCTCGTGGCCATCGAGGACTCCCGCTTCTACGACCACAAGGGCATCGACCCCCGCGGCGCGCTCCGGGCGCTCGTCCGCAACGGCCAGGCCGGCACGGTCCAGCAGGGCGGCTCGACGCTCACGCAGCAGTACGTGAAGAACGTGCTGCTGGAGCAGGCCACCGCCCCTGCCGACAAGGCCGCTGCCATCGCCGACACCTCGGCCCGCAAGCTCCGCGAGGCGCGCTACGCGCTCGGCGTCGAGCAGCAGCTGACCAAGGACCAGATCCTCGAGCGCTACCTGAACATCGCCTACTACGGCAACGGCGTGTACGGCATCGGCACGGCGGCCCAGCACTACTTCGGGGTGGCGGCCGGCGCGCTGACCCTGCCGCAGGCCGCGCTGCTCGCCGGGCTCGTGCAGAACCCCGTGCAGTACGACCCGGTCGCGCACCCGCCGATCGCGCTGGAACGCCGGGCCACGGTGCTCGACCGCATGCTCCAGCTGGGCGACATCAGCCAGGCCGACGCCGACGCCGCGCGGGCGCAGCCACTGGGCGTGGTGGCCGGGCGCAGCGCCGCCGTGCTGGACTCGTGCACCGACGCGACGGCGCCGTTCTTCTGCGCCTACGTCCGCGACCAGTTGGAGAACGACCCGGCGCTCGGCGCCACCAAGGCGGACCGGGACACCAAGCTGTACACGGGCGGCCTCGTCATCCGGACGACGCTCGACCCGAAGGTCCAGAAGGCCGCGCAGAAGGCCATCGACAGCGTCATCAGCACGGACAACCGCGTCGCCGCCCCCACGGTCGTGCTGCAGCCGGGCACCGGCAACATCGTCGCGATGGCCGTGAACCGGCAGTACGGCGCCGACAACGGCACCTCCGCGACGAAGGTCCTGCTGCCGACCACGCTCGAGCAGCCGGGCTCCACCGCGAAGGTCTGGACCCTGGTGGCCGCGCTGCAGCTGGGCTTCGGGGCGGCCCTCGGGTTCAACTCCCCGGCCTGCTACAACACGCTCGTCTTCGACTACGTCACCGGCAACACGAGCAAGACCTGCCCGACGGGCGTCACGAACGCCGCCGACAGCGAGGCCGGGTTCTTCACACTGCCGCAGGCCACCTGGCAGTCGGTGAACACGTACTACATCCAGCTCGAGGAGCGGGTCGGCGTCGCGAAGGTCGTCGACGCGGCGCGGCAGCTGGGCGTCAACCCGGCGCTGCTGACGAAGGTCAGCAAGGACCTGGGCTCGCTGACCATCGGCGGGCTGCAGGTCAGCACGCTCGACCAGGCGACCGCGTACGCCACGCTCGCGGCGCACGGCCTGGAGTGCGACGCCCGGGCGGTCGCCGCCCTCGCGGACAGCAAGGGCGCCTCCGTCGCGCACACCTCCGCCCCGCCGTGCAGGCAGACGATCCCGGCCGCCGTGGCGGACACGGCGACGTCGATCCTCGCCGGGGTCATCAACACCCCCGGCGGCACGGGCGCCGCGAACGCGTCCGCGATCGGCCGTCCGGCCGCGGGCAAGACCGGCACCACCGACAACAGCCAGGCCGCCTGGTTCGTCGGCTACACCCCGCAGCTGGTGGCCGCCGTCGAGCTGTCCGACCCGCGCGGGTCGACGAAGTACCCGCTCGGCGGGCTGGTCGCCGCCGGGCGCACCTGGCCCGAGGTCTTCGGCGGCGACGTCCCCGCCATGATCTGGGGCAGGCTGATGAACGCGGCCCTCGCGGACCAGCCCGTCCAGCCGCTGCCCCCGCCGGACCCCGTGGTGGCGGCCGGCAGCGCGACCATCCCCGTCCCGTCGCTCGCCGGCATGAGCCAGGCGCAGGCCGCCGCAGCCGCCCAGGCGGCGGGGCTCGTGACGCACCTCGGCCTCATCAGCGTCGCCGGCAAGGTCCTGCCGTCCGGACCCGTGGCCACCACGGTGCCCGCCGCGGGCACGCTGGTGCCGGCCGGCTCGACCGTCAACATCATCCTCGCGAACGGCCGCTGACCGACCGGCGGGCGTAGCTCGCCGGGGCCGGGAGAGGATGCGGGTATGACCCGCCGCACCTCCCCCCTGGCCACCGCCGCGCTCGGCGTCGGCCTGCTGGGGGCGGGGACCGCCGGCTACGCGGGGCTCGTGGAGCGGAATGCGTTCACGTTGCGTCGCTGGGACGTGCCGGTGCTGGCGCCGCAGGCCGCGCCGCTGCGGGTGCTGCACGTCTCCGACATCCACATGCGCGAGGGGCAGCGCCGCAAGCAGGCCTGGGTCGCCGACCTCGCCCGGCTCGCGCCCGACCTCGTCGTCCTCACCGGCGACAACCTCGCCGGCGCGACGGCGGTCCCGGCCACGCTGCGGGCGCTGGAGCCGCTGTTCGCGTTCCCGGGCGTGTTCGTCTTCGGCAGCAACGACTACTACGGCCCCGTCCCGAAGAACCCGCTGAAGTACTTCAACCCGCGCCACAAGCGGGTGCACGGGCCGGAGCTGCCCTGGCAGGACCTGCGGGACGGTTTGCTCGCGGCCGGCTGGCTGGACCTGACGAACCGGCGCACCACCATGGCGGTTGCGGGCCGCTCCGTGGAGCTGCGGGGCGTCGACGACCCGCACCTGAAGCTGGACGACCTGCCCGCCGTCGCGGGGCCGGCGTCGCCCGTCGCGGACCTGGCCGTGGGGCTCGTGCACGCCCCGGAGCCGCGCGTCCTGGACGCGTTCGTCGCCGACGGGGTGCAGCTGGTGCTGTCGGGCCACACGCACGGCGGGCAGCTGCGGATCCCCGGCTACGGCGCGCTCGTGACGAACTGCGGGCTGGACCGCGACCGCTGCCGCTGGGTGTCCGAGTACGCGGCGCCGGGGCAGGTCCGGGCCCCCGCGATGCTGCACGTGTCCGCGGGGCTGGGCACCTCGCCGTTCGCCCCGGCGCGGTTCGCGTGCCCGCCTGAGGCGAGCCTGCTGACGCTGACGCCCAGGGCCCGCTGACCGCCACCCTGACGGAGGCGGCCGGGGGGTCCTCGGTTATGCTCGATGGGTTGTCTCGGGTTGTGGCGCAGCTTGGTAGCGCGCCTCGTTCGGGTCGAGGAGGTCGTGGGTTCGAATCCCGCCAACCCGACAGCAGGAAGGGTCCGTCCGGTTCGCCGGGCGGGCCCTTCGCCGTTTCCGGGCCGCCCGGCCCGGCCGCATCGGCTTGGATGAGGGGGTGACCGACTCCCCCCGCGCCGTGCCGCCGCCCCTCGAGGGGCTCCCCGCCTGGGCCGACCGCTACCGCGCCCCGCGCGTCAGCCTCCCGGACTGGGCGCTCGACGCCCCGGACCACTGCGTCTTCACCGCGAACTTCGGCGGCAAGGTGGAGCTCTACGCGTGGGACCGCGCGACCGACACCCGGCGGCAGGCCACCGACCGGCCCGAGGGCACCGCGCACGGCGGCATCAGCCCCGACGGCGAGTGGATCTGGTGGTTCGCCGACACCGACGGGGACGAGTTCGGCGTCTGGCGGCGGCAGCCCTTCGAGGGCGGCGCGGACGAGGTCGCCGTCGACGGCGTGCCGGCCGCCTACCCGGCGGGGCTGGAGATCGGCCCCGAGGACGTCACCGTCGTCGGCACCTCGGACGATGACGGCACGGCGATCTTCGTGCACTCCCCCGGCGACCAGCTGCGGACGGTCTACGCCTCCGAGCACGACGCGAGCGTCGGCGCGCTGTCCCGGGACGGCCGGCTGCTCGTCCTCGAGCACAGCGAGCACGGCGACAGCCGCCACCCCGCGCTGCGCAGCGTCCGGCTGGCGGACGCCACCGAGCCCACCACGGTTCCGGGCGGCGCCGCCGTGCTGGCGGACCTCTGGGACGGCCCCGGCAAGGGGCTGGAGGCCGTCGCGTTCTCGCCGATCCCCGGCGACCCCCGGGTGCTGGTCGTGCACGAGCGGCACGACCGGCCGGAACTGCTGCTCTGGGACGCCGAGACCGGCGCCGTGACCGAGCTGGCCATCGCCCTGCCGGGCGACCTGGAGGCCGACTTCTACCCCGACGGGTCCGCGCTGCTGGTGCACCACGACCACCACGGCCGGTCGGGTCTGTACCGGTACGACCTGGTCGACGGCACCCTCACCGACCTCGAGGTGCCCCGCGGTCTCGTCGGCTCGGCGACCGCCCGGCCGGACGGCTCCGTGTGGTTCTCCTGGTCGTCGTCGGAGCTGCCGTCGCGGGTGCAGGACCTGTCCGGCGCAGTGGTGCTGGCCCCGACGGAGGGGCGGCCGCCGGCGCCGGGCGTGCCGGCGCGCGACGTGTGGGCCGACGGGGAGGGCGGCCCGGTGCATGCGCTGGTCTGCGCACCGGCCGGCCCGCCGCGGGCGACGGTGTTCCTGGTCCACGGCGGACCGACGGCGCACGACGTCGACGGCTTCTCGGCCGAGGTGGCGGCGTACGTCGACAACGGCTACCAGGTCGTGCAGGTCAACTACCGCGGCTCGACGGGGTACGGCTCGGCCTGGCGGGACGCGCTGGAGGCCGACATCGGCCACACCGAGCTCGCGGACCTCGCGACGGTGCGGGCGCACCTCGTGGCGACCGGGGAGGTGGACCCAGGTCGCATCGTGCTGGCGGGCGCCTCGTGGGGCGGCTACCTGACGCTGCTCGGCGTCGGCGCGCAGCCGGAGCTGTGGACGGTGGGCGTCGCGGAGGTGCCGGTCGCCGACTACGTGGCCGCGTTCGCCGACGAGATGGAGGGCCTCAAGGCGTTCGACCGGTCGCTGTTCGGCGGCTCGCCGGACGAGGTGCCCGAGAAGTACCGCCGCGCGTCGCCCATCACCTACGTCGACGAGGTGCGCGCCCCGGTGCTGATCACCATCGGCGAGAACGACCCGCGCTGCCCGGCCCGGCAGGTCGACAACTACCTCGCCCGGCTCGCGGAGCGGAGGGCGCCGCACGCGGTCTACCGGTTCGACGCCGGCCACGGGTCGCTCGTCATGGACGAGCGGGTGCGCCAGGCGGCGATCGTGTTCGCTTTTCTGGACGAACACCTGCCCGCAGTGGGCTGACGCCGGCCGGGAAGCCCCCGGACGTGCCGGAGGCCGGCCCCGCGGGTGCGGGACCGGCCTCCGGAGTGGTGCGGTCGATCAGCCGATCTTGGCAGCGGCGTCCTTGACGGCCTGGATGCCGGCCTCGGCGGCCTTGCGGCCCGTGGTGATCGCACCGTCGCTGCGACGCTGCGCAGAGGCGGCGAGCCCGCGGGCGCGCTGGGTGCTCTCCTGGTTCTTCACCGAGGTGGTGAGCTTGCGGCCGCGGACGGCCACCTCGGTGTAGCGCTGCTGCGCCCGCTCGGAGAGGTCGCCGGCCTTGGTCGTCAGGTCGATGACGACCTCACGGGCGCGGGTCGGGATGGCGGTCGGCAGGCTGCTGAGCGTCGTCGGCAGCGTGCTGATGGCGCCCGGGAGCTCCTTCAGCTGCGCAGCCAGCTCGTCGGCCACGCCCAGCGCGAAGTACAGCGGGCGGACCGGCTGGTTCGCGATGGCCCGGACCTCGGCCTGGGCCGCACCGGTGACGCGCTGCGCGTTGGCGCGCACGCCCGTGGCGGTGGCCTTGGCCTGGGTGCGGGTGGTCCGGCGGGTGCGGGCCGCGGTGCTCTTGGCGCGCTCCGTCGCGGTCGCGGTCTTGTTGATCGCGCTCTTCGTGCCGGCGGCCGTGCTGTCCGTGGCGGACTTGGCCTTGGCCGCGGTCTTGTCGGTACCGCCGTTGTTCGTGGTCGTCGCCATGACGCCTCCAGGGGTTCTGATCGTTCTCGGTGACACCCACTGTATGCCCGCTGCTAGCAGTTGCAAGCACCCGTGCTAGCGGTGTGACTCGACACACACGGCCCTCGCCGCGCCCGCCAGTCCAGCGGGGCGTCTCCCTACAAACCGCCCGCGCTCCGCGGCACATCCGACCCGATCACGTGCAGCCCCCTGCAGAACGGGCATGCCGATGTGGCAGGCACCGATCAACCACGGAGGGGGACGCATGAGCGACGGGACAGCAGACGAGGCACGCAAGAGCCTCGGCGCCCGCATTGCCGGCAAGGCCAAGGAGCTCGCGGGTGCCGTCACCGGCAACAACGCGCTGGCCGCCGAAGGGCAGCTGCAGCAGGCCGAGGCCGCGGCCCGTCGCGAGGCCAGCGCCCAGCAGGCTGTCGCGCAGGCGGAGGCGGCCGAGGCCGCCCAGCAGCTCGCCGAGGAGCAGCAGCAGGCGGGCCGGGAGCGCCGGGCCGCGGAGGCCACCGCGGAGGCGCGCACCGAGCGGGCCACCGACGAGGCCGAGCAGCGGACCGCCGCCGCCGCGGCGCAGGCCCGGGCG
>JAOPWU010000192.1 GCA_025965515.1 Mycobacterium sp.
CGCGCTGCACGCGCGGGCGACCGACGCCACCACCGCCTGGCTCCGGCAGCGGACGGCGGGCCCGCTCGGCGCGGGCACCGGCCCCCGGCCGCTGCTGCCCGACGCCCTCGGCACCGCCGCCAGCCCCGGTCCCGCCGACGACCCCGGCCGGGCGGACCGCGCCTGCGCCGTCGCGCTGCTCGCCGGCGCGCAGGACGAGGTCGCCCGGTCCGGCCGGCGGCTCGCCGCCGTGCTGCGCGGGGCCGCCGCCCTGGCGCCCCCGGAACCCTGCGCGCTGCTGCGCCTCTGGCGGGCGGGCGCCCGGTTCGACGAGGGCGCCCTCATGGCCGGCTGGGACATGGCCGTGGGCGTCTACACGATGAGCCGGGGCTACGCGGCCGCCGATCCGATCGGGTTCGCCCGGCACCAGCAGGAGCTGCAGCGCGGGCTGGTCTACGTCGGACACCACCCCGTGGCCGCGGGCGGGCAACTGCTCGACGTCGACACCTGGCGCACCGATCCGGCCCGCGCGCTGGGCCACCTGGCGCCCACGGCGGCCATCGCCGCGGCGTCCTACGGCGTCGGCTCGGTGGACGCCGTCGACCTCACCGCGAGCCGGTTCACGCAGCTGCGCCAGCTGGCGACCGCCCTTCGGGAGGACGGCGCGGTCCCACCCGCCCCGCGCCAGCCCACCGGCCCGGTGGGCACGGCCGTCGGGGTGGCCAAAGGCCTGCTGCCGCAGGCGCACCAGGTCCCCGCGGCAGGCGCCAAGGCCGAGCGGCAGGAGCAGGGGCAGCAGGCGGGCCGACCGCGGCGGGCACCCCGCGTCTCCCCGACACCGAGCCCCGAGCCGGAGGCGCCGCCCGTCCCCCGGCGGTGACGGCTAGAGCGAGCCGGCGACCAGCTCCGCGATCTGCAGCGTGTTGAGCGCCGCGCCCTTGCGCAGGTTGTCCCCGCACACGAAGAAGGTCAGCTCGCGCGGGTCGTCCAGGCCCTGCCGCATCCGGCCCACGTAGGTCGGGTCGGTGCCGACGACATCCGCCGGCGTGGGGAAGACCCCCGCCGCGAGGTCGTCCTGCACCACGACGCCCGGGGCGGCCGCCAGCAGCGCCCGCGCGGCCGGCACCGTGACCTCGCGCTCGAACTCCGCGTGCACGGCCAGCGAGTGCGTCGTCTGCACGGGCACCCGCACGCAGGTGGCCGTCACCTTGAGGTCCCCGATGCCGAGGATCTTGCGGGACTCGTTGCGGACCTTCAGCTCCTCCGAGGTCCACCCGTCGGCCTTCACCGAGCCCGCCACCGGGATCACGTTGCCCGCCAGCGGCGCCACGAACGGGGAGGCGCCGAGGCCGTCGAGCTCCTTGCGGACGTCCCCCGCGACGGTGCCCCAGGTCCGGCCGCCGCCCAGGGCGGCGTACTCGTCGTAGAGCCGGTCCATCCCGGCCTGCCCCGCACCCGAGGCGGCCTGGTAGCTGGCGACGATGAGCCGGCGCAGCCCGAACTCGCGGTGCAGCGCACCGACGACCACGATCATCGACAGGGTCGTGCAGTTCGGGTTGGCGATGATGCCGCGGGGCCGCAGGGCCGCCGCGGCGGCGTTCACCTCGGGCACGACCAGGGGCACGTCGGCGTCCATCCGGAACGCGCCGCTGTTGTCGACGACGACCGCGCCGCGGGCCGCGGCGACCGGCCCCCACTCGGCGGAGACCTCGTCGGGAACGTCGAACGCGGCGATGTCCACGCCGTCGAACGCCTCGGGGGACAGGGCCACGACGGGCACCTGCCGGCCGCGGACGTCGAGCAGCCGCCCGGCGGACCGGGCCGAGGCGATGAGCCGGACCTCGCCCCAGACGTCCTCCCGCTCGGTGACCAGCTCGCGCATGACGGTGCCGACGGCACCGGTCGCGCCGACGATCGCGAGGGTGGGCTTGCGGGGGGTGGTCATCGTCCGGTCCCTCCATACACGACGGCCTCGGTGTCGTCGTCCAGCTCGAAGGCCTCGTGCAGCGCCCGCACGCCCGCCGGCACGTCGGTGTCGCGGCACAGGATCGAGATGCGGATCTCGCTGGTGGAGATGGCCTCGGTGTTCACGCCCGCGTTGGCCAGCGCCTCGAAGAACCGGGCGGTGACGCCCGGGTGGGCGCGCATGCCGGCGCCGATGAGGCTGATCTTGCCGATGTGCTCGTCGGACAGCAGCGACTCGTACTGCAGGCTGTCCTGGACCTTCTGCAGCGCCTGCAGCGCGGCGGCCTGGTCGGCCTTCGGCAGCGTGAACGAGATGTCCGTCTTGCCGGTCGCGCCGGACACGTTCTGCACGACCGTGTCGATGTTGATCTCGGCCCCGGCGACGGCCCGGAAGACCTCCGCGGCGACGCCCGGCTTGTCGGCGACGCCGACGACGGTGATCCGCGCCTCCGACAGGTCGTGGGCGACGCCCGAGATGATCGCGTGCTCCATGGCGGGCTCTCCTGTGATCTCCGTGCCGGGCTTGTTCGAGAACGAGGAGCGCACGACGAGCTTCACGCCGTAGCGGCGGGCGTACTCCACGCAGCGCAGGTGCAGGATCTTCGCCCCGGAGGCGGCCAGCTCGAGCATCTCGTCGTAGGAGACGGTGTCGAGCTGCCGCGCCTTCGGGACCAGCCGCGGGTCGGCCGAGAAGACGCCGTCCACGTCGGTGTAGATCTCGCAGACGTCGGCGCCGAGAGCGGCGGCCAGCGCGACGGCGGTCGTGTCCGACCCGCCGCGGCCGAGCGTCGTGACGTCCTTGGTGTCCTGGCTGACACCCTGGAAGCCCGCGACGATCGCGATGTGCCCGGCGGCGAGCGCCTCGCGGATGCGGCCGGGCGTCACGTCGATGATCCGCGCCTTGCCGTGCACCGAGTCGGTGATGACGCCGGCCTGGCTGCCGGTGAAGGAGCGGGCCTCGAGCCCCAGCTGGGCGATGGCCATCGCCAGCAGCGCCATCGAGATGCGCTCCCCCGCCGTCAGCAGCATGTCCAGCTCGCGGCGCGGCGGCAGCGGCGTCACCTGCTCGGCGAGGTCCAGCAGCTCGTCCGTGGTGTCGCCCATGGCGGAGACGACGACCACGACCTGGTGGCCCGCCTTGCGGGTGGCGACGATGCGCTCGGCAACGCGCTTCACGCGCTCGGCGTCGGCGACGGACGAACCGCCGTACTTCTGCACGACGAGTCCGGGCGCTGCCATGCCCCCAGGGTACCGGGGGCCCGAACCGCCCGGCAGCGACTTTCCGGGCGCAGCGGTGCCTTCTGCCGCGCGGGAGGCGTCAGCCCTGGAGGACCCACTTCCGCGGCGCGATCAACTCGTCCGCCTCCTTGGGGCCCATGGACCCCTTCGGGTACGGGATCGCCGGGGGCTTGTGGTCCAGCAGCGGCGCGGCCAGTTCCCACACCCGCGCGAGTCCGTCGGGCCGGGTGAACAGCGCCCGGTTGCCCAGCAGCGCGTCGTGCAACAGCCGCTCGTACGCCTGCAGCCCCTCCTCGGGGAACGCTTCGGAGAGCTGCAGGCCGACCTGCGTGCTGGCCAGCTGGTAGTCCGGGCCGGGGCGCTTCGCGATGAGCGACAGCGACATCCCCTCCTGCCCGGACAACCTGAAGCTCAGGTGGTTCGGTGCCAGCCCCTCGGGCGCTGCCGCGCCCAGCAGCCGCGCCGGCGCCGCCCTGAACGTCACGGTCACCAGCTGCGCGGAGAGCGTCATGTTCTTGCCCGTGCGGAGGAAGAACGGCACGCCGTCCCACCGCCAGTTGTCGACCCAGACCTTCGCCGCCACGAACGTGTCGGTGGTCGAGTCCTCGGCGACGCCCTCGGTCTCCCGGTATCCCTCGTACTGCCCGAGCACGACATCCTCGGGCTCCAGCGGCCGCATCGCCTCGAAGACCTTGCGTCGCTCGACCGCGAGGTCCTCCGCCGTCAGGGACGTCGGCGGCTCCATGGCCACCTCGGCAAGGACGTGGAAGAGGTGCGTCACGATCATGTCGAGGAACGCGCCGGTGCCGTCGTAGAACCCCGCCCGCTTGCCGACGTCCAGGTCCTCGGGGACGTCGATCTGCACGCTGTCGATGTAGTGGCGGTTCCAGATGCCCTCGAACAGTCCGTTGGCGAAGCGGATCGTGTGGATGTTCTGCACCGACTCCTTCCCGAGGAAGTGGTCGATGCGGAAGATCTGACTCTCGTCGAAGACCCGGTGCACCGCCGCGTCGAGTTCGCGGAAGCTCTGCAGGTCCGTGCCGAACGGCTTCTCGAACACCACGCGGGCCTGCTCGGCGAGCTTCTGCTCCCCGATCGCCTGGGTGATCCGCTCGAACGTGGTCGGCGGGGTCGACAGGTAGTAGAGGATCTCCGCGTCCTCACCCAGGTCCTTCAGCAGCTCCCGGATGGCGCCGCCGAGGTCCTCGCTCTGCCCGGGCGCGAAGTCGCTCGAGTGGAAGTGCAGCCGCTGGGAGAACTGCTCCCATTCCTCGTCCGAGTACTTGTGGGCGCTGGCGTCGATCGCCTTGCGGGTGAACGCGCGGAACTCCTCGTCCGACAGCGGCCGGCGGGCGTTGCCCAGGATCTCGAACCGGTCGGGCATCAGCTTCATCTGGAACAGGGCGAACAGGCCCGGCAGGATCCGCCGCGCCGCCAGGTCCCCGTTGCCCCCGAAGAGCACGACCAGGGTGGGCCTGCTGCACCGCGTATCGCTGCCGTTCGCCATGGCGCCGCCTCCCGCACGTGCCGTCGGGCTGCGCTGGGACGCGCCGCCCGTCGCTGCGCTACCTGCCCCACGGCGCAGTCCTTGCACCTGTCTGGCACCGCGGCCTGCTCGACACGCGCCCAACATCCCGTCACGGGTAGCGTCAGGCGGTGCCCCGCCTCCCCCGCTCGCGCCGTAGTCGTCTCCTGGCGCTGCTCGCCGCCGCCGTGGTGGTGGTCGTCGCCGTCGTCGTGCCCCTCGCCGAGTCGGCCGGGGGCGCCACCGCGCACACCGTCCGGGCGGTGCGGCTGCCCGTGACCGACGGGCCGGGACGCACCGACACCGTGACGATCGACGCGGACCTCTACGCGCCCACCGCCGCCGGCCGGCACCCCGCCGTCGTGCTGAGCCACGGCTTCGGCGGCGACAAGTCCGACGTGGCCTCGCAGGCCCGCCGCCTCGCCGACGCCGGCTACGTCGTGCTGGCGCCGAGCGCCCGCGGCTTCGGCGCCTCGACGGGCGGCATCGGGCTGGACCTCCCGCAGTACGACGTGACGGACGCGTCCCAGGAGATCGACTACCTCGCGACGCTGCCGAACGTGCAGCTCGACGCCCCGGGCGACCCCCGGGTGGGCTTCGCCGGCGCTTCGTACGGCGGCGGGGTCAGCCTCGACACCGCCGCCCGCGACCCGCGCATCGACGCGGTCGCCGCCGTCATCACGTGGAACTCGCTGGCCTCGGCGTTGTCCCCCAACGCCGCGGACCCGGCCGGCGGCCGCCCCGGCGGGACCGTCGGCGTCTTCAAGCAGCTGTACGCCGGGACGCTGTTCGCGTCGGGCGCCTCGCCGCCCGGCGCCGCGCCGAGCCCCTGCGGCCGGTTCGTGCCGGAGGTCTGCGCCGCCTACTCCTCGACGGCCTCCTCCGGCCAGGCCTCCCCGGCCGCGCTCGCCACCCTCGACCAGGCGGGCGTTGCGCCGGTCGTGGCCGGCCTGCGGGTCCCCACCCTGCTGGTGCAGGGCGAGGCGGACTCGCTGTTCCCGCTCGACGAGGCCGTCCGCACGTACACCGCGCTGCGCGGCGCGGGCGTCCCCGTGGCGATGGACTGGGCCGACGGCGGCCACGACAGCCCCTTCGGGACGACCGAGCAGCGTCGCATCGAGGACCGCACGCTGGCCTGGTTCGGCCGGTACCTCGGGCGGAACACGTCCGTCGACGTCGGACCCGGCTTCCGCTGGCACACGGACGGCGGCTCCCGCAGCAGCACCGCGCACGCGCAGGCCGCCGCGTTCCCCGTCGCGGGGACGCGGGGCACGACCTACACCCTCGGGGTCGGCGCCGCGCTGAGCAGCGGCGGCCCGGTCGGTACCGGCTACGCGGTCAACCCGCCCGGCGGGCGCCCGGCGCAGATCACGAGCCTGCCGGGCCTGCCGCAGCTCAGCCAGGCGGCGGGGGCGCTCGGCGCGCTGGGTGGCGGCGCCGACGCGGTCTGGACGTCCCCCGCGCTGAAGACGGAGCTGCAGCTGGTCGGGACGCCGACCGTGCGGGTCCACGTGGCGAGCACGTCCGGCACCGCCGTGCTGTTCGCGGCGCTGTACGACATCGACGCGAGCGGCACCTCGCTGCTGCCCTACGCGCAGGTGGCACCGCTGCGGGTGGCCGGCGCGGGCGGAGCGGGCACCGACGTGACCGTTGCGCTGCCGACGCTCGCGCACACGTTCCTGCCGGGCCACCGGCTGCGGCTGTCGTTCGCCGCGACCGACTTCGCCTACGCCCCGGAACCCGCCGCGGCCGTCGTCGCCGTCAGCGGCGTCGCCGGGAGCGGCCTGACGCTGCCGACGGTCACCGTGCAGGGTTCCGGTGGCTCGCTGCTGCCGCTCGGCATCGGGCTCGCCGCGCTGCTCGCGGTCGTCGCAGCGGCCGTCGGCCGCGTCCTGACGGTCCGCCGGCGCCACGCCGCCTCCCGGCACACCGGCACGCCGGACGCCACCCCCGTCGTGGTGCGAGGCCTGACGAAGACGTACCCCGACGGCCACCACGCCGTGGAGGACGTCAGCTTCACCGTGGAGCGCGGCACCGTCGTGGGGCTCCTGGGGCCGAACGGCGCCGGGAAGACGACGACGCTGCGGATGATGCTCGGGCTGATCGAGGCCACCGCCGGGGAGACGCACCTCTTCGGCGAACGCGTCACCCCGAGCCACCCGGTGCTGGGGCGCGTCGGGACCTTCGTCGAGGGCCCGGGGCTGCTGCCGCACCTCTCCGGCCGCGACAACCTGCTGCTGTGGTGGCGGTCCACCGGCGCGGACATCGCCGACGCCAAGCTCGACGAGGCCCTCGAGGTCGCCGGGCTGGGGGTCGCGATCGACCGGCCCGTCCGTTCGTACAGCCAGGGGATGCGGCAGCGCGTCGCGCTCGCGCAGGCGCTGCTCGGCATGCCGGACCTGCTGATCCTCGACGAGCCCACCAACGGGCTGGACCCGCCCCAGATCCGCGAGATGCGGGAGCTCATCCAGCGGTACGCCGCCACCGGCCGCACGGTGCTGCTCTCGAGCCACCTCCTGTCGGAGGTGGAGGTCACCTGCACCGACGTCGTCGTCATGCAGAGCGGCCGGCTGGTCTACACGGGTGCGGTCGCCGAGCTCCTCGGCCAGGCGTCGTCGCTGCGGGTGGACACCGACGACCCGCAGCGCGCCCTGGCGGTCCTGCGGGGCACCCCGGGCGTGCGGTCGGTCGCGCCGGGCATCGGCTCGGACGCGCACGTGCTGACCGTCGACGCGGACCCGGCCGCCCGGCCCGACATCGTGGTGGCCCTGGTCGCCGCCGGGATCGGGGTGCGGGAGGTCGCGGTGCAGCGGCGGCTGGAGGACGTGTTCCTGTCCCTCGTCGGCGCCGCGGAGACCGGGCACTCCATCGGCTCGGGTGGTGGCCTCGGGTCCTACGAGCGGGAGCTCGACGAGACGGCCGGGAGGCGCTGATGCTGCTCGAACTGGTGCGCCAGGCACGCCGGCGGCGGACGCTGGTCAGCCTTGCGGCGGTCGTCCTGCTGCCGGTCATCGTCGTCGTCGCGATCGCGGTGAACGGCGGCCCCGGGAACGGCAACGGCTCCGCCGACTTCATCGACATCGCGTCCCGGAGCGGACTCAACGCCGCGTTCTTCGTGCTGGTCGCCACGTCGCAGTTCCTGCTCGTCGTCATCGTCGCGCTGTTCGCCGGGGACAGCATCGCGAGCGAGGCGCAGTGGGGATCGCTCCGGTACCTGCTCGTGCGTCCCATCGGCCGGGCGCGGCTGCTCCGGGTGAAGCTCTCGGCGGCGGCGCTCTACGGGATCGGGGCCGCGGTCCTGCTGCCGCTGGTGGGGGCCATCGCCGGGACGATCGCGTTCGGCTGGCACCCGGTGACCACCCCGGTCGGCGGCGGGTTCTCCGCCGCCGAGGGGGTCTGGCGGCTGGTGCTGTCGGATGGCTACGTCATCGCGATGATGGGGTGCGTCGTCGGGCTGGCGTTCCTGTTCTCCACGATGACGGACGCTCCGCTCGGCGCGGTCGGCGGCGCCGTCGTGCTGGTGGTCATCAGCCAGGTGCTCGACCAGGTCACCGCGCTCGGGGTCGTCCGGACCTGGCTGCCGACGCACTACTGGTTCAGCTGGACCGAGCTGCTGCAGACGCCGATGGTGACGGACCAGGTCGCCCGCGGCCTCATCAGCGCGGTGCCGTGGACGATCGTGCCGATCCTGCTGGCGTTCCTGCGGTTCCGCCGCAAGGACATTCTCAGCTGAGCAGGCGCAGCCCCGCGGTGGTCGCGGCGGCCAGCACCACCACGGCGAGGAACGGCGCCCGGGCCAGGACCGCCACGGCGGCCACCGCAACCCCCGCCACGCGGGCGTCGACGCCCAGGTGGCGGCCGGAGCTGAAGGTCTGCAGCGCGATCAGCGCCGCCAGCAAAGCGACGGGCAGCGCGGCCGCGAACCGCTGCAGCCGGCGCCCCTCGAGCACCCGGGCGGGTGCCGCGAGGCCGGCCAGCTTGGCGCCGTAGCAGCCGGCGATGGCCAGGCCGATGGCGAGCCAGGTCATCGCCGCGCCAGCACGAGCAGGGCACCGACCGCGGCGGCCAGCAGCACGGGGATACCGGCGGGCACCAGCGGCGCCGCGGCCAGCGCCACGGCCCCCGCGAGCAGCGCCGTCCCCGCGGTGGCCCGGTCGCGGATCCGCGGGCCGAGCAGTGCGAGGAACGCCGCAGGGGCGACGACGTCGAGCCCCAGCGCCTGCGGGGACGCGAGCGCCCGGGCGGCCGATGCGGCCGCCAGCGTGGCGACGTTCCAGCAGACGAAGACCGCGATGCCGGTGGCGTGGAAGGCCAGCCGGCCGCGCTCCGGCGTCGGCTGCCCGGTCGCCATGGCGGTGCTCTCGTCGATGACGAGCTGGGCCGCGACGACCCGGCGCAACCCCCGCACCCGCAGCAGCCGCGACAGCCCGAGGCCGTAGAGCCCGTTGCGCAGGCCGAGCAGCACGGCGCTCGCCGCGCCGGCGAGCGGGTTGCCCCCCGCGCCGACGACCGCGACCAACGCGAACTGCGAGCCGCCCGAGAACAGCAGCAACGACAGCAGGCACGTCTGCAGCACCGACAGCCCGGACGTCACCGACAGCGCCCCGAACGACAGCCCCGACGAGCCGGTAGCCAGCCCGACGGCCCAGGCGTCCCGCAGCACCGCCCGCCGTTCCGGCCGCGGGACCGGGGTGTCCACCGGGGACACGAACGGGACGGAGGCGGACACGACGGTCGAGCCTAATCGGGCCGCCGGCCGCCCTCAGTCGACGACGATCGCGCCCCCCTGTCGCCGGGCCCGGCCCGACCGCAGCGGCAGCACTTTCGAGAAGAGCTTCACCGCCCCTGAGTACAACGGGATGCGCAGGTGGACGAACAGCGAGCCCCGCGGGCCGTCCACCATCGCGCCCGTCGTCGTGTCGTAGCGGGAGCCGTGCCAGGGGCAGACGAGGCAGCCGTCGGCGTCGAGCGACCCCCGGCCCAGGTCGGCGCGCTGGTGCCGGCAGCGGCGCCCGACCGCGAACAGCTCGCCCGACTCCTGCCGGCCCACCGCCCACCCGTCGACGCCGGTCACGCTGCCGTGCGGCAGGTCCTGCGAGGCGATGAGGCTGGTCATGCGGGCTCCTTCGGGGTCGGACGGCTCCGGCGACCTGCCCCGCCGGCCCCGGACCACACCCCGGCAGCCCCCGGAAACGCCGCAGCGGCCCGCCCGTCGCCGGGGGGCCGCTGCGCGTTCGCTCCTGTCGGGAGCTCCCGTCAGAGCTGGAAGGTGCCCGTCAGGGTGTTGAGCTGGTCGGCCAGGCCGGCCAGCTCGGCGGCCGCCGCGCGGGTCCCGGCCACATCGGTGGTCATCGCCCGGGCGGAGCCCGCCACGGTCGCGAGGCTGCCCGCGATCTGGGCGGAGCTCGTCGCGGCCTCGGCCACGCTGCGGCTCATCTCGTTGGTCGTGACCGTCTGCTCCTCGACGGCGCTGGCGATCGTCGCCTGGTAGTCGTTGATGCGGCGCATCACGCCGGTGATCTCCTGGATGGCGCTCACCGCCGCCCCGCTGCCCGACTGGATCGCCGTGATCTGCCGGCTGATCTCCTCGGTGGCCTGCGCCGTCTGCTGCGCGAGGTCCTTGACCTCGCCGGCGACGACGGCGAAGCCCTTGCCCGAGTCACCGGCCCGCGCCGCCTCGATGGTGGCGTTGAGGGCCAGCAGGTTGGTCTGCTCGGCGATGCCCTGGATCAGGCGCAGCACGTCGCTGATCTGCGCCGACGACGTACCGAGCTCCGCGACGGTCCCGGTGGTCGCGTCGACGATCGCCGCCCCGTCCACCGCCACGGCCAGCGCCTGCGTGGCGCTCTGCGAGATCTCGCGGATGGCCGCGCCCATCTCCTCGGCGCCGGCGGCGACCGTGTGCACGTTGCGGGTGACCTGCTCCGCGGCGGTGGAGACGAGGTCGGTCTCGGTCGAGGTCTCGGCCGCCGTCTGGGCGAAGCCCGACGCGATGCGGTCGAGCTCCGTGGAGGACCGGGACAGCGCGGTGGCCCGCTCGGTCACCTCGGTCATCGCGGCCCGGATCGCCGTCACGGCGGTGCCCAGGTCGCGGGCCAGCTCGGCCATCTCGTCCCGGCCGGACTCGTCGAGCGAGACCCGGAGGTCGCGATTCGCGAGGCCCCGCAGGGCGTTGCGGGCGGCCGCCACGGGACCGGTGATGCTCTTCGCCACGGCCCAGGCCATCACCGCGCCCAGCAGCACGGCGATCACGCCGGCGGTGATGAGGATCGCCTTGGACTGCGATGCGGCGGAGGCGGAGTGCGACACCGCCAGATCGGTGCGGTGGTTCACCGAGTCCTGCAGCTTCTGGGTGCTGTCGAGGATCTCGAAGTACTGGTCGAAGCTGGGGCCCATCACCATCTGGTAGCCGGCCTCGGTGGCCGCCGGCGAGTTCCCGTGGAAGGTGGCGACGATCTTGTCGTCCTGCGACTTGTAGCTCGTCCACTGCGTGTCGAGCTTGTCGTTGACGGCCTTCTCCGCCGGCGTCATGTAGGCGGTGTGCATCGACTTCAGCAGGTTCTGCAGCTTGTCGTAGTCATCGAGGAAGCCCTTGCGGTTGACCGCGTCCGGCTTGAGGGCCTCGGTGGCGCCGACGCGATAGACGTCGGTGACGTAACCGAGCTGCCAGCCGCTGATGTCGCCGTCGAGGTACCGCATCATGTCGACGTCGTGGGTGAGCTGCTGCAGTTGCTGCAGCTTGCCGGTGGCCGACCGCTGGCTGCTCACGGCCGACAGACCGAGCCCGACGGTGGCGACCGTGAAGATGAGCAGGACGGTGAACGCCACGGCCAGCCGGACGCCGATGGTGACCGCGCGAAGACGGGTGAGCAAGACGGCCTCCAGCCGAGAAATGGGACACAACGTGTGCTGATCCATCGACCGGACGGGGCGATGCATGAGGGTCGGCGGCCCGCCCGCCCCGCCCCGCCCGATAGGGCGATCTACGCTCCGGACGGCCCTCCGGTGACGCCGGCCGGCGTCCCGCGGCCGGGAGAGACGAGCGTGCGGTGGCGGACGAGCCAGGGGCTCCCACGGACGGCGACCTGACCATCGGGATCGACATCGGCGGCACGAAGGTGATCGGCGGGCTCGTCGACCCGGCGGGCCGCATCCTCGACATCCGCCGCGCGGAGTCCCCCAGCCGCAAGGGCACCGCCGGCGAGGTCGAGGACACCATCGCGGGCGTCGTCACCGAGCTGCTGGCCATCGTGCCGGCCGGCGCCACGGTCTCCGCCGTCGGCATCGGCGCCGCGGGCTTCGTCGACGCGGACCGCGCCGCCGTGCTGTTCGCCCCGCACCTCGCCTGGCGCGGCGAGCCGCTGCGGGACGCGATCGCCGACCGGATCGCGCTGCCCGTGGTCGTGGAGAACGACGCGAACGCCGCGGCCTGGGCGGAGTGGCGCTTCGGTGCGGGCGCCGGCGAGGACAACCTGGTGGCGGTGACGCTCGGGACGGGCATCGGCGGCGGCATCCTGCTGGACGGGCGGCTGCGGCGCGGGCAGTGGGGCATGGCCGGGGAGTTCGGCCACATGCGGGTGGTGCCGAACGGGCTGCGCTGCCCCTGCGGCAACCGCGGCTGCTGGGAGCAGTACGCCTCTGGGAACGCGCTGGTGCGGGAGGCGCGGGAGCTGGCGGCGTCGGGCTCGCCGCTCGTCGCGGACCTGCTGGAGCGGGTCGGCGGCGACCCCCACGACATCACCGGCCCGGACGTCACCGCGGCCGCACGGGAGGGCGACCACACGGCGCGGGAGCTGCTCGCCGACGTGGGCACGTGGCTGGGCATCGGCATCGCGAACCTCGCCGCGGCCCTCGACCCGGGGGTGTTCGTCATCGGCGGCGGTGTGAGCGAGGCCGGCGAGCTGCTGCTCGGCCCGGCGCGGCAGGCGTTCGCGGGTCAGCTGACCGGCCGCGGCCACCGGCCGGTCGCGCGGATCGTCGCGGCGCAGCTCGGCGCGCGGGCCGGTCTGGTCGGCGCCGCCGACCTCGCCCGGCACCCCACCTGAGGCCGGGTGTTCCCGCTGCGACGAACGGGGTAGCGCAGCCCTCGACACATTCGTGATCCGAGGAGCTGACCGACCATGCGATTGAGCCATCTGCCCCTGCGCGTGACCATCGGCGTCTTCTTCATCAATTCCGGGCTGGGCAAGCGCGGGTTGGAGGGGGAGCCCGCCGAGGGGGTCCACGGCATGGCCGCGGGCGCGATCCCGCAGCTGCAGAAGATGAAGCCGGACCAGTTCGCGCAGGTGCTCTCCGCGTCGGAGATCGCGCTCGGCGCCGCGCTGATCACCCCGTTCGTCTCGCCGGTCCTGGCCGGGGCGGGCCTCACGGCCTTCGGCGCGGGGCTCGTGCAGCTCTACCTCAAGACCCCGGGCCTCCGGGAGCCGGGCAGCATCAAGCCGACGCAGGCCGGCGTGGGCATCGCCAAGGACATCTGGCTCGTCGGCGCCGGGCTCACGCTGCTGACGGACGGCATCGCCGAGCGGGCGCGGAAGAAGGCGCGGAAGGCCGGCAAGCGCGTCCTCGAGGCCGTCCCCGGCATCTAGCCGGGCCGGTCAGCCGAAGGCGCCGTGCAGCAGGTGCGCGGCGCGGCTGCCGGTGGGCGTCCGCAGGCACACCGACCCGCCGGCGGCCAGCGACAGCCCGGCCTCGTGCGCGACGGTGACCGCCCACGGCTGGCTGCCGTCGATCCAGCTGACCACCGAGGCGTCGTCGCGGGTCGGCGCGACCCGGGCGAGTGCGGCGCGCAGCAGCCGGGCCCCGCGGCCGGCGTCTCCGCGACAACCGCCCCGACGGCGACCTCGCGCACCAGCGCGTAGCCGCGCTCCCCCGGCGCGCCGTCCGCGACGAGCAGCTGCATCCCGGGCAGGAGGAAGTTCCAGTCCGGGCCGCGGGTGGCGCCCCGCACGGCGCGATCCACCGCGTCGAGCAGCGGCCGGTCCGCCGGCAGCACCCCGGGGCGCACCGCCTCACGGGCGTTGACGACAGCCGCGGGGTCGGTGCGGGGGCGGCCGGTCGCCTCGTAGCAGGGCAGCAGGTCGAAGCCCGCCGCGGCGTACCGGCGCAGCGCCTTCGGGTCCATGCTCGCGGCGATCGCCCCGCTGGTCGTGCCGGCGGCGTGGCCCCGCGCCGCGTCGAGCAGCAACCGACCGATGCCCCGGCCCTGCCGACCGATCCGCACGGTCAGCAGCGACAGGAACCAGAAGTCGTCGCGCCGCAGCGACAGGGCGACGCCCAGCAGCTCGCCGCCCTCGTCAGCGACCCAGCACCCCGGCGCGTCGTGGGCGAGCAGGTGCCGCGCCCGGCCCTCGAGCCAGCCCCGCGTCACGTCGTCGTAGTCCACGGCGCGGTGCCCGGTCGCCACCGAGACCTGCTGGAGGGCGTCCCAGGCCAGCACGCAGGCCGTGGGGATGTCGGGGTCGGCCAGCAGTCGTATCGTCGGGAAGCTCGTCACCCCGCGGTTCTACCAGGGGCCACAACCGACTTTCCGGACGCCGGGCCGGTCGGGCGGCTCAGCCGACGGTGCGGCGTCCCTCGAACGCGCGGCCGAGGGTGACCTCGTCGGCGTACTCCAGGTCGCCGCCGACGGGCAGGCCGCTCGCCAGCTGCGTCACCGTGACCTCCAGCGGCCGCAGCACCTGCGAGAGGTATGTCGCGGTGGCGATGCCCTCGATGTTCGGGTCCGTCGCGAGGATGACCTCGGTGACCGAGCCCGCCCCGAGCCGCAGCAGCAGCTCGCGCACCCGCAGCTGCTCCGGACCGACGCCCGTCAGCGGCGACAGCGCGCCGCCCAGGACGTGGTAGACGCCGCGGTACTCGCGCGTCCGCTCGACCGCCACGACGTCCTTCGGCTCCTCCACCACGCAGATGACGGAGTGGTCGCGCCGCGGGTCGCGGCACACGCGGCACTCCTCCGCCTCCGCGACGTTGCCGCAGATGCGGCAGAACCGGACCTTGTCCTTCGCCTCGACGAGGACCTGCGCCAGCCGGCGCACCTCCGCGGAGTCGGCGGCGAGCAGGTGGAACGCGATGCGCTGCGCGGACTTGGGCCCGACCCCGGGCAGCTTGCCCAGCTCGTCGATCAGGTCCGCGACCGCGCCCTCGTAGATGCCGCCGGCGTACACCGCTACAGGCCCGGCAGGCCCATGCCGCCGAGCATGCCCTGCATCGGGGCCATGGCCTGGTCGCTGTAGGCGTGCGCCTTGCCGGCGGCGTCGCGGTAGGCGGCGAGCACCAGGTCGGCGGTGGTCTCCGGGTCCTCCGGGTCCAGCGCGGCGGGCTGGATCGCGAGGCCGAGCAGCTCGCCCTGGCCGCCGACGGTGACCGTGACGAGCCCGCCACCCGAGGTGCCCTCGAACTGCGAGGAAGCGATCTGGGCCTGCACCTCGGCGAGCTGCGCCTGCATCTTCTGCGCCTGCTTCATCAGGGCCTGCATGTTCGGCTGGCCGCCGACTCCGGGCTTGGGCACGGGATTCGCCTCCTGGGCTTGGGTCTCGACCGGTCGAGCGTACGTGGTGGGGCCGGCGCCGCCGGGCGGCGCGGGTGCCGCGCGTCAGGGCGAGATCTCGCCGATCACGGTCGCGCCGAGGTGCTGCCGCAGCGCGGCCAGCGCCGCGTCCTCCCCGCGGGGCCCGGTGCCGTCGTCGGTGGTCTCGTCGTCCACGGACGGCTCGTCGGGCTCGGCGGCGAACCCGGGACCTGCGGCGGGGCGGGGTGCGGCGTCACCGCTCCGGCCCGCCGGCATGTCACCCGGGGCCTGCTGGGAGACGGTGATGCGGAAGCGGGCGCCGAGCACCTGCTGCAGCGCCTCGCCGAGCACCTCGGCGTTGAGCGCGCTCTGCGTGAAGTTCCGGGCCATCGGCGGGGCGCTGAACGCGAGCACGAGCTCGTCGCCGTTCACCGCCACGACCATGGCGTGCTGCTCCAGCACGGCGTGCGTGAAGCGGCGCCGGTCCTTCACGGCGTCGAGCACCTGCGGCCAGCGGTCGCGGACGGCGACGACGTCGAGGCCGGACGCGGCGGGCCGCAGCTGCGGGACGACCTGCGCGGCCGGCTCCTGGGCGACCGGTCCGGGCTCGACCGTGCCCCGCTGCAGGTTCGCGCCGGAGTGCTGGTGGTCGTCGGCCGGCGCGGGGGCGTCGGGGCGAGGGGCCTCGGCGGCAGTGGGGCCACCGGCGCCGGGGCGCGCCACCTCGGGCCAC
>JAOPWU010000210.1 GCA_025965515.1 Mycobacterium sp.
CTCGCAGCCAGAGGCGGCCAGCGATACGCGCGCGTTGAAGAGCGCCGCGCCGCAGCTGATGAGCCGCTGGCGACCGGTGGGATCCAGGACGGGCAGCTCACGGCCGCGGTCCAGGTACATGTCCAGCGCCGGGCCGCGCAGCACGAAGCGCCACGGCTGCGAGTTGTGCACCGACGGGGCGAGCGTGGCGCGGGCCGCGGCACGCTGAAGCGCGGCGGTCAGCGCCGGAGGCGGACTGGTCAGCGCGGTCATGGTCACCTGATCCCGAATCATCGAAGGCGGATTCCTACGCACCTCAGAATCGGTGACGCCAGCCGGAAGGAGCAGGGCACTAAGTCCCGTTGCTCGTTCCTTCCCGGGACCGCCACGACGCGACCGGCCACGCGACCGGCCCGTAGGTCGGGCCTTTCACCATCCTGCTGGGCCTCGCGGAGTGCGACGCCGCGGTGGCCGCAGCCGCGCTGGCCGTGCGGGAGGCCGACAAGGTCGGGGGACCACCGGACCTGTCCCCATGAAGCCGGAGGTGTCGCTCCGAGGAGGACAGCCGTGATCGGCAGCGGCCGGGGAGCGAAGCGAGCCGCCGCGTTGAGCGCCCGGCGACAACCTGTTCACGCCCGTCCCCGGCGCCCACGGCGCCCACGTGATTTCGACGGTAAGGCTCACGCCCACAGTCCGGAGACCTGGCTGTCGGAGCACTAGCGAGGGGTGCTCAGCGGCGTCGGCGCTGTGGCGGTGGGCGCGGTGGCGCTGCATTGGGCCAGGGCGTCGACGTGAGAGCCCTGGAGGCCGGGCGGGCCGGCTGGGGCATGGCGTGCTCATCGCCCCGTCGCCGACGTTGACCGCCACGGACGGCGACCTGCCGGACCCGCGAGCGGTGGCCGTCGCCCGAGCGCTCGGTGCCCGCCACGTCCTGCAAGCGGCGGCGCCCGGCTCGAGCCGATGCTGTTCGACGGAGGGCCCGAGGTGCACGCGGGAGAACTTGTGCTGGAGTCGGGCCGTGCGGGTCACGGGGCGTCCCTCGCGCCGCGCGCGCAGCAGTGGCGGACCACCTAGCTGCACCGTGCAATGGTTCCGGAGAGCAAGTGTTGGGTAGGCCCTGCCAAGCCCCGACGGGGCGGATCGTGAGGAGACACCATGGCGGTGCTGCCCCGGCTGGCCAACCCCGGCCTGATCACTGGGCCGGCGCATCCCTCCATGTCGACCGACGGTGGCTCCGGGCGTTCCCCTTAGGATCACAGGCCGGTACCAGCTGAGGAGTTCGATGGCCCGGCGCTCGCCCTCGTCCCACGCCGTCGCCCTGGATGTCGCAAGCCAGAGCTTCGTGAGCCTCACCGTACGGGGCATCGAGTCGCTCGACCCACCGGTGCCGACTTCGCATCTCCGTGCGCTGCTGGTCCTCGAGCGGTCGGGCCCGCTGAACCTGGGGCGTCTGGCGGAGGGGCTGCATCTGAGCCTGTCCGCGACCAGCCGCACGTGCGACCGGCTCGTCGAGTCCCGCCTCATCGTCCGTGACACTGCCCCCCACAGCCGTCGCGAACTCGTTCTGACGCTCGCACCCGCCGGCCGCCGGATCCTGCACCAACTGCATCTGGCCCGGCAGGCTGCGTTCGATGAAGTGCTGCAGCAGATGGCGCCCGGTGACGTCGAGAAACTGCTGGAAGGTCTGCAGTCGTTCACTGCTGCCGCTGGAACCCACCTCGGGGAGGCAGTGCTCGACGCCTGAGGATCTGCTCCGGCCGACAAGGAGATCGCGTGCTGCTCAACGGCAAGACGATGGTGGTCACGGGCGGTAACAGCGGAATCGGCGAGGCGATCGTCCTGGCGGCGGCCCGGCAGGGAGCCAACGTCGTCATCGACTACGTCGTCCACCCGGACGAGACCAAGGACCTGATCGCCCAGGTCGAAGCGGCGGGAGGTCGTGCGGTCGGCGTGCAGGCCGACGTCAGCAAGGTGGCCGACCTGCACCGCATGATCCACGCGGCCGTCGACGCGTTCGGGCAGCTCGACGTGCTGGTGAACAACGCCGGCGTCGAGACCCGGACCTCGATCCTCGACACGACCGAGGAGCAGTACGAACGCGTTCTCGCGATCAACCTCAAGAGCGCGTTCTTCGGCACGCAACTCGCGGCTAGGCAGTTCATCGCCCAGGGGCACGGCGGCCTCGTCCTGAACATCTCCTCGGTCCACGAGGAGTGGCCCATGCCTGGCAACGTCGCGTACTGCGTCGCCAAAGGGGGGACCCGGATGCTCGCCAGGACGGCGGGCGTCGAGCTGGGCCCGCACGGCATCCGGGTCGTCAACATCGGACCCGGTGCCGTCGCCACCCCAATCAACGCCTCAACCCTGGACGACCCGGAAAAGATGAAGGCGCTCGACGCCGCCATTCCGCTGGGACGGATGGCCCAGCCGGCTGAGATCGCGGACGTGGTGGTGTTCCTGGCCTCCGCGCAGTCGGCCTATCTGACAGCCACCACCGTCTTCGTCGACGGCGGAATCATGATGGGCAGCGTCGGACTCTGAGTCACCTCCGCTCATCACCCCCGCCGCAGACCGCCCGAGCGTCGCGCGTCACCGCCCTGGATCCAGAGGGGAAGCTCGCCCGATGGCACTCGCTCTCGAGGACTACGCCTTCGTGGGGGACGCCCACGCAGCGGCGCTGATCGGCCGGGACGGGTCGGTCGACTGGCTCTGCCTCCCGCGGTTCGACAGCGCAGCCGTCTTCGCGGCGCTGCTGGACACCCCCGCGGCGGGGCGCTGGCTGCTGGCCCCGGCCTCGGCAGGGATGTCGAGCCGTTGGCGGTACCGCGGCGACAGCCTGGTGCTTGAAACCGACTGGGAGACCGCGGTCGGCCATGTCCGCGTCGTCGACTTCATGCCCGAGAAGGGCGAGGCCAGCGACCTTGTCAGAATCGTGGAGGGCGTCTCCGGAACGGTGGAGATGCGGACAGAGCTGATCGTGCGCTTCGGCGACGGCGCGCTGGAGCCGTGGGTGCGCCGGCTGCCCGACGGCCGGCACCTCTTCCTCTCCGGACCCGACGCGTTGTACCTCGACACGCCCGTCGAGGTGCAAAGTGCCGGCCACGCCACCACCGCCACCTTCACGGTCCGCGCGGGCCAGCGTGTTCCCTTCGTGCTGACCTACCAGACGTCCTACCGACGGCTGCTCACCCGATTGGTCCCGGACCGCGCGCAGGACGCGACCGAGGCCTGGTGGGCGCAGTGGATGGGCCGCTGCACCTACAGCGGTCCCCACGCCGAGGCAGTCCGGCGCAGCCTCGTGGTGCTCAAAGGGCTCACCTACGCCCCGACCGGCGGCATCGTCGCCGCGCCCACCACCAGCCTGCCCGAGCAGCTCGGCGGCGGCCGCAACTGGGACTACCGCTACTGCTGGCTGCGGGACGCCACGATCACCCTGCTGGCGCTACTGGAAGGCGGTTTCACACGGGAGGCCGCCGAGTGGCGCAGCTGGCTGCTGCGCGCGGTGGCCGGCGATCCAGCCGACCTTCAGATCATGTACGGCATCGCAGGCGACCGGCGCCTAACCGAGCGGACCGTGCCGTGGCTGTCCGGGTACCAGGGAGCAACGCCGGTGCGGATCGGCAACGCGGCGGTAGGCCAGCGCCAACTCGACGTCTACGGCGAGGTCATCGACGCGCTGCATCAGGCCCGCGCGGCCGGTGTCCACACCGCCGAGCCGCGCGACGACGCCTTCCAGCACCTGCTCGGGGACGACCCGACGGCCGTCTGGGACCTGCAGCGGGCGCTGCTCGACTTCCTGGAGACCGGCTGGTCGCAACCGGACAGCGGCATGTGGGAGATGCGTGGCCCTGCGCGGGATTTCACGGCCAGCAAGGTCATGGCGTGGGTGGCCGTCGACCGCTGCCTGCAGTCCGCCGAACAGTTCTCCCTGGCCGCGCCGCTGGACCGCTGGCGCGCGCTGCGCGGCACCATCCGCGATGACGTTCTCCGCCACGGGGTGGACAGCTCCCGCGGATGCTTCACGCAGTCTTATGGCAGCCCCTTCATGGATGCGTCGCTGCTGAACATCGCCCTGGTGGGCTTCTTACCGCCGGACGATCCGCGGATCGTCGCCACCGTCGATGCCGTGACGGCCGACCTGCGCACCGACGCCGGGCTGCTGCAGCGCTACGACCCGCGCGCCAGCAAGGACGGGCTCGCGGGCACCGAGGGCGCATTCCTCGCCTGCACCTTCTGGCTGGCCGAGTGCCAGGCACTGCTGGGTCGCACCGCGGATGCGACCGCCACGTTCGAGCGGTTGCTCGACCTACGCAGCGACCTGGGCCTGCTGTCGGAGGAGTACGACACCACCGCCGGACGTCTCGTCGGGAACTTCCCCCAGGCGTTCAGCCACGTACCCCTGGTCACGACGGCCGCTGCCCTCGGCCGGGCCCGGGCGGGCGAGGTGCAGCACCCGAAGCGCGCCGGCGTCCGTTCGTGACCCGCGGCAGCCCGACCACGCTGCCCAGACCGCCCGCAACCATACGTGCATATATCAAGGGTTGCGTTTCGCAAGAAGTGAACCTGTCAACACTCGAGGGGTGATCCTTCCCCACCTGCCGACCTGGCTGTCGCTCGTCGTCTTCGTCGTCGCAGCCGCCGCCATCTGGGGCGCCGGCATCGCCTTGTCGGACTACACGGACGTCCTGTCGGAGCGGTTGGGCCTGGGCTCCGCGCTCGGCGGGCTGATCCTGCTGGCCGTCGCCACGAATCTGCCGGAGATCGCGATCACGGTCGCTGCCGCGAGCAACGGTCAGATCGACGTCGCGGTGAGCAACATCCTGGGAGGCATCGCGATCCAGACGGTCGTCCTCGTGGCCCTGGACGCGTTCGGCGTGCGGGAGCGGCGGCCCCTGACGTACCAGGCAGCAAGCCTGGCGTTGGTGCTGGAGGGTGCCGTCGTCGTCGCGGTGCTGGTGGCCTGCGTGATGGGGGCGCAGTTGCCCCCGGACGCCATCGCGTTCCGGCTGAGTCCCGACGTCGTCGGCATCGCCCTGATCTGGGTCGTCGGCCTGATCCTGACGCAGAAGGCCGGGACGGCGCTGCCGTGGCAGGACAACGGCAATCCCCCGGACGCGCAGCCCGAACGGCGGGGGCACTCCGCGAGGAAGCGGGCCGCCGCCGCGGCCAGCCGCGGCGTCAGCACCACGAAAGTCGTCGTGGTCTTCGCCGCAGCCGCCGCCATCACCCTGGTCGCCGGCGCACTGCTCGAGGAGAGCGGCAGCCAGGCCGCCGACAGTGTCGGGCTCTCGGGCGTCCTGTTCGGCGCCACGGTGCTCGCCGCGGCGACCTCGCTGCCGGAGTTGTCGACCGGTCTGACGGCCGTCCGGCAGGGCGACTACCAATTGGCGTTCGGCGACATCTTCGGCGGCAACGCGTTCCTGCCGGTGCTCTTTCTCGTCGCGACCGTGATCAGCGGAAAGGCGATCCTACCCAACGCGCACGCCAGCGACCTGTACCTGACGGCCCTCGCAGCGCTGCTGACCCTCATCTACATGGCCGGGCTGCTGTTCCGCCCGGCCAAGGAGCATGCGCGGCTCGGGATCGACAGCATCGCGGTGCTCGGCGTCTACATCCTCGGGGTGGCGGGCCTCGCCCTCATCCCGCAGTAAGTCAGGCAGACATGCGCACTCCGCAGGAAGGACACGGTATGGACCGCATCGCCGACATCTGGGGCAGCCGTACGCCCCACCCCCGGGGCAGCGTCTGGCCGGCCCGGGTCGACCTCCATCTCGATGCGGGACTAGCCGAGCAGGACGTGGACCGATGGGTCCCGTCGGCACGCGTGCTCTGTAGCAACGGCTGCGGTTGCGACATCGCGGTGAAGGACGGGCGGATGGTCGGCGTCCGCGGTCGGGCGACGGACGTCGTGAACCACGGGCGGCTGGGTCCCAAAGGCTGTACGGCAGCACGCCCTGGGCGTCTTCACCGGATCGGCTGACCCGGCCGCTGGTCCGTCAGGACGGACGCCTGGTCGAGACCGACTGGGAGACGGCGATGAACCGCGTCGTGCAGGTGAGCAAGGACCTGCTGAAGGAGAAGGGCCCGCTCTCGCACGCCTTCTACACCTCCGGCCAGCTCATGCTCGAGGAGTACTACACCCGCACGAAGACCGCCCGGTCGCGCTCGCTCCAACAGGCGGCACCGCAACCGTGGGTGGAGATCTCGCCCGTCGACGCGGAGCAGTACGGCATCGCCGAAGGCGACCTCGTCCGGGTGGAGTC
>JAOPWU010000250.1 GCA_025965515.1 Mycobacterium sp.
GGTCCACCTTCACCGGCACGAAGTGCTCGTTCAGGTAGGCCGCGAGGTCGGGGTCCTCGAAGGACTCGTGCGCCATGACGTGGCACCAGTGGCACGCGGCGTACCCGACCGAGAGCAGCACGGGGACGTTGCGGTCCTTCGCCTCCGCGAAGGCCTCGGGCCCCCACTCCTGCCAGGCCACCGGGTTGTCGGCGTGCTGGAGCAGGTACGGGCTGGTGGAGGTCGCGAGCTTGTTGGGCATGCCCTCCACCTTCCCGCACCCGCCACGGTGACAACGGATGCCGGAGCCGAGCTGCACGAAGCAGGGCGCCTGCGGAGACACGGAGGTTCGGAAGGTCCGAGCGCAGCCAGGGCGTCCGCGCGAGGTCGCGTGCACTCCGGGGGGTACCCAGTGGTTGCGGCCGCCCCGTCGCCCCGGCGGCCTCCGCGACGGAGGGAGCCCCGGTGCCCTGGTCCAACAAGCTCGAACGGCGCTACGTCCTGGCTTCGAGCCTGTGGCTCCTGCCACTCGGCGGCGTCCTGACCGCCATCGTGCTGTCGTTCCTGACCCTCTGGCTCGACCGCGGCCCGGCGAAGCGCCTCGTGCCGGCCTCCTGGGCGGGCAGCGCCTACGCCGCCCAGAGCGTGCTGGGCACCGCCGCATCGTCGATGATGACGCTGATCACCCTCGTCCTGACCGTGCTCACCCTGGCGATGCAGTTCGGCATGGGGCAGTTCTCGCCGCGCATCGTGCGGGCGCTGCTCCAGGACCGGCCCAGCCAGTTCTCCCACGCGCTGTTCGCGGGCACCTTCGTCTTCGCGATCCTGGGCCTGCGGTCCGTGAACGTCCGGACCGACACCGTCCCGCGACTCACCGTGCTGGTCGCCTACCTACTGCTGATCGCCTCCGTCGTCGTGCTCCTGCTGTACGTGCACCACGCCGGGAATGCGCTGCGGGTGGCCGGCCTGGTCGACCTCGTGGGGAACAGCCTGCTCAAGCAGCTCGACACGCTGTACCCCGCGGCGCCGGCCGCCGGGGCCGACCCGCACGTCATGGTCGCCTGGCGCGCGGGCATCCTCGATGCGGTCGAGATCCCCGCGCTGGTCGCGGCCGCGACCCGCAACGACTGCCGGTTCGAGCTCCTCCCCGCGCTGGGCGACTACGTGCCCGAGGGCGCGCCGCTGGTCCGGTGCCGGCCCGGGGCGCTGCCCGTCGACGACCTGCGGACGCTGCGGCGGCACATGCTGCTCGCGCCGGAGCGCAGCCACCCGGACGACCCCGCCTTCGGGTTCCGCAAGCTCGTCGACATCGCGGAGCGCAGCGTCGCCACGCCGTTCAACGACCCGACGACGGCCGTGGAGGCCATCCACCGGATCCACAACTGCCTGCGGCAGGTCGCCACCCGGAACCTCGACACGGGGACGTACCGGGACGAGGCGGGCGTCGTGCGGCTGACGATCCGCAGGCCCACCTGGGACGGGCTCGTGGAGCTCTGCTTCGACGAGTTGCGGCTCGCGGGCGCGAAGTCGCCGCAGGTGACGCGGCGCCTGGAGGCCGTGATCCAGGACCTGCTCACCGTGGTGCCGCCCGAGCGCCGCCCGGCGCTGAACCGGCAGCAGGAGCTCCTCGCGCGGTCGGTGGAACGCGCGGTCGAGGACCAGGCCGACGTGGACCTGGCCCTGACGCCGGACGCGCAGGGCATCGCGGCGGTCCCGCACGCCAACGGGGTCGTGACGCTCCCGCGGTAGCGGCGCGCCCGCGGCCCCGTCCGCGTGCGCCCGGCGACCCTGGGGTAGAGCCGCCGCGTGACAGTCGCAGCGAGAGGCGCGCCGGAGCGCCCACGGGACGACGGCGTCCTCCCCGAGGAACCGCCGGAGGCGCACGAGGAGAAGGTCGCCGACTCGGTCGACCGGATCGTTGCGGAGGGCGAGCCGCGGCTCCAGCGGACCTGGATCGCGATCCTCGCCACCGGCACGGTCGCCGGCTTCGAGGTGTCCATCGGGATCCTGGCATTCCTCTTCGTCGAGCACGAGACGCACAGCACCCTGCTCGGCGGCCTCGCGTTCGGCGTCGGTTTCCTGGCGCTGCTGCTCGGCCACAGCGAGTTGTTCACCGAGGGGTTCCTCGTCCCGGTCACGACGGTCGTCGCCGGGCACGGCACCTGGTGGCAGCTCGCGCGGCTGTGGATCGGCACGCTCATCGGCAACCTCGTCGGCGGCTTCTTCATGAGCTGGCTGATGATGCGGGCCTACCCCGATCTCCGCGCCACCGCCGTGCAGTCCGCGACGCACTTCCTGCACATGCCGCTGGGCCTGCAGTCGTTCGCGCTGGCCCTGCTGGCCGGGGTGGCGATCACCGTCATGACCCGGATGCAGAACGGGACGGACTCGGTCCCCGCGAAGGTCGCCGCGTCGCTGCTGGTCGCCTTCGTCCTGGCGGGGACGCAGCTGGCCCACTCGGTCCTCGAGTCGATCCTCGCCTTCGCCGCGCTGCACACCGGGCACGCCCCCTTCGGGTACCGGGACTGGCTCGGCTGGTTCGGCTGGACGGTGCTCGGCAACGTCGTCGGCGGCGTCGGCCTGGTCACCGTGCTCCGCCTGGTCCGCAGCCGCGAGCTCATCAAGGAGCAGCGTGCGGATGCCTGACCGGCAACCGCTCGCCGGGCGCATCGCACTCGTGACGGGGGCGTCGGGCGGCATCGGCGGGGCGGTCGCCCTGCGGCTGGCCGAGGCAGGAGCCGACGTCGCCCTCGGCTACGGCACGCACCGCGCCGAGGCGGAGGCGGTCGCGGGGCAGGTGCGGGACCGCGGCCGCCGGACCGTGACGCTCGCCGCGGACCTGGCAGACCCGGCTGCGGCGGAGCAGCTCGTGGCGGGAACTCGGGCGCAGCTCGGGGAGGTCGACGTCCTGGTCGCGAACGCCGGCGTGGGCCGCAGGCTCGCGTGGGACGACCCCGAGCTTGATCTGGACACCTGGGACCGGACGCTGGCCGTGAACCTGCGGGCGCCGTGGCTGCTGGCCCGCGCGACGCTGCCCGGCATGGTCGAACGGGGCTTCGGCCGGGTGCTGTTCGTGTCCTCGATCGCCGCGCTGACCGGCGGGGTGGTGGGCCCGCACTACGCCGCCAGCAAGGCCGGCCTCCACGGGCTGCTGCACCACCTCGCGTCGCGGGTCGCCGGCAGCGGCGTCACGGTGAACGCGATCGCCCCGGCGCTGATCGCCGGGACCCGCATCCTGCCGGTGGACCCCCACGACCCGGACGCCATGCCGCTGCCGATACCGGTCGGGCGGCTGGGGACCACCGACGAGGTGGCCGACCTGTCCCTCGCCCTGCTCACGAACGGTTACCTGACGGACAAGGTGGTCGCGCTGGACGGCGGGCTCCACCCGTCCTGACGCGGCGACGTCAGGCGGCGACCGGCGGCCGGCGCCCGGGCTGCGGCTCGCCGAACATCGTCCGCACCAGCGCCCACGCCGCCGGGCGGGTGGGGAGCCCGGGGACCTCCAGGCCGGCCATCCCCCGCCACGGGCCCTCGCCCCGCACGCAGCGGAGCTGCAGGTGCTCCCCGTCCGGGGTGGGGACGTGCCAGCGGCTGCCCTCGGTGGCGGCGACCGGGGCGCCCGACGCGATGAAATCCGTCCAGGAGAGCGGCCGCTCCCACGTGGGTTCGTCCCGCTGGTCGGCGAACGCGCCGACCGTCGTCAGCAGCGTGCCGAGCCGGGCCTCCCGGGAGGCGAGCACCGCGTCCGCGATGAGGCCGCACGCGCACGTCGTGACGCAGGTGACCCCCTCCCGGTCGGGGAGCCGGTCGCCCCAGCCGGCGTGCACCCGGCCGGTCCGCGCCGGATCGAGGCCGCAGGCGGCCGTGTGGAGCCGCCAGCCGGCGTGCGGCTCGTCGAAGGTGTCGTACATCTCGCCGTGCGCGAGCAGCCAGGCCCGGCAGTCGTGGTCGAAGCGGCTGTCGGCCGCAGCAGCGGCCTCGCCCGCCGTGCGCTCCGTGATGACGGGGTGGTCGTCGTGAAGGCGGTCGGCGGGGTCGCCGGGGTCCATGCGGTCGTCGGCGACGGGCATCAGGGACACGAGGGAGGGCGGCTGCACGGGCGGCTCCGGGGACGGGGGGCACAGAAAGGTCGCCGCTTGCCGGGGGCGCCGACCACTGTCCTATCGCCCGCCCGGGACGCCGCCTGAAGCGTTCCGCCCCGCGGATCCGGTCAGGACGTCGCGAGCACCAGCGGGTAGACGGCGAGCGCGCCCGCGAGCCGCAGCTGCCGGGCCGCGACGGTGAGCGTCCAGCCGGTGTCGGCGCGGTCGTCGAGCAGCAGCACCGTGCGCCCGGCCACGGCCGAGGGATCGGACAGGGTGTAGCGGTCCGCGACCGCCCGCAGTCGCTGCGGCGAGTTCATCGCCCCCTGGCCCGGCGCGGCCGACCCGGTGACGTCGAACCGGCCCAGCAGCGGCAGCCCGGTGTAGCGGGCCAGGCCGTCCGCGAGGTGGGCGACGAGCTGCGGCCGGGTCCGGCCCCCGATCGCCACGATGCCGTCGGGCCGGGCCGCGGCGAAGTGCCACGCGTCCAGCACGGCGACGACCGCGTGGCGCAGCGGCACCGGCACCTCGCCGTCGGGGGTGCCGGGAGCGAACAGCTCCCGCACCTGCGTGCCCCAGCCGAGGTCGGTGAAGCGGGCGACGGCCCGGCCCTGCTCGGCCTGCTCCTCGGCCGCGATGCGCCCCTTCACCGGCACGCCGAGGGCGGGCATGCCGGTCGGCCACTGCCGGCGCGTCTCCACGGGCACGCCGGGGCGGTCGAGCCGCTCCCGAGCCTGCGCCACCGTCCCCGGGTCGACACCCGCGTCGAGGGCAATGCCGCCGCAGCGGTCGCACCGGCCGCAGGGCCCGGCCTCCGGGTCGTCGAGCGCCGCGCGCAGGTACTGCATCCGGCACTGCGGCGTGGTGACGTAGGTGAGCATCGCCTGCTGCTCCGCCCGGCGGGTCTCCGTGACGCGGGCGTAGCGCTCCGCGTCGTACACCCAGGGGCGGCCCGTCGCCTCCCAGCCGCCGCGGACCCGGCGCACCGCGCCGTCGACGTCGAGCACCTTGAGCATCGACTCCAGCCGGGTGCGGCGCAGCTCGACGTGGGTCTCCAGCGCGGCGGTCGACAGCGGGCCGCCGTGCTCGGCGAGCGCCGCGAGCGTCGCCCGCACCTGCTGCTCCGGGGGGAAGGCGAGGGAGGCGAAGTAGTCCCAGACCTCGCGGTCCTCGCGCCCCGGCAGCAGCACGACGGTCGCCGCCGCGGTGCCGCGGCCGGCGCGCCCCACCTGCTGGTAGTAGGCGATGGGCGACGGCGGCGCGCCGAGGTTCACCACCCAGCCGAGGTCCGGCTTGTCGAACCCCATGCCGAGCGCCGAGGTGGCCACCAGGGCCTTCACCCGGTTGCCGACGAGGTCGTCCTCGGCGGCCAGCCGCTCGGCCTGCTCCGTCTGCCCGGAGTAGGCGGCGACGTGGTGCCCCCGGCTGTTCAGGTAGTCGGCGATCTCCTGCGTGGCGGCGACGGTCAGGCAGTAGATGATCCCGGACCCCGGCAGCCGGTCCAGGTGGTCGGCCAGCCAGGCGAGCCGCTCCGCCTGCGTCGGCAACTCGACGACGGCCAGGTGCAGCGACGACCGGTCGAGCGAGCCGCGCAGCACCAGGACGTCCTCGAGCGTCCCGCCGGCGGTGGCGGACAGCTGCTCCGCGACGTCCAGGGTGACCCGCGCGTTCGCCGTCGCCGTGGTCGCGAGGACCGGGATGCCCTCGGGCAGGTCGGCCAGCATGGTGCGGATGCGGCGGTAGTCCGGCCGGAAGTCGTGCCCCCAGTCGGAGATGCAGTGTGCCTCGTCGATGACCAGCAGCCCCGCCGTCGCGGCGAGGCTGGGCAGCACCTGGTCGCGGAAGTCGGGGTTGTTCAGCCGCTCCGGCGAGACCAGCAGCACGTCGACGGCGCCGGAGCGGATGTCGGCGTGGACCTGCTCCCAGTCCTCCACGTTCGTCGAGTTGATGGTGACGGCGCGGATGCCCGCGCGGGCCGCTGCGGCGATCTGGTTGCGCATGAGCGCCAGCAGCGGCGACACGATGACGGTCGGCCCGGCGCCCCGCGCCCGCAGCAGCGCGGTCGCCACGAAGTAGACGGCGGACTTCCCCCAGCCGGTGCGCTGGACGACCAGGGCGCGGCGGTGGTCGGCCACCAGCGCCTCGACGGCCGTCCACTGGTCGTCGCGCAGCTCGGCGGCGGGGTCGCCGACCAGCGAGCGCAGGGCACGGCGAGCCTCGTCGGGCAGCGCGGTGCGGTCCAGGATGTCGGTCGCCATGTCCGGCATCCTCCCCCGAGGCCCCGACGGATCCGCCCGGGCGCCCGCCCGTCAGTTCAGCTGGAGGTCCGACACGAGCCAGTGGTCCCCCGCGCGCAGCAGCGAGAGCGTGAGCCGGTTGCGGTCCAGCCGCGGGTCGGGCGCCGCGGTGTTGGTGACCGTCTGGTCCAGGAAGAGCAGCACCGTCGCGTGCTCCGCGCCGACGTGGGACGGGGCCGCTCCGACCACCTGCGCGGTCGAGGCGCCGCGGTACTGCGTGATCAGCTGCTTCAGGCTGCCGCTCGTCGACGCGTAGTCGGCCTTGAAGGATCCGGTCAGGTGGGACTGCACCCGCGCGAAGTCCGCGTCGAGGTGCCGGTAGTCGTAGGTGCTGAAGTCGAGCGCGTAGCTGCGGGCCGCGGCCGTGGCCGACGTGCGCCGGGCGTCCTGGCGCTGCGCGGCCCAGGCGACCAGGACGGCCGCCACGGTGACGCCCAGCAGCGCGGCCACGGCGACGCCCACCAGCACCCGGCGGACCCCCGGCCGGGGCAGCCG
>JAOPWU010000009.1 GCA_025965515.1 Mycobacterium sp.
TGACGAACGCGACCCGGCACGCCCACGCCTCCTGCGCGAACGTCGCGGTCCACCAGCACGACGCGTTGCTGGACCTGTCCATCCGCGACGACGGCATCGGCGGCGCGGACCCCACCCGCGGGTCGGGCCTCGTCGGCCTGCGCGACCGCGTGCACGCCCTGGGCGGCTCGATCGAGATCGACAGCCCGCCCGGGGCCGGGACGGCGATCGTCGTCGAGCTCCCGGTGCAACCCGTCTGACCGGGTCCCTCCTGGCCCCCTGCTGGCCGGTACCGAGGTTCCGCGCTGGCCCTGACGACGTCCGCGCGCCCGGTAGCGATCGTGGACCGTATGACGCTGCTGGTTGTCGGGCTGTCCCACCGCAGTGCGCCGGTGGGGGTGCTGGAACGGGTCTCGTTGTCCCTGGGGGACGCCCGCGAGCTCCTGGACCAGCTGATCGGCTGCGCGCACGTCGACGAGGCGATGCTGTTGTCCACCTGCAACCGCGTCGAGGTGTACGCCGAGGTGGCCACGTTCCACGGGGGCCTGGCGGACATCACCGACACCCTCGAGCGCCGCTCCACGCTGCGGCTGGACGCGCTGGCGGACCACCTCTACGTGCACTGTGGGCGGGCCGCGGTCGAGCACCTGTTCGCGGTGGCCGCCGGCCTCGACTCGATGGTCCTCGGGGAGCCGCAGATCGTGGGCCAGCTGCGCACCGCGTACGCCGCGGCCGAGCAGGCGGGCACCCTCGGGCGCAGCCTCCACGGGACGGTGCAGCAGGCGCTGCGGAGCGGCCGCCGCGTCCGCACCGAGACCGGCATCGCGACCGCAGGACCGTCCGTGGTCTCGGAGGCGCTCGCCGCTGCGGGCGCCCTGCTGACCGACGCCGACGGGTCGGGCCTGACCGGCCGGCACGCGCTGGTCATCGGCGCCGGGTCGATGGGAGCCCTGGCCGCAGCGCAGCTGTGCCGAGCGGGAGTGGCCGAGATCCTGGTGGCCAACCGCACCGAGGCCGGCGCGCAGCGACTCGCCGCGCACTGCGTCGAGAAGGGCACGCGTGCCTGCGGGATGGGCCTGGCGGGCGTTCCCGCCGTGCTGCCCACGGTGGACGTGGTGGTCTGCTGCACCGGCGCGGGCGACGCGGTGCTCGGCGCCGACCAGCTGGCCGGCCGCCGGTCGCCGCTGGTGGTCTGCGACCTCGGGCTGCCCCGCAACGTCGAGCCCGCCGTCGGCGACGTCCCGGGGGTGACCCTGGTGGATCTCGGCGCCGTGGCCCGACGGGCGGAACAGCGCGGCGCCGGGGCCGGGGCGGTCGACTGCGCCCGCCGGATCGTGGCGCAGGAGGTGGCGGAGCACCTCGCGAGCCGGCGCACGGCCGAGGTGACGCCGACCGTGGCCGCGCTGCGCAGGCGGGCGGCCGAGGTGGTGGACGCGGAGCTACTCCTGCTGGACGGCCGGCTCCCGGAGCTCGACGCAGCGGTCCGCGACGAGGTGGCGCGCACCGTGCACCGGGTGGTGGGCAAGCTGCTCCACTCCCCCACGGTGCGCGTCAAGCAGCTGGCCGGGACGGGCGCCGGCGCCGCCTACGCGGACGCGCTGCGGGAACTGTTCGCGCTCGACCCGGAGGCGCCCGCCGTCATCGCCGGCACGTGGACGTGACGGATGACCGGCCCGGCTGCGCAGGGCAGCCGGGCCGGTCATCGGGTCCCGATCCGGGGAACCGGGGTCAGGCGTCGTCCGGGTTGAGCGCCAGGAAGACGAGCCCGGCTGCGGTGCCGGCGACGATCTCCGCCACCAGGTAGACCCAGATCGTCGGCCAGGCGAGGATCCCCAGCGTCGCCGCACCGATGGCCACGGCCGGGTTGAACGCCGCACCGGAGATCCCGCCGACCGCGAAGGCTCCCGCGACCACCGTGAAGCCGATGGCCAGGCCGTAGAACGAGTTGTTGGGGTTGCTCTTACTGGTCGCGACGTTCAGGACGACGTAGCAGAGCGCGAACGTGAAGAGCAGCTCGGCGACGAAGGCCGCGGTCACGGCGTGACCCGACAGGGTCAGCGTCTTGGCCACCGGGTTCGCCACCACCGCGTCGACGGCCACCGTGGCGAGCAGCGCGCCGGCGAGCTGGGCGACCCAGTAGGCGATGGCGTCGGGCAGCCCGATCCGGCCGCGCACCAGCGCGGCCAGCGTGACGGCCGGGTTGTAGTGGCCCCCGGAGACGTGCCCGCCGGCGTAGACCATGACCATCAGGGTCACGCCGATGGCCAGCGGGGCGAAGGTGCTGCCGGCGAGAACGCTGGCACCGACGCTGAAGACGAGGAAGAACGCCCCGATCAGCTCGGTGGCGTACTTCCGTGCCGCCTGCGGTGGTGCGGCGAGCGCCGCCTGCCCGCGCTCCACCCGGGTGCGTGCCGGGGTTTCGATGTTTTCCACGCTGCTGGTTGTCATGACCTGGTCTCCTCTACGTCCGGTCGGCCCCGTGCTGGGACTTCGACGGTCGTCTTCCGGAGGGGGCACGTCGTCAGGGCCACCGCCCACCCGCGTCCCCGGCGGGCTGGACCTGTGGCGTACCTGCCAGCCGCCAGCAGGCGCATGTCCAGCTAGCCGGAATGCCCGGCACCGGTCCGCTCTGCGACGCTGCGACGATGGTTCGCTGCCTGATCGTCGATGACAGTCCCCGGTTCCTGGCGGCGGCCCGCGTCCTGCTGGAGCGTGAGGGCGTCGAGGTCGTCGGCGTGGCCTCGACGGGCGCGGAGGCCCTGCGGTCCGTCGCTGCCCTCCGGCCGGACGTCACGCTGGTCGACATCGACCTGGGTGCCGAGAGCGGCTTCGAGGTGGCGTTGCGCCTCTCCCGCGCGGGCGGCCCCCCGCCCCGGGTGATCCTGATCTCGACCTACGCCGAGCGCGACTACGCCGAGCTGATCGAGGCGTGCCCCGTCCTCGGGTTCCTGTCGAAGGCGGCCCTGTCGGCCGGCGCCATCCACACCCTCCTGGGCAGCGAGGGCGACGGAGGGGGAAACGGAGCCGCCCCTACGGTCAGCGGGCCTCGAGGAACGTGACGACGGCGAGGACCCGACGATGGTCGTCCTCGGTCTCCGGCAGGGAGAGCTTCGACAGGATGCTGCGGACGTGCTTCTCGACCGTGCCCTCGGTCACCCACAGTCGGCCGGCGATACCCGCGTTGGAACGCCCCTCCGCCATCAGCGCCAGCACCTCCCGCTCCCGCGCGCTGAGCACCGCGAGCGGGTCCTTGCGCCGCCGGGCGGTCACGAGCTCCTGCACGAGCGCCGGGTCGACGACCGAGGCACCCCGGGCGATCCGCCCCAGCGTGTCGAGGAACTCGTCGACGTCGAGGACGCGGCTCTTCAGCAGGTAGCCGATGCCCCGCCCGCTCGCCAACAGCTCCATCGCGTGCTCGACCTCGGTGTGGGCCGAGAGGACGAGAATGCCGATCGCCGGGAACTCCTGGCGGATCAGGCGCGAGGCGTCCAGCCCCTCCACCGTGTGGGTCGGTGGCATCCGGATGTCCACGACGACGAGGTCCGGCGCCGTCTCCCGGACCAGCGAGAGGAGCCGGGCGCCGTCACCGGCCTGCCCCACCACGTCGAACCCCGAACGGTCGAGCAGGCTCGCCAGACCCTCGCGGAGCAGGACGTCGTCGTCGGCGAGGATCACGCGCAGGTCGGTCTCCGTACCGGTCACGACGGCGCCACGCCGTCCACGGTCGGCTCCCTGGTCATGCCCAGCATGGTTGCTCCTCCGGGGATCTCACCGCCAGCCTGCCCGGAATACCTGCTGGCCGGAAGCGGGGTTGGGCGCTGGCCGCGACGACGCGGTCGCCGGACGCGGCGACGGTGGATGACATGCCGACGGCACGTCTCACCCCATCCGAGAGGCCCCCCCAGGAGGCACGACCATGACCACGACACGACCGCAGACGGCGACGACGACCGCCGGTATTCCGATCGAGAGCGATGACCACTCGCTCACGGTCGGCCCGGATGGTCCGATCCTGTTGCAGGATCACTACCTGATCGAGCAGATGGCGCAGTGGAACCGGGAGCGCACGCCGGAGCGCCAGCCGCACGCCAAGGGCAGCGGCGCCTTCGGGACCTTCGAGGTGACGAACGACGTCAGCGCCTTCACGAAGGCCGCGGTCTTCCAGCCCCGCACGGCGACCGCGATGCTGGCCCGGTTCTCCACGGTGGCCGGCGAGCGTGGGAGCCCCGACACCTGGCGCGACCCCCGCGGCTTCGCGCTGAAGTTCTACACGTCCGAGGGCAACTACGACATGGTGGGCAACGACGTCCCGATCTTCTTCATCCGGGACCCGCTGAAGTTCCAGCACTTCATCCGCTCGCAGAAGCGCCGGATGGACAACAACCTGCGCGACCACGACATGCAGTGGGACTTCTGGACCCTGTCGCCGGAGTCGGCCCACATGGTGACCTGGCTCATGGGTGACCGCGGCATCCCCAAGACGTGGCGGCACATGAACGGCTACTCCAGCCACACCTACATGTGGGTCAACTCGGCCGACGAGAAGTTCTGGGTGAAGTACCACTTCATCAGCGACCAGGGCGTCGAGTTCCTCACCCAGGCCGAGGGCGACCACCTCGCGGGTGCCGACGGCGACTACCACACCCGTGATCTGTACTACGCCATCGACCGGGGCGAGTTCCCGTCCTGGACGCTGAAGGTGCAGATCATGCCCTTCGAGGAGGCCACCAGCTACCGCTTCAACCCCTTCGACATGACCAAGGTGTGGCCGCACGGCGACTACCCGCTGACCGAGGTCGGCCGGATGACGCTCGATCGGAACCCCACCGACAACCACGCCGAGATCGAGCAGGCGGCGTTCGAGCCCAGCAACCTGGTGCCGGGCATCGGCCCGAGCCCGGACAAGATGCTGCTCGGCCGGCTGTTCTCCTACGCGGACGCGCACCGCGCCCGCATCGGCACCAACTACAACCAGCTGCCGGTGAACCAGCCGAAGTCGCCCGTGCACACGTACAACACGGCGGGACAGATGCGGTACCTCAACGCGTCCGACCCGGTGTACTACCCGAACTCGAAGGGTGGGCCGCAGGCCGACCCCCGCTACAGCGAGACGGCGGGCTGGTACACGAGCGGCGAGATGGTGCACGCCGCGCAAAGCCTCCACTCCGAGGACGACGACTGGGGGCAGGCCCGGACGATGGTCAACAAGGTGCTGGACGACGCGGCACGGACGCGGCTGGTGGACAACATCGTGGGCCACCTGCTCGACGGCGTCACCGAACCGGTCCTGGAGCGTGCGTTCGAGTACTGGCGCAACGTGGACGGAACCATCGGGGAACGGGTCGAGAAGGGCGTCCGCGACGGACAGCACTGATCCGCGGCGCACGAGGGCCCGGCACCCGGGGTGTCGGGCCCTCGTGCGTCGCTAGGACTCCGCCGGGGCGTCCCGCTCGAACATGGCCGTGAGCAGGGCGATCAGCTCCTGCCTCGGCACGGTCCGCACCTCGTCGAACCACCCGAGCGCCCGCGCGAGGTTCACCCCCAGCAGCGCCGCCACCACCACCTCCGCCCGCAGTCCCGCCCGGTCGGTCCCCTGCCGCGTCAGCTCGGCCGCCATGGGGGTCACCAACCGGCGCGCCAGGTGCGCCCGGGCCGCGGCGCGGATGTCGTCGGCGGTCTCGGAACGGATCAGGGCCTGGGTGACGGGCCCCAGCCCCTGCTCGTCGGTGTGCTCGAGGAGCGCCCCCACGATCTCGTGCAGCTGCTCGAAGTCCCGCGGCGGCTGGTAGGTCTGCACCTCGGCCACGACCGCCGCGATGTAGAGGTCGGCCTTGCTGCCGAAGTACCGGGCGACCAGGGCGCCGTCGACACCCGCCCGGTCGCCGATGTCGCGCAGCGTGGTGCCCTCGAAGCCGCGTTGCCCGAACAGGGCCCGGGCTGCTGCCAGCAGGGCCTGCCTGCTGGCAGCGGAGTTTCGCGGGCGGCTCGATCGGCCGCGCCCCGCGGGCGGCTCGGCAGGTCGCGCAGCGCCCATGTCCCCCGCACCTCCCTGGTCGGCCGGGGAGGTCATGCGCCCGGGACCGGCGCGTCGCCGGCGGCTGCCTGCTGGAGCACGAGCCGCTCGGCGTCCCCCACAGGCGACGGGCGAGGCTGCGACCGGCCGGGCAGCAGGTAGCTCAGCACCGCCGTCAACACGCCCAGGACCGCCGCCACGAGCAGCGTGGTCCGGAAGCCCCCGACGCCGGGCAGGCTCTGCCCCGCAGCGGTGCCGCCCGCCACCAGGGCGCCGGCGAGCGCGCTCCCGACGGACAGGCCGATGCTGCGCAGGACCTGGTAGAAGCCCGTCGCGCTGCCGGTCTCGTGGGGCGGAACGGCGCGCACGATCAGCCCCGGCATCGCGGCGAAGGTGAACCCGATCCCGACCCCGGCGAGGCCCGCCGCGACGAACGCCTCCCACAGGGCCCGGTGCTCCAGGGCGAAGAATGCGGCCGCCACCGTGAAGACCACCGACCCGAACGGGATCACGCCCCGCGTCCCGAGCCGCCGCGCGAAGACCGGCATGCACCGGCTGGCCAGCAGGGAGCCGACGGACAGCGGGACGAGCACGAGGCCCGCCTGGACCACGCCGGCCCCGAACCCGTAGCCGCTGGTGGTCGGGATCTGGACGAACTCGACGATCGTCGGCAGGAACAGGTACATGCCCACGGCGATCAGGAAGCCGGACACGTCGGCGGTCAGTACCGCCCGGTCCCGCACCTGACGCACGTCGACGAGCGGCTCGGCGGTCGTCAGCTCCAGCCGGACCCACAGCGCGATGAGCGCCACGCAGCCCGCGACGATCCCGAGGATGCGGGGCGACGCCCACCCCCACGCACCGCCCTCGCTGAGGACGACCGAGATCCCGACGACGGCGAGGCCGAGCGTCACCGCCCCGGGCACGTCCAGCGCCCCGGCGGCCGCGTCCGCTCGTCCCGGGAGGACGACGACGGTGAGCAGGAGCGCGAGGGCCACCGTGATCGCCCCGAACCAGAAGGCGGCCCGGACGTCGAAGACCTGGGCCACGACAGCCGTGACCGGGTACCCGAGGCCGGCGCCGACGGAGGCGGTGACCGACAGCGTCGCGATCGCGCGCGGCGCCGACGTGCCGAGGTGGCTGCGGGCGAGCGCCATGGTCACCGGCAGCATCCCGAGGCCGACACCCTGCAGGCCCCGCCCGACCACCATGGTGGCGAACGTGGTCGACACGGCCGAGAGCACGCAGCCGACCAGCACGCAGCCGAGCGCCCCCACGACGACCCTGCGCTTGTGCGGCCCGTCGGCCAGCCGGCCCATGACGGGGGTGGCCAGCGCGCCGGTGATCAGCGCCGCCGTGAGCACCCACTGGCCCGTCCGCAACGAGACGTGGTCGGCACGGGCGATCGAGGGGATGAGGGGCGCGCCCAGGCTGCTCACGACGGCGACGAGGGCGGCCAGCAGCACGAGCGTGGGCTTCAGCGCCCGCCGCCGCCGGCCGTCCAGTCGGGCGGGGGCCATGGGCTCCTGGTTGCTCGGGCCGCCGGCCGTCCAGCGCCGGATGTCATCAATCGATGACAACCTAGCAGGGCCCCGGCTGGCCCCGTCCCCCGCCGAAGCACACCGTCGTGCGCCCCACGATCAGGTACAGCCCGATCGCCGCGAAGAGCAGCGGCACCGCCACCTGCCCGACCCGCCCGGCACCCGGTACTCCGGCACGACGGAATGGCACGGGGTGGCCGGCGGAATCGCCCGCGAACGACCGGGGGCGGCCCTAGGCCGTCGCGGCGACCGCGATGCGC
>JAOPWU010000022.1 GCA_025965515.1 Mycobacterium sp.
GGCGGTGGCGCCGGCCGCGGCGGCGGTCGCCGGGGCGGCGGCCGCGCTGGACCTGCCCGCGGACGTGACGGCCGAGGCCGTCCGGGCCGCGGAGGGGGAGTGCCGCGCAGCGGCCGGTGCCCTGACATCGCTGGTGGAGCTGGAACGCGGGCTCCCCGAGCGGTCGGCCGCGGTCGAGGCGCAGACCGCCGAGCTGCGCCGGCTGGCGGGGCGCCGCGCGAGGTTGCTGGCCGAGCGGGCCCAGCTGCCCGCGGAGCTGGCGGTCGCCGAGAAGGCGCACCGGGCGGCCGAGCAGGCCGTCGCTGCGCTGCCCCGGCAGCAGGAGCGGACCGACGCGCTGCTCGACCGCGCCGTGGCCGCCGCCCAGCTGGCGGAGCGGGAGCCCCGGCTCCTGACGGCACGCACCGCCGCGCTGGACGCGCGCGACGAGGTGCAGCGGCTCCGTGCGGCGCACCAGGACCTGCGGGAACGACGGCTGGACGGCATGGCCGCCGAGCTGGCCGCGGGCCTGGTGGCGGGGACGCCCTGCGCCGTCTGCGGCAGCGTCGAGCACCCCGCCCTCGCCGCGGCCGCGCCGGGCGCGGTGACGCGGGAGCAGGAGCAGTCGGCGGCCGAGGCGGTCCGGCGGGCGGAGACCGCGGCCGAGGGGCTCGCGCAGCGCGCCGCGGAGCTGCAGGCGCAGGTCGCCGGGCTGGCGGCGACCGCGGCGGGCGTCGACTCCACGGAGGCGTTCCGCGCGGCGCAGGAAGCCAGGGACGAGCTCGCCGAACTGGACCGGCTCGCAGCGGGCCTCGACGAGGTGGCCGCGCAGCTGCAGGCCTTGCGGCGGCGCGACGACGAGCTGGTCGAGGCCGACGGCGTGCTGCTCGAGGAGCTCGCGGGCGCGCAGGAGCGGCACGCGGCGCTCGCGGCGGCCGTCCTCGAGGAGGGCGAGCGGGTGGTCGCCGGGCGCGACGGGCACCCGACCGTCGCCGCAAGGCAGCGCGCGCTCGTGCGGCACGCGGAGGCGCTGGCCCGGCTCGCCGGGCTGGTCGATGCGCACGGCGCCGCGGTGGCGGATGCGGCGCGGCGCGAGAACGAAGCGGCCACTGCGCTGGCGCTGACCCCGTTCGCGGACGCCCGGGAGACGCTGGCCGCCGCGCTGGAGCCGCCGTTCGAGCAGGCGCTGCTGGAGCGCTGCACGGTGTGGGAACGGGAACGCGACCGGGTCACCGCCCTGCTGGAGGCGCCGGAGAACCAGGTGGAGCCGGGCGCCGAGCGCGACGAGGCGGACGTGGCCGCTGCGCGGTCCGCGCTGGCGGAGGCCGAGGAGGCGGCGCAGGCCGCCCGGTCCCGCGCCGACGCGCTCGCCGACCAGCTCGCCGCGGTGCAGGACCTGGCGGCGCAGCTCGCGGCCGCCGCCCGGGAGGCCGAGCCGGTCCGGGCCCGCGCCGCGGAGGTCAAGGCGCTGGCGGACCTCGCGGCGGGGTCGGGGTCGGACAACGCGCTGGGGATGCGGCTGTCGGCGTTCGTGCTGGCGGCCCGGCTGGAACAGGTGGCCCTGGCCGCGAGCGGCCGGTTGCAGCGCATGTCGGGCGGCCGGTACACGCTCCTGCACAGCGACGACCGCCGCGACCGGCGCTCCCGCGGCGGGCTGGGGCTGCGGGTGCTGGACGAGTGGTGCGGTGTCGAGCGGGAGCCGGCGACCCTGTCGGGCGGCGAGACCTTCCTCGCGTCCCTGGCGCTGGCGCTCGGCCTCGCCGACGTCGTGACCGCCGAGGCGGGCGGCGAGCGCATCGACACGCTGTTCGTCGACGAGGGCTTCGGCAGCCTGGACCCGGAGGCGCTGGAGGAGGTGCTCGACGTGCTGGACCAGCTGCGCGCGGGCAACCGCACCGTCGGCCTCGTCAGCCACGTCCCCGAGATGCGGGCGCGGATCACGAGCCGGCTGCACGTGGTCAAGGAGCGCGAGGGCTCCCGCCTCGTCTACGAGGGCTGCTGAGGGTCCAGCCGGTAGACCGTGGTGCGGGTGAGGGTCTTGCCCTCCAGGTCCGCGGTGGTCGGCACGTCGTAGGCGCCCAGCGTGGTCAGGCCGTCGCGGGGCCGGTAGTCGCGGCCCGGGTCGCCGAGCAGCACGTCGGCGCCGGCGGCGCGCGCGGCAGCCAGCCAGGCCAGGACCCGGGTGGCCATCGGCTGCTCGTAGGCCACGTCGCCGGCCAGGATCACGTCGACGGCGGGCGGCGGGTCGTAGAAGAGGTCCCGGATCAGCACGGTGAGGGTGACGCCGTTGGCCGCGGCGTTCAGCTCGATGGCGGACCCGGCGAAGGGGTCGACGTCGACGGCGGTGACCGCGGCGGCGCCCGCGAGCGCGGCGACCAGGGCGCAGATGCCCGACCCGGAGGCGAGGTCGAGCACGCTGCGGCCCGCCACCAGCTCGGGGTGCAGCAGCACGTGCCGGGCGACGGCCTGCCCGCCGGCCCAGGCGAACGCCCAGAAGGGCGGGGGGACGCCCGCGTCGTCGAGTTCGGCCTGCGTCATCTCCCACATCGGGGTGATCTCGTCGGCGAGGTGCAGCTGCACCTCTGGGACGGCCGGCGGGCGATGCAGGTGCGTCGTCCGCCGGATGAAGGCGGCCCGCTCGGCGGCGTCGGGGCAGGCGGGCATGGGGTCATCCTGCTGCCCGCCCGCCGCCGGTAGCCTGGGGGTATGGCACCGACGCTGACGACCGCCCGCCCGGGGACCGACCGATGAGCCTGTCGATCGGCATCGTGGGGCTGCCCAACGTCGGCAAGTCGACGCTGTTCAACGCCCTGACCAAGAACGACGTGCTCGCCGCCAACTACCCCTTCGCGACGATCGAGCCGAACGTGGGCGTCGTCCCGCTGCCGGACCCGCGGCTGGCCCGCCTCGCGGAGATCCACCACAGCGCGAAGATCCTGCCCGCCCCAGTCACGTTCGTGGACATCGCAGGCATCGTCCGCGGCGCCAGCGAGGGGCAGGGGCTGGGCAACAAGTTCCTGGCGAACATCCGCGAGTCGGACGCGATCTGCCTGGTCGTGCGGGCCTTCTCGGACCCCGACGTCGTGCACGTCGAAGGGCGCGTCGACCCGGCCGAGGACATCGCCACGATCGTCACCGAGCTGGTGCTCGCGGACATGCAGACGCTGGAGAGCCGGATCCCGCGGCTCGAGAAGGACATCCGCACCGACAAGTCCAAGGTGGCGCAGCTCGAGGAGAGCCGCCGGGCGCTCGACGTGCTGAACGAGGGGCGGCCGGTGTCGGCCGAGCCGAAGCTCGACGCGGCGCTGCTGCGCGACGCCCAGCTGCTGACGGCCAAGCCGTTCCTGTACGTGTTCAACCTCGATGACACGGACCTCGCCGATACGGCGCTGCACGAGAAGCTGCGCGCGTCGGTGGCCCCGGCGCCGGCGGTGTTCCTGTCGGCGAAGCTCGAGGCGGAGCTCGCCGAGCTGGAGGACGAGGACGCCGCGGAGCTGCTCGCCGAGATGGGGCAGACGGAGGC
>JAOPWU010000060.1 GCA_025965515.1 Mycobacterium sp.
CGGTGGCCGAGATGGCGGATGGCCGCCTGGTCGTGAAGGAGCCGAAGACGGCTGCAGGCCGGCGGACGGTGGCGTTACCGGCGGCGATCCTGCCGGCGCTGCGGGAGCACCTGGACCGTTTCGCCGAGCCTGGCCCGGACGGTGTGGTGTTCGTGGGGCCGCAGGGCGGCTGGCTGCGCCGGCACAATGTCCGGAAGGCCTGGCTGCAGGCCCGGGATGCGGCCGGGGTACCGCCGGTGACCTTCCACGATCTGCGGCACACGGGGAACACGCTGGCGGCGTCGACCGGGGCGAGCCTGCGGGAGTTGATGGCGCGGATGGGCCACGCGAGCACCCGGGCCGCGCTGATCTACCAGCACGCGACCGACGAGCGGGACCGGGTCATCGCGGACGCGCTGAGCGCGCGGATCGAGGCCTCGGGGCAGGCACGCGGGGACCTACAGGCACGAGGAAGGCACGAAACGGCGGGCCGGGAGTCGGCCGGGTCGGGCGCGGCCCGTTGATGATGCCGCTGAGCTGCGGCGGCGGGTGGTGGAGACGAGGGGAATCGAACCCCTAACCCCCGCCTTGCAAAGGCGGTGCTCTGCCAATTGAGCTACGTCCCCGTGGGCCCCGGAGGGCGGAACCGACGCTAGCGCAGGTCGGGAGCGGTGGTGGCCTCGTGCCAGTGGTCGGCCTCGTCACCGCGGCGGCGGCGTAGCAGCGCTGCAACCCCCGTGCCCAGCGCGACGAGGAGCGCGAGTCGCTTCACGCGCCCTCCTGTCGGTCGAGCCCGCCGCGGCGGGGCGTTGGAACGAGTTCCGGGTGGTGGACGTACCTGGATTTGAACCAGGGACCCCTGCCTTATCAGGGCAGTGCTCTAACCAACTGAGCTATACGTCCGCAGGCAGCTGCCCGACGGGGCGCAGCGCGTCGACCAGTATGCCATGGCCGGCGCGGTGCCCCCGCGGGCCCTGCCGGTCAGCGCCGAACGTCGTGGTCCTGCAGGGTCACGGACACCCCGCCGGTGAGCTGCACCGTCGCGTTGAAGAGTGCGGCACCCACCGCGGCCAGCGCCGTCATCACCACCACGTCGATGAGCCCCAGCAGGAGCGTCACCAGCAGGACGGCGGGCAGCCCCGGCACCCGGGTGGTGTCGAAGACGCCCGCCAGGGCGCTGTTGATCGAGTGGATGACACCCGTGGCCGACAGGAGGCCGTACAGCAGCACAACTGCGACCAGGGCGACCACCGCCAGGCAGACGCTGAACAGGAACGCCACCCGCACCACGGACCCGACGTCGAGCCGCACGAGCCAGAGCCGAGCCATCCGCGAGGGCGACTCGGCCCCGGCTGTGGCGCCGGTCGAGCGGGTGCCGGCGGTCGCCCCGGCCGGCACCCGCTGGTAGGCCGCCGTGGCGTCCGGGTCCGTGGCCGCAGCCCTGGGGAAGGCGCCACTACCGTGCGCTGCGCTCATGTCGCCTTCCCTGGTCCCGGTCATGCGCCGTCCGACGCCCCGGCCGTCGCATCGCCTTCGTCGACCGCAGTCTCGACATCCTCGGTGTTCCGCGCGACGCCCAGCAAGGTGACGCCGTCTCCGAGATTCATCAGCCGCACGCCCATGGTCTGCCGCTCGGCCTTGCGGACCTCGCTGGCGGACGTGCGGATGACGCCGCCGTTGCTGGTGATCGCGAACAGCTGGTCGGTCTCCCCGACCACCAGTGCACCGACGAGGGCGCCCCGGGTGCTGACGACCTTGTGCGTCAGGACGCCCTTGCCGCCACGGCCCTGCGCCTCGTAGCGGGACAGCAGCGTCCGCTTCGCGAAGCCGCCCTCCGTGGCCGTGAGCAGATAGCCCTGGTCGTCGGCCCGGATGACGTCCATCGAGAGGAGCTGGTCCTCGCCGGCGAACCGCATCCCGACGACACCGGACGTCGCGCGCCCCATCGGGCGGAGCTGCTCGTCGGTCGCGTGGAAGCGAATGGCCTGCGCCTTGCGGCTCACCATGATGATGTCGTCGTCCGCGCTCGTGAGCGCGGCGTCGATCAGCTCGTCGCCCTCCCGCAGGTTGATGGCGACCAGGCCGCCGCTGCGGTTGGAGTCGAAGTCGGGGAGCCGCGACTTCTTGACCAGGCCCTGCCGCGTCGCGAGGACCAGGTACGGCGCCTGGCCGTAGTCGCGCAGCGCGATGACCTCGGCGATCTTCTCGTCGCCCGAGAACGCCAGGATGTTGGCGACGTGCTGCCCCTTGGCGGTCCGCGCCTGCTCCGGCAGCTCGTGCGCCTTCGCCCGGTACACCCGGCCCTTGTTCGTGAAGAACAGCAGCCAGTGGTGCGTCGTCGTCACGAAGAAGTGGTCGACGATGTCGTCCTCGCGCAGCGTCGCGCCCTGCACACCCTTGCCGCCCCGCCGCTGCGAGCGGTAGAGGTCCACCTTTGTCCGCTTGGCGTAGCCGCCCCGGGTGACCGTCACGACGACGTCCTCGCGGGCGATGAGGTCCTCGACGCTCATGTCGCCCTCGGCCGGGATGATCCGCGTCCGCCGCTCGTCACCGAACTTCTCGATGATGGCCGTGAGTTCGTCGCTGATGATCTGCCGCTGCCGCAACGGGTTCGCGAGGATGTCCTCGAGGTCCGCGATGCGGGTCTCGAGTTCGTGGGCCTCGTCGAGGATGCGCTGCCGCTCCAGGGCGGCGAGCCGCCGCAGCTGCAGGTCGAGGATCGCGACCGCCTGCACCTCGTCGACGTCGAGGAGCTCCATGAGGCCCGTGCGCGCCGCGTCCGCGGACTCCGCGGAACGGATCAGGGCGATCACGGCGTCCAGGGCGTCGAGCGCCTTGAGGTACGCCCGCAGGATGTGCATCCGCTCTTCGGCCTTGCGGAGCCGGTAGCGGGTGCGGCGCACGATCACGTCGACCTGGTGGTCGATGTAGTGCGAGATGATCTGCCCGATGTTCAGCGTGCGGGGCACGCCGTCCACGAGGGCGAGCATGTTGACGCCGAAGGTGTCCTGCAGCTGCGTGTGCTTGTACAGGTTGTTGAGGACCACCTTGGCCACGGCATCGCGGCGGAGCTCGATGACCAACCGGGTGCCGGTGCGGTCGCTCGACTCGTCGACGATGTTGGTGATGCCCTTGAGGCGCCCCTCGTCGGCGAGCTCCGCGATGCGCTGCGCAAGCATGTCGCGGTTGACCATGTACGGCAGCTCGGTGACGACGAGCTGGGTGCCCCGCCGCACCTCCTCGACGTCGACGACCGCGCGCATCCGGACGCTGCCGCGGCCGGTGCGGAAGGCGTCGCTGATCCCGTCCTTGCCCACGATGAGGGCGCCGGTGGGGAAGTCCGGACCGCTGACCCGCTCGATGACCGCCTCGAGCAGCTCCTCCGGCGTGGCCTCCGGGTGCTCCAGCGCCCACAGCACGGCGGCGCCGACCTCGCGCAGGTTGTGCGGCGGGATGTTGGTGGCCATGCCGACGGCGATGCCGGCGCTCGGGTTGATCAGGATGTTCGGGACCCGGCTGGGCAGCACGACGGGCTCGAACGAGCGCCCGTCGTAGTTCGGGGTCATGTCGACGGTGTCCTCGTCGATCCCCGCGACCATCTCCATGGCCAGCTGGTGCAGCCGCGACTCCGTGTAGCGCATCGCAGCGGGCGGGTCACTGCCCGGGGAACCGAAGTTCCCCTGGCCGTCGACCAGCGGGTAGCGCAGCGACCACGGCTGCGCCAGCCGCACGAGGGTGTCGTAGATCGAGCTGTCGCCGTGCGGGTGGTAGTTGCCCATGACGTCACCCACGACGCGGGAGCACTTGAAGTAACCGCGGTCGGGGCGGTAGCCGCCGTCGTACATGGCGTACAGCACGCGGCGGTGGACGGGCTTCAGGCCGTCACGCACGTCGGGCAGGGCTCGACCCACGATGACGGACATCGCGTAGTCGAGGTAGCTGCGCTGCATCTCGACCTCGAGCCCGACGGGCTCGGTGCGATCACCGCCCTCGGCGGGGGGCAGGACGTCGACCACAGGGGTCCTCTCGGTTGCGGATCAGAACGGGGGTCGGGGCCGGGCGTGCCCGGTCGACCCGCTAGATGTCGAGGAAGCGGACGTCCTTGGCATTGCGCGTGATGAAATTGCGCCGCGCCTCCACGTTGTCGCCCATGAGCACGCTGAACAGTTCGTCGGCGGTGGCCGCATCGTCCAGGGTCACCCGCAGCAGGACCCGCTTGTCGTGGTCCATCGTGGTGTCCCGCAACTCGGCGGGGCTCATCTCGCCGAGCCCCTTGTAGCGCTGGACGGAGTCGCGCGGCAGCTTCTTGCCCGCCTCGATGCCGGCCTGGATGAGACCGTCGCGCTCCCGGTCGGAGTAGGCGAACTGCTCCTCGGAGCGGCTCCACTTGATCTTGTAGAGCGGCGGCTGCGCCAGGTACACGTAGCCCGCCTCGACCAGCGGCTTCATGAAGCGGAACAGCAGCGTCAGCAGCAACGTCCGGATGTGCTGGCCGTCGACATCGGCGTCGGCCATGAGCACGATCTTGTGATAGCGCAGCTTCTCGATGTTGAACTCGTCATGGACCCCCGTGCCCAGGGCGGTGATGAGCGCCTGCACCTCGGTGTTCTTGAGCACCCGGTCGATGCGGGCCCGCTCGACGTTGAGGATCTTTCCCTTGATCGGCAGGATCGCCTGGACGCGCGGGTCGCGGCCCTGCTTCGCCGAGCCGCCGGCCGAGTCACCCTCGACGATGAAGACCTCGCACTCCTGCGGGTCGCGGGACTGGCAGTCGGCCAGCTTGCCCGGCAGCCCGGAGCTGCCCATGAGCCCCTTGCGGCGGGTGAGGTCGCGGGCGTGCCGGGCCGCCTGGCGGGCCCGGGCGGCCTCCGACGCCTTGGTGACGATCGTCTTCGCCTCGCCCGGGTTCTCTTCGAACCAGCGGGCGATCCAGTCGTTGCACGCCTTCTGCACGAAGGAGCGGGCCTCGGTGTTGCCGAGCTTCGTCTTCGTCTGGCCCTCGAACTGCGGGTTCGCCAGCTTGATCGAGATGATCGCGCAGAGGCCCTCGCGGATGTCCTCGCCCTCGAGGTTCTTGTCCTTGTCCTTGAGGATCTTCGCGTCGCGCGCGTAGCGGTTCACGATGCCCGTCAGCGACGAGCGGAAGCCCTCCTCGTGCGTGCCACCCTCGTGCGTGTTGATCGTGTTGGCGAAGGTGAACACCGACTCCGAGTAGGAGCTGTTCCACTGCATCGCCACGTCCAGCGCGAGGCCCTGGTCCGAGTCCTCGGTGCCGAAACTGATGATGGAGGGGTGGATCGGGTCCTTGCTGGTGTTGATGTGCTTGACGAAGTCCATGATGCCGGACTCGTACTGGTACAGGACCTCACGGACCTCCCCCGCGGGCGACTCGGCGTCGTCCGTCGCCTGCGCGACGGGACGCTCGTCTCGCAGCGTGATCGACAGGCCCGCGTTGAGGAAGGCCATCTCCTGCAGCCGGCGCGCAAGCGTCTCGAAGCTGTAGGTCGTCGTCTCGAAGATCGTCGGGTCGGCCCAGAAGGTGATGGTGGTGCCCTGCTCCGCGGTCGGCTCGCCCTTGTGCAGCTTGGCGGCCGGCTTCGTCATCTCGTACGGCTGCGACCAGTGGAACCCGTCGCGCTTGATCTCCACGAACAGCCGGCTGGACAGCGCGTTGACGACGGAGACGCCGACGCCGTGCAGACCGCCGGAGACGGCGTAACTCTTGCCGTCGAACTTGCCGCCGGCGTGCAGGGTCGTGAGCACGACCTCGATGGCGGGGCGCTTCTCCACCGGGTGCATGTCGACCGGGATGCCGCGGCCGTTGTCGGTGACCTTGACGCCGCCGTCCGCCAGCAGCGTCACCGTGATGGTGTCGCAGTAGCCGGCGAGCGCCTCGTCGACCGCGTTGTCGACGACCTCGTAGACCAGGTGGTGAAGACCGCGCTCCCCGGTCGACCCGATGTACATACCGGGGCGCTTGCGGACCGCCTCGAGCCCCTCGAGAACGGTGATGTTGGCTGCGCTGTAGGTCGCCGGGCCGGTCTTCTTTTCCGCCACGCCTGCTCTTTCCTCGTCGAAGGCCGCGCTGTCCGCCGTAGGGTCCGAAGGACATCGGCGGTCACGGTCGAGGCCGGCACTGCGGGCTGGACGAGCGCGCTCCGTGTCGGCCTCGTACCCCAGTGTACGCGTTTTCTGGGCGTGCCGGGGCTGTGATGGCCCCTGAACGCGCCGAGAATGCGTTCAGGGGCCGCTTCGGTGTCCCCCTACGTGGACCGCACTCGGTCAGCCGTACGTGTCCCGCGGGCCCGGCCCCGGGACACGGAGCCGCCCGTGGCGCCAACTGGGCCCCGCCGGCCCGTGCACCCGGACGCTGCTGACGATGCCCTCCCCCAGGGAGGCGGCGATCGCCTCGAGCAGGTTCACCTCCAGCAGCCGGAGCTGCGTGGCCCACGCCGTGGAGTCGGCCTCGACGACGAGCTCGCCGTCCCGCAGGGACACGGGCGTGCTGTGGGCCGCCACCGCCTCCCCCACGACGCTGCCCCAGGCGCTGAGCACCGTGGCGACCGCGAGCTCGCCGTCCCGGCCGTTCACCGCGAGCCACCGGTCGAGGACGGCCTTCAGCGACGCGGGCTCACCCGGCGAACCGCGCTCGGCCGCGGCCCGGCGCGCCTCCGACCGTGCTCCGGCCCGCCGGCCGGCCGCGCGCTTGCCCTCGGTCTCCTGGCGTCGCAGGCGGGCGTCGGCCTTCACCTGCTCCAGCGCGGCCCGCGCGAGGTCGCGACCGCTCGGCTGGACCGGCGCCAGATCGGGCACGGGGGGCAGCTCGGGGTCGACCCCGGGGTCGTCGTCACTCATCGGACGCGGGTCACCTCCCCCGCCATGACGTCGTACCGCGCCCCGGCCAGCCCCTCCGGGACGTCCGAGGCGACCGCGGCGGTGATGAGGCACTGCTCGGCCGCACCGGCGACCGCCGCGAGCCGGCCGCGGCGCCCCGCGTCGAGCTCGGCGAAGACGTCATCGAGCAGCAGGACCGGCTCGGCGCCGTCGGCGCGGAGCAGCTCGTAGCTGCCGAGCCGCAGCGCCAGCGCCAGCGACCAGCTCTCGCCGTGGCTGGCGTACCCCTTCGCGGGCAGCTCCCCGATGCTCAGCACGAGGTCGTCCCGGTGCGGCCCGACGAGGCTCACGCCCCGGTCCAACTCCTGGGAACGGACCGCCGCGAGCTCCGCCAGCAGCGCCGCCGCCAGCAGGTCCCGGTCGACGGGCCCGTCGAGGGCGCAGCCGTCGGGTCCGAGGCCGGGCGTCGCCGAGGCCGGCAACGACGACCGGTAGGCCAGGCCGGCGGGGCCGCGGGCCCCCGCGGCGACATCGGCGTAGGCGGCCGCGACGCGCGGGCCGAGCTCCGCCAGCAGCTCGAGCCGGTGCGCCAGCAGCTCCGACCCGGTCCGGGCGAGGTGGCTGTCCCAGACGTCCAAGGTGCGGGTGTCGGCGCCGGCACCGGACCGCCGCGCGGCGGAGCCCGACTTCAGCAGGGCGTTGCGCTGCCGCAGCACCCGGTCGTAGTCGGCGCGGACCCCCGCGAGCCGCGGGGCCCGCGCGACCAGCAGCTCGTCGAGGAAACGGCGCCGCCCGTCCGGGTCGCCCTTGACCAGGGACAGGTCCTCGGGCGCGAAGAGCACGATGCGGAGCAGCCCCAGGACCTCCCGCGGCCGCGGCAGCGCATTGCCGTTGACGACGACCTTGTTCGTCTTGCCGGGCAGGATCTCCAGCTCCGCGACGAGCCGGCGGCCCTCCCGGTCGACCTCGACCCGCAGGAGGGCCCGCTCGGCGCCCGCCCGGACGAGCGGGGCGTCGGTCGGCACCCGGTGGCTCCCGAGGGTGGCGAGGTAGCCGAGCGCCTCGACGAGGTTGGTCTTTCCCTGCCCGTTCGGCCCGACGAAGGCCGCGACGCCCGGCTCCAGCTCGATGTCGACGTTCGCGTAGGAGCGGAAGTCGACGAGCGTGACGCGGCGGACGTTCACAGGCCGGGACGCGTCAGGAGGTGGGCGGTGTGACGTCCGCCCCCGGAGCGTCGGCGCCCTTCTCGGTCTCGCCGGCGGCGGACTGCACGGCGTGACCCCCGAACTGGTTGCGCAGCGCCGCGACGACCTTCATGGCCGGGCTGTCCTCCTGGCGGGAGGAGAAGCGGGCGAAGAGCGCCGCGGTGATGACGGGCAGGGGGACGGCATGGTCGACCGCGGCCTGCACGGTCCAGCGGCCCTCGCCGGAGTCCTCGGCGTAGCCCCGCAGCTTGGACAGGTTCTGGTCCTCCTTCAGCGCCCGGACCAGCAGGTCCAGCAGCCAGGAGCGGATGACCGTGCCCTGGGTCCAGGAGGAGAAGCACCCCTCCACATCCGTGACGATGTCCGTGGCGGTGAGCAACTCGTAGCCCTCGGCGTACGCCTGCATCATCCCGTACTCGATGCCGTTGTGGACCATCTTGGCGAAGTGGCCGGCACCCACCGCCCCCGCGTGGACGAAGCCGGAGTCGCCCTGGGGCTTGAGGGTGTCGAACGCCGGCTGCACCTTCGCGACGGCGTCGGCCTCGCCGCCGCACATGAGCGCGTAGCCCTCGGTCAGCCCCCAGACGCCGCCCGAGACGCCACAGTCGACGAACTGGATGTTCCGCTCCGCCAGGTAGACGGCGTGGAGCTGGTCGTCCTTGTAGTTGCTGTTGCCGCCGTCGACCACCACGTCGCCCGCGCCGAGCAGGTCACGGAGCTGCCCGATGGTGGAGGCGGTCGGGTCTCCCGCGGGGACCATGACCCAGACGACCTTGGGACTCGGGAGCCGGTCGACCAGCTCGGCGAGGGTCTGCACGTCGGACGCGTCGGCGTGGGGGTCGAACCCGACCACGGTGTGGCCGCCACGGCGCAGCCGTTCGGCCATGTTGCCGCCCATGCGGCCCAGTCCGACGATGCCGATGTCCATTCAGAGCTCTCCCTGCTTCGTGCTACTGGGCGCCGTCGGGGTGCCCCCGACGGCGGCGTCACGCCGGACCGGACGGATCAGCCGGATCAGCCGGACAGGCGGACCGGCATGATCAGGTAGCGGTAGTCGTCGACATCGGTCGGCGCCCCCGGTGTCGCGTCCGCGGGCGCCTCCGCCGGCACGGCCGTCAGCACGGCGGGGCGCGTGGCACTGGTGAACGACAGCCGGGCGATGGTCCCCTCGAGCGCCCCCAGGCCGTCCAGCAGGTACGTCGGGTTGAACGCGATGGTCAGCGGCTCGCCCGTGAAGCTCGCCGGCAGCACCTCGCTGGCCTGCGCGTCCTCGCCCGTGCCCGCCTCGAGCACGAGCTCGCCGTCGGTGAACCCGAGCCGGACGGGGGCGGTGCGCTGCGCGACGAGCGCGACGCGGCGGACCGACTCGACCAGCGCGGCGATCTCGATCTCTGCGACGGCCTCCGCCGACGGCGGGAACAGCGACCGGTACTTCGGGTACTCGCCGTCGACCAGGCGGGTGGTGGTGCGGCGGCCCCCGGCGGAGAATCCGGCCAGCCGCTCGCCGGCGGCGCCGGCGCCGAGGTGCAGGCTCACCGGCTCGCCGCCGGTGACGAGCGCCTTCGCCGCGTCGGACAGCGTCCGGGCGGGCACCAGGGCGGTGGTCTCGGTGTCGGGATCCTCGGGGCGCCACCGCAGCTGCCGGACGGCCAGCCGGTAGCGGTCGGTCGCGGCCATGGTCAGCCGGTCGCCCTCGATCTCGAACCGCACGCCGGTGAGCACCGGGAGCGTGTCGTCCTTGCCGGAGGCGATGGCGACCTGGGCGACGGCCTGGGCGAACGTGGCCGCGGCGACGGTGCCCGCGACCGGCGGCACGGCCGGCAGGTCCGGGTAGTCCTCGACCGGCAGGGTCGGCAGCGTGAAGCGGCTGGACCCGCAGCGGACCGCGAGCCGGGTGCCCTCGAGCGCCAGGTCGACGGGGGCGGCAGGCAGCGCCCGGGTGATGTCGGCGAGCAGCCGGCCCGGCACCAGCACCCGGCCGGGCTCGGCCACGGTCGTGTCGAGCTGCGCCTGGGCGGAGACCTCGAGGTCGGAGGCGGCGAGTGTCATGCCCGCCTCGGTGGCGTCGAGCAGCAGTCCCGACAGGACGGGGATCGTCGGCCGGTTGGGGAGGGTCCGCGCCGTCCAGGAGACCGCTTCCGTGAGGTCGTTGCGCTCGACCCGGATCTTCACTGCGGCTCCTGGCATCGACGGGCATGCGGCATGCGGCACGCGCGGCGGCCCGGGAGCGGACCGCCCCGGGAGGGGACCCGGGCGGCATGCCGTCACGGGACTGGTCCCAGAGCCTACGGCCAGCGGGTGCGGCGGGTGCAAGGGACCGGGGATCCGGCTGCGGCCCCGGCCCGCCGGGGGACCGGTCGCCGCGCTGTCCCCAGGGTTCGGCGTCGACCGCTTTGGATGTCTGTAAGGAAGAGAGGGACGTCGTAGTAGTAGGGGGCTGTGGACATGTGGGGGGCGGGCATCGCCGCAGGTGCCCGCGGCGTGTCCGGCCGAACCCCGCTGTGGAGGGCAGGGGGACGGGGTGTGTGCTCGGCACGGGAGGCTGGGGACAGGCCGCTTCGTTCCCCAGGGGTGTGGACGTCGGTGGGATCGGCGCACACCCCTGTCCCCAGGCCGTCCCAGGAGCGACGTAGCCCCGCGGGCAGGGGGATCCCACCTCGTGGCAAGGAATCGGGGCGCAGCGGGCGCGGGCGGAACAGGGCTGCGGCGGCCGGGATCCCTGTTCCCGCCCCCCTCGCTGGGGGCTCGCCGCGCGCAGGTGGGACCGGTGGGCCTGGGCGGTAGGTGGGCGCGCCAGCGGCGGGCAGGCGTCCCTACCGGGACGCGGGCCCCGGGCGCGCAGCGGCGCCGTCGGGAACAGGGATGCGGGCCGGCCGGTGGGCGCCGCGCCCCGGGGACAGCTAGTGCTGGCTCTTGATCCGGTTGGTGATCTCGGTGACCTGGTTGAACACCATGTGCTTCTCCGCCATGAGCGCGCGGATCTTCCGCTCGGCGTGCATGACGGTGGTGTGGTCGCGGCCGCCGAAGTTCTTGCCGATGATCGGCAGTGAGAGGTCGGTCAGCTCCCGGCAGAGGTACATGGCGATCTGGCGGGCCGTGGTGAGCTGCCGGTTGCGGCTGGGGCCGCAGAGATCGTCCATGGTGACGTCGAAGTAGCTGGCCGTCAGCGTCATGATCGTCGCGGCCGTGACCTGGGTCGGGCCGCCCGCCGGCATGAGGTCCTTGAGGACCGCCTCGGCGAGGGACAGGTCGACCGGCGCGCGGTTGAGCTGCGCGAACGCCGTGACCCGGATCAGCGCGCCCTCGAGTTCGCGGATGTTGCGGGTGATCCGGGTGGCGATGTACTCCAACACCTCGGGCGGCACGGCCAGGGCATCGGTCGCGGCCCGCTTGCGCAGGATGGCGATCCGGGTCTCGAGCTCCGGCGGGCTGACGTCGGCGATGAGGCCCCACTCGAGGCGGGTCCGGAGCCGCTCCTCCAGGGTGGCCAGCTTCTTCGGCGGCCGGTCGGAGGTGATGACGATCTGCTTGCTGGCGATGTGGAGGGCGTTGAAGGTGTGGAAGAACTCCTCCTGCGTCCCCTCCTTGCCCTCGAGGAACTGGATGTCGTCGAGGAGCAGGACGTCGATGTCGCGGTAGCGCCGCTGCAGCGCCTGCTGCCGGCCGTCGCGCACCGAGTTGATGAAGTCGTTGGTGAACTCCTCCGAGCTCACGTACCGGATCCGCACGCCCGGGAACAGGTGCGGCGTGTAGTGGCCGATCGCGTGCAGCAGGTGCGTCTTGCCCAGCCCGGAGTCGCCGTAGATGAACAACGGGTTGTAGGCGCGCGCCGGGGCCTCGCAGACGGCGACCGCCGCGGCGTGGGCGAACCGGTTCGAGGAACCGATGACGAAGCTCTCGAAGACGTACCGCTGGTTCAGCTTCTCGCGGCCGTCGGGCTCGCCCCGGCTGCTGCCGGACCGCGTCGAGCGCGGGCCGGGGAACACGGGGGTGTAGCCGTCGTCGTCGTCGATGTCGGAGTCCGCCTCGGCGGCATCGGCTGCCTCGTCCCAGCCGCCGGCCGGTGGGTTCGCCACGGCGCTGGCCGCGCGGGTCGGGGCAGCGGCGAGCCGCTCCGAGAGGGTGGGGTCGACCTGGACGGCGATGGAGATGCCGCGGCCGAGCGCGGCGGACAGGCCGCCGACGAGCGAGGCGCGCAGCTGCGTCTCCACGATCTCGCGCGTCCAGTCGTTGGGGACGGCGAGCAGGACGACATCGGAGACCACGCCCAGCGGGGCGACGAGCGCCAGCATCGCCGTGTGGCGGCGGGAGACCTGCTCGGGACCGAGGTCGTCGAGGAGCTGTTGCCAGAGCCGGGCGAGATCCGGCTGGACAGGAGCGTTGTCACTCTGTGTAACCGACTGGTGACCGAATTGCCCCATCGTCCCAAGCTTGTGGACAGAGCTGGGGACAGTAGCTGCTGGGCTCCCGGGGGCGGACTCCCACGCCTGGGCGGGGCCGCTCACCGGCTGCGCCGGACCTTCCGCGGCACCCGTGTCGTCAGGGTGGTGATCACCGAACGCGTCCACTGCACTCCTCACGTCGACGCGCAGCGGGCCGTCCACATCGTTGTCCACAGCTTGTGCAGGAGACCGGTGGCATGGTCACAGTCCCCTCCCGGCCTTGCCGGGCGAGGCGCGACGCTAACAGCCTGCCCACCCCCCGTCGACCCTTCCGTCCGTGTTCGGCCCGACAGGTTCCTCTTCCCGTCGGCGTGGCGCGTTGGCCGACGGCCCTTCGTACGGTAGGCGCCCGGTGCGCGGGGCGGGTGGCCGGCACCGACGTGTACCGTAGGTGGTCCGGGTTTCCCGCCCGGCGGCTCGCCGTGCCTATGCGGCGGTCCGCGCACCACGCCCCACCTGCCCGTCGCACCGGCCGCTGCTCGGTCTGGAGCCGACAACTTCGGAGAGACCCGTGAGCAAGCGCACCTACCAGCCGAACAACCGCCGTCGCGCCAAGGTGCACGGCTTCCGGCTGCGCATGCGCACCCGCGCCGGCCGCGCCATCCTCGCGTCGCGTCGCCGTAAGGGCCGCGCCGAACTCAGCGCCTGAGGGCAGGCTCCGTCTGACCCGTCGGCCCGCCCGGAGGTGCCTGGCCATGCTGCCGCGCCCGCAGCGCGTGCGGACGGCCGCCGAGCACCGTCTGGTGGCTCGCCGCGGAGCCCGCGCCGGCCGCTCGACCCTGTCCGTCGCCGTCCTTGCGACGGGGACGGGTCCGGCGCGCGCCGGCTTCGTCGTCCCCAAGACCGTCGGCCCTGCCGTCGTGCGTAACCGCGTGGAGCGTCAGCTGCGCCACGCGGTCCGCCCGCTGCTCGCGGAGCTGCCGGACGGGACGGCCGTCGTCGTTCGGGTCCGACCCGCCGCCGCGGACGTCGCTGCGGACCAGCGGCGCGCCGACCTGCGTGGCGCGCTCACCCTCGCGGCCCGCCGGGCCGGCGCCCTCGCCGACGATCGGGGCCCCGCATGAGCTCCCCTGCCGGCGCTTCCGCGCAGCGGCCGGGTCCGGCCGCACGGGCCCTCGCCCTCCTGGTCATCGGCTACCGCCGCACCCTCAGCCCTCTGCTCGGGCCGCGGTGCCGGTTCGCGCCCAGCTGCAGCGAGTACGCGGTCGAGGCGCTCCGGACCCACGGCGCGGCGCGCGGCCTTGTGCTCACCCTCTGGCGGCTGCTGCGCTGCCAGCCCTTCGGCACGCCCGGCTACGACCCCGTGCCCCCGGCCGGTGACGCCCGGCGGGCGTTCCGGCGGCGCCGGGCCGCCCCCGACGGCGTCTCCCCTGTAACCCACGGCCCGCACCCCGGGCCGCTCCTGTCCTCAACGACCGGCACGTCTGGAGTCGCGCGGTGCTGAACTTCCTGTACCAACTGGTCGCCAAGGCGATCGTGGCGATCCACTCCGGGCTGGCCACCGTGTTCGGCGACTCCGGGTTCGCGTGGTGGCTGTCGATCATCGTGCTGACGGTGGCCTTCCGGCTGGTCCTCTTCCCGCTCTTCGTGAAGCAGGTGAAGTCGCAGCGGAAGATGCAGATGCTGCAGCCGCTCTACAAGGAGATCCGCGAGAAGTACAAGAACGACAAGGCGGAGCAGAACCGCCAGCTCATGGCGCTGCAGGCGGAGCACGGCAACCCGCTGCTCGGCTGCCTGCCCCTCGTGGCGCAGATCCCGCTGTTCATCGCGCTGTTCCACGTGCTGCGCAACTTCGCTCCGATCAAGAACGCGACCGGCGGTGGGTACCACTACAAGGACGCCTCGCACACCATCGGGCTGTCGGCGGACACCGTGCAGCAGGTCGCGAGCGCCAAGGTCTTCGGCGTGCCGCTGGCCGCGATGTTCAAGAGCACCACGGGCGAGCTGGGCTTCCTGCACGCGTCGGCCACCTCGGTGAAGGTCACGGCCGTCGTCCTGATCGCCCTCATGGCGGCCAGCACGTTCCTCACGCAGAAGCAGGTCATGGGGCGCAACGCCCCCACGGACCCGCAGCAGGCGACCGTGCAGAAGGTGATGCTCTACATCATCCCGCTGTTCCTGCTCTTCACCGGCACGCAGTTCCCGATCGGTGTGCTGCTCTACTGGGTCACCACGAACGCCTGGTCGCTGGGGCAGCAGTTCTTCATCCTGCGGCGGATGCCACCGATCGAAGCGGCCGCGGTTCTGCCGGGGGCCGGGAGCAGGTCCGCGGGTGCCGGGGGCTCGGCCCCGCCGGCCAAGCCCAAGGGGCTCATGGGCCGGCTCATGGCCGTCGCGGAGCAGGCGGACACCAAGCAGGGCAAGGCGACGCCGCAGGACGCGTCCGGGCGGGGCGACAAGGGGCGCACGGTGCGCTCGGCGGCCCAGTCCCGCGGCAGGGGTGACGCCGCGCCCGTGGCGGAGCCCGCCGAACCGGCGGCCGCGGCGGCCAACCCCGCCACGGGTGGCGGTAAGCCCGGCGGCCCCGCCCCCGCCCGTCGGCCCGGCCAGGGTCCCCGCCCGGCGAAACGCCGCGGCAAGGGTCAGCGGCCGGGTGGCCGTCGCTGACCCCACGACCCCTGCCGACCGTGGCCAGCGTGCCCGGTCGGCGACCGCAGCTGTCCGGTGACGCGTCCGGCGCCACCGTGGATGAAGGAGCACGCCCATGACGGAGACGACGTCGTCCACCGAGCGCCTCAGCCTTCTCGAGCAGGAGGGTGACCACGCCGCGGACTACCTCGAGAAGCTGCTCGACATCGTGGACATGGACGGCGACATCGACGCGGACGTCGAGAACGACCGGGCCGTCGTGGCGATCGTCAACGGCGAGCAGCTGCAGCGGCTCGTGGGCCCGAGTGGCGAGACGCTCGAGGCGCTGCAGGAGCTCACCCGGCTGGCCGTGTGGCAGAAGACGGGGCAGCGCAGCCGCCTGATGCTCGACATCGCCGGGCACCGGGCGCAGCGGCGCGCGGACCTGCGGGAGGTCGGGCTGGCCGCCGCCCAGCGCGTGCTGGAGAGCGGAGAGCCCGAGCGGCTGGCCCCGATGAGCCCGTTCGAGCGCAAGGTCGTCCACGACGCGGTCGCGTCGGTCGAGGGCGTCCGCAGCGAGTCCGACGGCGAGGAGCCGGAGCGGCGTGTCGTCGTCCTCCCGGCCTGATCGGGGTCCGCGGCGCGCTGCGGCGCCCGCGGGACGGGGCCCGGTGGGGGGCGCCCGGCGCCACCCCGGTCGTGGGGTGGCTGCACCTCCCAACACCGGCCCGCAGCCCGACCAGCAGTGGCGGTCGCTGGTCGACCCCTCGGCCCTGACAGGTTCGCCGCTGCCGGTGCCCCCCGCGCTGCGGGAGCAGGCGGGAGCGGCGTTCGGGGACCGGCTGCCGCTCGCGGAGCGGTACGCCGGCTACCTGGCCGCCGACGGCGTCAGCCGCGGGCTGCTCGGTCCTCGGGAGGGTGAGCGCGTCTGGGAGCGACACCTGCTCAACTGCGCCGGCCTGGCGCCCCTCGTGGAGCCCGGCGCGGCGGTCGTCGACGTGGGGAGCGGCGCGGGGCTGCCCGGGCTGGTCCTCGCCCTCGCCCGTCCCGATGTCACCGTGAGCCTGCTGGAGCCGCTCCAGCGCCGGGTCGTGTTCCTCGCCGAGGTGGTGCAGGCCCTGCGCCTGGACGCCGTCGAGGTCCTGCGGGGCCGCGCCGAGCAGGCGGCCGGCTGGGTGCGTGCCGATATCGTGACCGCCCGGGCCGTCGCTCCGCTGGACCGGCTGGCCGCGTGGTGCCTGCCCCTGCTGCGCCCGGGTGGGCGCGTGCTGACGCTGCGGGGTGCCGCCGTGGCCGAGGAGCTGGTCACCCACAAGGCCACCCTGGACCGGCTCGGCGTTCTTCCGGAGCGACCTGTGCACACCCGTGCCGGAGCGCCGGGCGAGCCGGATACCGTCATCCTGGAGTTCCGACGGCGGGGCTGAACCGGTCGGGAGGCCCACGATGTTTCACGTGAAACGACACCGCGGCATACCGGAGGAAGGAGCGCGATGACAACGGCGACGCTGGTTTCACGTGAAACCGCGCCCCTGCCCCGCCCCACGAAGCGTCGGGTCCTGGCGGTCGCCAACCAGAAGGGCGGCGTCGGCAAGACGACGACCATGGTCAATCTGGGCGTGGCGCTCGCGCAGGGCGGTGCCTCGGTGCTCTGCATCGACCTGGACCCCCAGGGCAACGCCTCGACCGGCCTCGGGGTCGAGCACGGCCCCGGCACGGACTCCATCTACGACGTCCTCATCGGCGCGCACCGCCTGGAGGACGTGGCGGTCCCCTGCCCCGAGAGCCCGAACCTGTACTGCGCGCCCTCGACCATCGACCTGGCGGGCGCCGAGGTCGAGCTCGTCTCCCTGGTCAGCCGCGAGACCCGGCTGCGCCGGGCCATCGAGTCCTACCGCCGCGAGGTCGACTACGTCCTCATCGACTGCCCGCCGTCGCTCGGCCTGCTCACGGTGAACGCCCTCGCGGCCGCCGCGGAGGTGCTCATCCCGATCCAGTGCGAGTACTACGCGCTGGAGGGCCTGGGGCAGCTGCTGAGCAACGTGGACCTGGTCGCGGCGCACCTGAACCCGGAGCTGCGGGTCAGCACGATCCTGCTGACCATGTACGACGCACGGACCCGCCTCTCGGAGCAGGTGGCCGACGAGGTCCGCGCCCACTTCTCGTCCCTCGTTCTCGAGGCGGTCATCCCCCGCAACGTCCGCGTGAGCGAGGCGCCCAGCTTCGGGCAGAGCGTCCTCGGCTACGACCCCACGTCGCGCGGGGCGGAGGCCTACCGCGCTGCGGCGCAGGAGTTCGCGACCCGTGCCGTCGAGCCGCGGCCGGCCGGAGACCTCATCGGGGGCGGCCCCGGGGCGCCCACGGGCGGCAGCGCCGGAGCCCTCGCGTGACGACCCCCCGGCGTGGTGGCCTCGGCCGTGGCCTGGGTGCCCTGATCCCGACCGGCCCGGTCGCTCCGCCACGGCCGTACGAGTCCCGCCCGGCCTCCCCCGCCCGCGAGGCGTCCCTCGCCGCGGAGCTGGACGGCGTCCCGGGCGCCCGACTGCTCGAGCTGCCGCTCGACGCGATCGTCCCCAACCCCCGGCAGCCGCGGCAGGTGTTCGACGAGGGCGCGCTCGAGGAGCTCGTCGTCAGCCTCCGCGAGGTCGGCGTGCTCCAGCCCGTGGTCGTCCGGGAGGTCGGGGCCGGCCGCTACGAGCTCGTCATGGGCGAGCGCCGCTGGCGTGCGGCGCGGCTGGCCGGTCTCGAGGCCATGCCCGCCATCGTGCGGGAGACCGCGGACGACGCCCTGTTGCGGGACGCGCTGCTGGAGAATCTGCACCGCCAGCAGCTGAACCCGCTGGAGGAGGCGGCCGCGTACGCGCAGCTGCTCGAGGAGTTCGGCGCGACGCACGAGGAGCTCGCCACCCGGATCGGCCGCAGCCGCCCCCAGATCAGCAACACGATCCGCCTGTTGCAGCTACCGCCGCGGGTGCAGCAGCGGGTGGCCGCCGGGGTGCTGTCCGCCGGGCACGCCCGCGCGCTGCTCGCGCTGCCCGATGCCGCGGCGCAGGAGGAGCTGGCGACGCGCATCGTCGCCGAGGGGCTCTCCGTCCGGTCCACCGAGGAGCTCGTCGCCACCTGGCGGGCGCCGGCCGGCGGCAGCGCCCCGCGCCCGACGGCTCCCAAGACGCGGAATCCGCGCCTGGACCAGGTGGCCTCGCACCTGTCGGAGACGCTCGACACCCGCGTGCGCGTGGACCTGGGGCGCTCCAAGGGCACGGTCACCATCGAGTTCGCCGGCGTCGAGGATCTGGAGCGGATCCTGGGAAGCCTCGGAGTCCCGGACGTCCCTTCGGGCGGCTGAGGGCTACCCTGCGTCCGTCCGGTGCCGCCCCGGCACCTCGTCCGACAGGAGCGCACAGTGGCGCGGCGCGTGGTCACCCTGACGCTGGACAACCTCGACGACCTGCCGGTGCAGTGCCGCCGCTGCGTGTTCTGGGAGCTCGACCCGGTGGCGCGGCAGCGCGCGACCGCGGCCGGGGACACGGTGCTCGACAAGGAGGCCTGGGTCTCCGCCACGCTGCTGGACTGGGGGTCCTGCGGCAAGCTCGTGTACGTCGACGACGTGCCCGCCGGCTACATGACGTTCGCCCCGCCGTCCTACGTCCCCGGCAGCCTCGCCTTCCCCACCAGCCCGGTCGGCGCCGACGCGGTGCTGCTCATGACGTCGCACGTGGTCGAGGAGTTCCAGGGGCAGGGGCTCGGCCGGATGTTGCTGCAAGCGCTGGCGAAGGACCTCGTGCGGCGCGGCGTGCGGGCCATCGAGGCGTTCGGCGACAACCAGGGCATGGGCGGCGGCTGCATCATGCCGGCCGACCACCTGCGCGCCGTCGGGTTCAAGACGGTGCGGCCGCACGCGCGGTTCCCCCGGCTTCGGCTGGAGCTGCGCAGCGCGGCCACCTGGCGGGAGGACGTCGAGGTGGCGTTGGAGCGGCTGCTGGGCTCGATGACCCCCGCACCGCTCGCCGCGCGCCGCGAGGTGGAACCGGCGCTCGGCAAGCTCTGACGGTCGACCAGGGCTCACCGGCCCGGGACACGCAGAAGGCCGGCTGGTTGCCCACCCGGCCTTCTGCGAGTTACCGCTGCTGGCATCAGGCCAGGTAGGTGTCCAGCTCCCGGAGCAGCGCGGACTTCGGCTTGGCGCCGACGATGCTCTTGGCGATCTGGCCGTTGACGAACACGGCCATCGTCGGGATCGACATGACCTGGTAGGCGGCAGCCGTCTCCGGGTTCTCGTCGACGTTCAGCTTCACGACACGGAGCTTCTCGCCGTGCTCACCGGCGATCTCCTCGAGCACGGGGGCGACCATCTTGCACGGCCCGCACCACTCGGCCCAGAAGTCCACGAGGACGGGCTTGTCGCTCTGCAGGACCTCGCTGACGAAGTTCTGGTCGGTGACGGGACTGGTGGCACCCATGTCCGGGTTCTCCTTCGACGGGCCCGCGGGTCCCCGCGGGTCGAGGTTCGACGACCCGCGGAGCCGCGGACCGATGATCTGTGCGTGTACTACAACGCCGCGGCGGGGTGGGTATGCCCGCGTGGCTCAGCTGCCGGCGGCCACGAGCTCGGAGGCCTCGAGGGAGGCCAGCCACCGTTCCGCGTCCAGCGCGGCGGCGCAGCCGGAGCCGGCCGCGGTGATGGCCTGCCGGTAGGTGTGGTCGACGACGTCGCCACAGGCGAAGACGCCCGGCAGGTTGGTCCGCGTGCTGCGGTCCTCGACGAGGATGTAGCCCTCGTCGTCCATGTTCACCTGGCCACGGAAGAGGTCGCTGCGCGGGTCGTGGCCGATGGCGAGGAACAGCCCGTCGACGGGCATCTCCCGCGTCTCCCCGGTGACGGTGTCCTTCAGCTGCAGGCCCGTGACCGACTCCTCGCCGAGCACGTCGACCGGGACGGTGTTCCAGGCGACCTTGATCTTGTCGTTGGTCAGCGCACGCTCCTGCATGATCTTGCTGGCGCGGAACGCGTCCCGGCGGTGGATCATCGTCACCGACGCGGCGAACTTAGTCAGGAAGGTCGCCTCCTCCATCGCGGAGTCACCGCCGCCCACCACGGCGATGTCCTTCCCGCGGAAGAAGAAGCCGTCGCAGGTGGCGCAGGACGAGACGCCCTTGCCCAGCAGTCGCGACTCGTTGACGAGGCCGAGCTTGCGCCACTGCGAGCCGGTGGCGATCACCACGGCACGGGCGCGGAACTCGTCCTCCTCGACCCAGACCCGTTTCACGTCGCCGGTGAGGTCGACGCGGGTGACGGTGTCGGGCCGCAGGTCGGCGCCGAAGCGCTCGGCCTGGGCGCGCATGTTGTCCATGAGGTCGGGGCCCATGATCCCGTCGCGGAAGCCGGGGAAGTTCTCGACCTCCGTGGTGGTCATGAGGGCGCCGCCCTGCTCGAGCCCCTCGAAGACGACCGGGGCGAGGTTGGCGCGCGCCAGGTAGATCGCCGCGGTGTAGCCGGCGGGGCCGGACCCGATCACGATGACGTCGAGCACCTCACCGGAGGTGGCGATGGTGGCGTCGGCGAGGCTCATGGCGGTGACCTTCCCGGGTACCTGGTGCGGGCGAACGTGCGCGGTGCGCTGCCCACCACGGTCCCACATGGTCCGGACGGCATCGCTCCGCAGACGAAACCTCTCGGTGCTATCCGGCATTCCGGCCCGGCCACGCCTGGGAATGCGGGCGGTCCCGGGTCCCTGTCCGGCCTCGGTGTCACGATGGCGGGGTGGTCACCACCGCACCCGACGCCGTCCGCTGCGTCGCGCACCCGTCCCGGCCCGCAGCCGAGGCGTGCGAGGTGTGCGGCCGGTGGCGCTGCGCGGTCGACGGCCTGCCGGGCGGCGGCTGCGCCGTCTGCCGGGGCGTGCCTCCCACGCCGGAGCGGTCCGCCCGGGCGCGGCGGCGCTCCCGCATCGCGGCCCTCCCCCTGCCGGAGCGGCTGGTCCGCGCCGCCCTGGTCGGGCAGGCGCTGGCCGTCGTGGGGGGCGTGCTCGGCTACAACTACGTGAAGTCGTCGTTCTACGGCCTCGCCCTGCCGGCCATCGTCGGGTACGCGATCGGCGAGGCGGTGGCCGCCGTCGCGGGCCGCTCCCGGCCGGTCCTCGGGGTCGCGGCGGTCTACGGGGGGGTGTCGGCGCTGCTGGCGTTCCTGCTGGGGCACGAGCAGTACGACGGACCCGGCACCTGGCTGCCGCCGGTGCTGCTGGGGAGCGTCATGGCGTTGCTACCGGCGTTGGCGCAGCGCCGCCCGGCCGCCGGCGCCGTCAGTGGTGGAACGTCACCTCGTTGACGCCACCCTGGTAGCCGCCGCTCGGCGCCGGCGCGAGGCCGGTGAGCCAGACCAGCCAGTAGCGGGCGCTGACGCTCACCGCCGGCTTCAACGTGACCTGGCCCGACGCCCCGGCTGCCGTGGCCACGACGTCGAACGTGTTCTCCGTCGGCCCCGGGTTCTGGCCCGCCCGCAACTCGATGGTCTGCGCGCCCGGCGGGAGGATCAGGTCCACCGAGCCGACGGTGGTGGCGGAGCCCAGGTCGAACAGCAGCCCCACGCCCGGCTTGAGGCCGCCCAGCTTCGGGCTGCCCTGGTAGATGTCCGTGACCCACCCGGTCGAGGAGTCCTGGTCGACCGCCAGTGGGACCGTGCTGGTGCCCTCGTGGCCGTCGCCCTCGGGGTCGAAGTCCTTCACCGAGGTCACGGGGATGCTCGCGGCCGTGCTGGTCGTCCCCGGGGGGGCGCTGGCCGGGCCGATGGGCACGAGGCCGCGGGCGGCCTGCGTCGGCTGCGGCAGGTGGACGAGCGTGCGCCCGAACGAGTACCCCCGCACGGCGATCATCACGACGATGACCGCGGGGATGCCCAGCAGCAGTACCACCCGCGCCGCCTGCTGCCGCGGTGAGAGCGTGGGCGGGCTCCAGCGGCGGCGCTCCCGGCGGGGCCGGGGGGCGACGGCCGGGAGCTCGGCGAGCCCGAGCTGCGCGTCCACCACGGCGTCCCGCAGGTCGCCGGGCCGCTCGAGCGGCGTCAGCCGCGGCAGCCGGGACGGCTCGAGCGCCCGTAGCGCCAGGACGTCGAAGGCCCGCGGCAGGCCGCCGCGCAGCCGCCGGGGCGCCACGAGCTGCCCGTGGTCCACCGGTGCCGGCGGCAGGCCCACGTCCCCCGTGCCGGGCCAGTGCCCGGTGACCGCCGCGTAGAGGATCGCGGCCGCGGCGCGGGTGTCCGCACCGGCGTCGAGGATCGCTCCGCCCGGCTCGAGGGCCGCCTGCACGGCGAAGCCCGTGACGACGACCGATCCGTCGCCCTGGACGACCACGTCGTCGGGGCGCAACCGGCCGTGGTGGACACCGGACTCCTCCGCGATCGCGAGGACCTCGGCGACCTGCCGCACGAGGTCCAGGGCCCGGTCCGGGTCGATCGGCCCGTCCGCCAGCTCGGCCGCGAGGCTCCGCCCCTCCGCCCACGATTCGACGACGTAGGCGATGCGCAGGCCGCCGACCTCCTCGACGTCGGCGTCGTCGGTGCGGGTGGCCAGCGGCGTGGTGAGGCGCCCCGCCGTGGCGGCCGCGTCGAGGAACCGCTGGGCCCGCTCGATGTCGTCCGGCGTGTCCGCCGGGACGGCCCGGACCGCGACCGTGCGGGCGAGGACGGTGTCGTGGGCGCGCCACACCTGCGAGCGGGACCCGCCGGCCGAACGGAGCTCCTCGAGCCTGTAGCGGCCGCCGACGAGCTGGCCCACCAGGCGCCGGGGGCCGCCCGCGGCTGCGCCGCGTGTCCCCTGGGTGGTCTCCGCCATCCGTCCAGCCTACGTTCTGCGCGCGCCGTCGGTCGGTGGTCTGTCCGGATTCCTCCGCGGCCGGGGCGCCGGCGGCGCCGGGGGGTGTCCCCGCAAGGCCCGCACCCGGCTGAGCAGCCGCCCGGCGAGCCGTTCGACGACGGCCACCTCACGCACCCGGAACGTGCGGACCAGCCGCAGGTAGCAAACGGCACCGATGCCGCCGCCGACCACGACGACCAGGAAGCTGGCGACGAAGCCGTGTCCGGCCACCGAGCGGATGACCCCGCGCAGCAGCAGGACGGGCACGGCGGCCAGCAGCGACGCGACGAGGACCCGGACGTGCAGCCGGAGTACCCGCGGGCCGTCGAGGCTCGCGTAGCGGCGGCGCAGCAGCACCAGCCCCACCGCCATGCCGGTGGCGTAGGAGATGGTGAGGGCGAGCGCCAGGCCGATCGCCCGCGCCGATCCCGGCAGGAGGGCCACCAGCAGCGCGGCGACCCCGACGTTGACCACGTTGACCGCCACGTTGAGCGCGGCCGCGGTCCGGGCCTCCGAACGGGCGTACAGCGTCCGCACCACCAGCTGGTAGCCGCTGAACGGGACCAGGCCCAGCAGCAGCACCGCGAACGTGGAGCCCAGGCGCTCGGCGCTCGCGACCGACCCGGCGCCGTGCGCGAACGCGAGGACCGCGACGGGGCCCGCGAGCACCGCGAGCAGGACGGTGGCGGGGATCAGCACGAGGGCCGTGCTGCGCAGCCCCAGCGACAGGTCGGCGATGACGTCTCGGGGGCGGCCCGTCGCGGCCGCCGCGGAGAGCCGCGGCATGAGTGCGGTCAGGATCGAGACCGACACCACGGCGTAGGGCAGCTGGAAGAGCTGATACGCGATGGAGTAGGTCGAGTAGCTCCCCGCAACCGGGTACGCCAGCCGCACGATCACCAGGTAGCCGAGCTGGTTGACGGCCGCGTAGGCGAAGACCCAGCCGCTGGCGTGCAACGCGGCCCGCAACCCGGGGTGGCCGACGGCCCAGGCCGGTCGCAGCCGGACACCGCACGCGCGCAGGGCCGGCAGCAGCGCGAGCGCCTGCAGCGCGACCGCCAGCGTGGTGCCGCCCGCGAGGACCGCCGTCTGGACGGTGGTGAGCGGGCCGGGGTGCCCGTGCCGCAGGATCGCGAAGGCACCGAAGGCCGCGATGGTGACGAGGTTGTTCAGGACCGGCGTGAGCATCGGGGCGCCGAACCGGCCCCGCACGTTGAGGATCGCGCCGACCGCGGCCGCCAGCCCGTAGAACAGGACCTGCGGCATGAAGTACCGCACGAAGGTGATGGCGAGCTGGCGGTCCTGCGCGGGGTAGACGTCGACGATGATCGGGGCGGCCACGACGCCGATCAGGCTGACGAGCGCGAGCACGGGGGTGACGACCGTGAGCAGCGTCCGGGCCAGCCGCTCGCCCGCGTCGTCGTCCTCGACCTGGGCGCGCACCAGGACCGGCACGATGGCGCTGGAGAGCACGCCGCCCAGCAGCAGGTCGTACAGGATGTTCGGCGTCGTGTTCGCCACCAGGTAGGCGTCGGACAGTTTCGTCGCGGAACCCAATGCGGCGACGAGGGCGATGGTCCGCAGGAAGCCGGTCGCCCGGCTGGCCACGGTCCCCAGCGCCATGACACCGCCGGCACGACTCAGGCTCACCGCGGGCAGCCGGCGGGAGGCGGGGGTCACGACGCCTCCGCGGCGCGGCGACGGCGGAGCGCGGCCCGCACCCCCCGCACGAGCAGCGCGGCGACGAGCAGGCCGCTCGCCACGTACGTGATCCCGAGCCCGATCACCCCGTAGGCGCTGGAGTGCACCTCGATGCGCACGGGCGTGCCCACGCTCCCGCCGCTCGGCGTCTGGAGGGACAGCTCCACGGGGAAGGTGCCCTGCGTGGGCTGGGTCGTCCGGACGGTCACCTGGATCCGCGTACCCCTGGGCAGCACGATCGGACCGCTCAGTTCCAGGGTCGCGAGCAGCCGGCTCCCCGCGAGCGACCGCACGCGCGGCACGACCGTCACCGTTTCGGGCAGGTCGTTGACCACGGTCACGGCGAACCGGCCGGTACGGGAGGTCAGCAGGATGGACGTGCTCGCGGCGATCCGCACCCCACTGGTCAGCGCGGCGAGGGCCCGCTGGGCGGCCGCCAGAGCCGCAGCCTCCGCGGCGCCGCCGTCCTGCGCGGCGCGCCAGTCCGCCGACTCCGCGCGCAGTCGCGCGCGCCGGGCCGGCGCCGTCACGGTCTCCGTCGGCGGAAGGACCACGGCGAAGTCCCGGAGGGCATCGTGCAGCCGCCGCACGGCGGCGAGCGTGGGGGGCAGGTCCGTCGGCGACCCGTCCCGCGCGGCGAGCGTGGCCGGGCTGCCGGCCGTGTCGGCGGCGTCGAGGGCGGCATGCAGCGAGACCGGCGCGGCCCACGGCACCTGCCCCAGCACGGCCAGCAGCTCCCCCGCCCAGGCCGGGTCCGGATCCCAGGTCCCGGGTGGGACGGCCACCAGCGTGCGGGGCACCCGCAGGTTCGGCGCCTCGGCGGTGACCATGGCGAGCTCGGTCAGGAAGGTCTGCGCCGCGAGTCTCGGGCCGGAACCGTCCCGGCCGCCGGAGGCGAGCACGGTGGAGAGGTCCGGGTCCGCCACCAGACCGGTCACCGGCCGGCCGTCGGCGGACAGCCGCACGGTGGCCGACGGCGTGAGGGTGGAGCGCGCGTCGCGACCGGTCACCGCGCTCTCGGCGAGCAGCACCCCGGCAGTGCCGTCGGCCGCCAGGCCCGCGAGGCCGCCGGGCGTGACCTGACCCTGCGGGGGCCAGGCCAGGGCCGTGTCGGCCGGCTGCCCGAGCGCCGTGCCCGTGATGGTGCGGCCGAGGGTGGTGGCGGTGGTGAGGTCGTCACCGAGGCGCGCCTGGGCCAGCCCGCTCAGATCCACGTCGGCATAGGACTGCGTGACGGGTGGGTTCACCGTCGCCACCGACCGCAGCACGGCGAGCAGGTGCGCCGCGGCGGGGTCGGCCGGCCGGGTGGTGACCGTGCCGTCCGCCGCCGTCTCGGTGTGCTGCGCCGCAGCCAACGACAGCTGGCCGAGCAGCTCCGGGGAGGTCACGGCCGTCACCGGGACCCCGGTGGGGTTGCCGGCGCCGCGGGCGGCGACCAGGGGGCCGACGATGTCGGACCAGCGGCCTCCCGCCGCCATGGCCGACGCGCTGGCGGCGCTCACGGTGGTGTCGGGGTCGGGCTCCGCGGCGGCGCCGCCCGTCGCAGCCCTGCCCGAGGCGCCGCTCGGCACCGGCGCGGGGGCGGGCGCGGTGACGGGCCAGACCACGGCGATGCGGGTGGCCTGCACCCCCGGGACGGGGAACCACGGCAGGAAGGTCTGCTGGCTGCCCGCGTCGCGGGTGCCGTCGCGCCCGTCGTGGCCGCCGGCGACCCGGCCGGTCGCCACCACCACGAGCGGATAGATCACGTTCGCCGCGGCGGGCTGCGTCGCCCCCGTGAGCGGCGCCGACAGCACGAACGGCAGGGTCCCGCCCGCGGCGAGGCTGCCCGGGACGGGGACCCGGGCCCCGAACCCGGCGCCGTTGGTCAGCGGCTGCTGCTGCAACCGGTGCAGCGCGGAGCGGCTGGGGACCGGGGTGCCGAGCCGCAGCTGCACGGTCAGCGCGGTGACCGTCGCCGTGGCGCCGGCCGGCAGCCGCAACGTGCCGCGCAGCACGAGGGTGTCGCCCACGACGGGGGCCGCCGGGGTGAGGGTGTCGACGGAGACGAGGACGGGGCCGCCGGCCCGGCCGCCGTTGTTCGCCGTGGCGGCGGGTGAGGGGGTGCCCGTCGGGCTGGGCGCCGGGGTGCGGGTGACCCCGGGGGACCGCGGTTGCGGGGACGCCGCGGCACGGGCGGTGCCCGTACCCGGCAGCCCGGTGCAGAGAACCAGCAGCGCCAGCGCGGCGACGAGCGCGACCGCGCGCCGCCGGCCGCGCGGCGCGGCGGTGGGTGCA
>JAOPWU010000097.1 GCA_025965515.1 Mycobacterium sp.
TTCGCGACGAAGTTCTACACGGCCGAGGGGACGATGGACCTGGTCGGCAACAACACGCCGATCTTCTTCATCCAGGACGGGATCAAGTTCCCGGACCTCATCCACGCGGCCAAGCCCCGCCCCGACCGGGAGATCCCGCAGGCGCAGACGGCCCACGACAACTTCTGGGACTTCGTCTCGCTGCACACCGAGTCCATGCACCAGGTCATCTGGGCCATGTCGGACCGGGCCATCCCGCGCTCGTTCCGCACCATGGAGGGCTTCGGCATCCACACCTTCCGGCTGGTCGACGCCGAGGGCGGCACCGCGCTGGTCAAGTTCCACTGGAAGCCCGCGGCGGGCGTCCACGGCCTGGTCTGGGAGGAGGCGCAGCTCCTCGCGGGGATGGACCCCGACTTCCACCGTCGCGACCTGTACGACGGGATCGGCGCCGGGTCGCCGCTGGAGTGGGAGCTCGGCATCCAGGTCTTCCCCGACACCCCGGACGAGAGCTTCGAGGGCGTCGACCTGCTCGACCCCACGAAGATCGTCCCCGAGGAACTGGCCCCGGTGCAGCGCATCGGCAAGCTCGTCCTCGACAAGAACCCGACCAACTTCTTCGCGGAGGTCGAACAGGTCGCGTTCTGCACCCAGCACGTCGTGCCGGGCGTCCAGTTCACCAACGACCCGCTGCTGCAGGCCCGCAACTTCTCCTACCTGGACACGCAGCTGTCGCGGCTCGGCGGGCCGAACTTCACGCAGCTGCCCATCAACCGGCCGCACGCGCCGGTGAACGACAACCACCGCGACGGCATGCACCAGACGGCGATCCACCAGGGCATCGCGCCCTACCTGCCCAACTCGCTGGACGAGGGCCTCCCGAAGACGGCCCCCGCGGAGGACGGCGCCTACGTCACCGTCCCGACGCCGGTGGAGGGCGTGAAGGAACGGGCCAAGCCGGTGAGCTTCGACGACCACTTCACGCAGGCCACGTTGTTCTGGCGCAGCATGACGCCGACCGAGCAGGCGCACATCGTCGAGGCGTACAGCTTCGAGCTGTCGAAGTGCAGCGTTGTCGAGATCCGCGAGCGGATGCTGGGCCACCTGGCGAACATCGACGCGGACCTGTGCGAGCGCGTCGCGGCGAACCTGGGGCTGCCCGCGCCGAGCGGCTCGCCGGCCACGGACGTCACCCCGTCCCCTGCGCTGAGCATGATCACGAACGTGCCGAGCCCGGTGGCCGGCCGTGTCGTCGGCGTGGTCGCCGTGCCCGGCGCCGACCTGGCGGGCGTCGCGGTGCTGCGCAAGGCGCTGAACGCCGAGGGCGTGATCCTGCGGGTGATCGCCCCGACCGCCGGCGAGGTCGCGACCGGCACGAGCACCGAGCTGGTCGAGCGGGCCCTGCCGGCGACCCGCTCGGTGGAGTTCGACGCGGTGCTGCTCGCGAACGGCACGGGGCAGCTGCGCGACGAGAAGCTGACGATCCTCCTGCAGGAGGCGCTGCGACACCTCAAGCCGATCGCCGCGTGGGGCGACGGCGCGCAGGCGCTGGCGGCCGCCGGCATCACGCCGGAGCTGTCGGGCGTGGCCGTGGCCGACACGGCCAACGGCGCGTTCAGCAGCCTGGTGCTGTCCGCGCTGCGGATGCACCGGGTCTGGGACCGCGCCGAGCAGCTGCCGTCCCGCGTGACCCCGGGGCTGTAGCCGCCGACACGTTGGAGCCCCCGGCCGCTGTGGCCGGGGGCTCCTTCGCGGGGTGGATCAGGGCCTGAACAGGATCTTCACGGCCCCGTCCTCCTTCTTCTGGAACATGTCGTAGGCCCGCGGCGCCTCGGACAGCGGCAGCACGTGCGTCGCGAAGGTCTCCGCCCCGAGCGGGTCGCCGTCCATCAGCAACGGAAGGATCTCGGGCACCCAGCGCTTCACGTTCGCCTGCCCCATCCGCAGCTGGATCTGCTTGTCGAACATCCGCAGCATCGGCAACGGGTCCGCCGCGCCGCCGTACACGCCGATCAGGGAGACGGTGCCGCCGCGGCGCACCAGGTCGATGGCGGTGTAGATCGCGCTCAGCCGGTCGACCCCGGCGACCTGCTGCAGCGGCTTCGCGAGGACGTCGGGCAGCAGGCTCGCGGCCTGCTGCACCAGCTTGGTCACCGGGGAGCCGTGCGCCTCCATGCCCACCGCGTCGATCACCGAGTCCGGCCCCCGCCCCGCCGTGAGGTCGCGGACCGCGTCGCCGAGGTCCTTCTCGTGCTGCCGCAGGTCGATCGTCTCGATGCCCCGCTGCGAGGCGCGCGCGAGCCGCTCGGGGACGAGGTCCACCGCGATGACCCGGGCGCCCTGGTGCTGCGCGATCCGGGCGGCCATGTCGCCGATCGGCCCGAGGCCCAGCACGACGACCGTGCCGCCCTTCGGGATGGCCGCGTACTCCACGGCCTGCCAGGCGGTCGGCAGCACGTCGGACAGCAGCGCGAACCGCTCGTCCGGCGGCCCGTCGGGCACCTTGATGTGGGTGAACTGCGCCTGCGGCACGCGCAGGTACTCGGCCTGCGCGCCGGGCACGGAGCCGTACAGCTCGGAGAAACCGAACAGCGCCGCACCGGAGCCCTTCTCGGTGACCTGGGTCGTCTCGCACTGCGTGTAGAGCTGCTGGTCGCACATCCAGCAGTGCCCGCAGGAGATCTGGAAGGGGATCACGACCCGGTCGCCGACCTTGAGGTCGCCGGCCGCGCTGCCGACCTCCTCGACGATGCCCATCGGCTCGTGCCCGAGGATGTCGCCGGCGGTCATGAAGGCGCCCAGCGTCTCGTACAGGTGCAGGTCCGACCCGCAGAGGTTGGTGGTCGTCATCCGCACGATGGCGTCCGTGGGCTCCTGGATCGTGGGGTCCGGGACCTCGTCCACGCGGACATCGCGCTTGCCGTGCCAGGTGACTGCCTTCATGAGTGCTCCTAACGTCACGGGCGGATCGCTGTTCGCCTGCCCGGTGGGGTGGGCTGGAAACGGCTGTGCACGACCGGGTGTGTGGTCGGGCCTGCGCCCGGGAACCCCGGCGCCCATGGCCGCCCAGGACGTTCCAGCGCAGACCCGCAAGGCCGACGAGCAGGGCCGTGCCGAGACCGACATCGAGCGGCTCGACCGGAACTGGGCCGAGTTGCTGCAGGAGCTGCGGGTGGCGCAGACGGGGGTGCAGCTGCTCACCGGCTTCCTGCTGACCCTGCCGTTCCAGCAGCGGTTCACCACGCTCGGCCCCGGCGCGCGGGCGGTGTACCTGGTCACCGTCGTCCTGGCGGCGGGGGCGACGGTGGCGCTGGTCGCCCCGGTCAGCCTGCACCGGCTCACGTTCCGGCAGCACGAGCGGGCGGTTCTCGTGCACTACGCGCATGGGATGTCCCTGGTCGGGCTGTTCCTGCTGGCGCTCGCGATGGCCGGGGTGCTGCTGCTGTTGTTCCGCGTCGTCATCGCCTGGTGGGCGGGCGGGGTCGCGGCGGGCGTGGTGCTGGTGCTCTTCGCGGTGCTGTGGGTGGCGGTGCCGGTACGCCTGCGCCGACAACGGGGCCGGTGAGACGATCGACCCCATGTGGGACGAGCTGACGGCGCGGGGGACCGCCCACCCGATCCGGCAGGTCGGGGACGCGGTGCTGAGTCGCCCCTGCGCCGCCGTCACCGCCTTCGACGACGACCTCCGCGCGCTCGCCGCCGACATGATCGTCAGCATGGAGGCGGCCGAGGGTGTCGGCCTCGCCGCGAACCAGATCGGCGTGCCGCTGCGGGTCTTCGTGTTCGACTGTCCGGACGCCGAGGGGGAGCGCCGCCGCGGCTTCGTCTGCAACCCGGTCGTCACCGAGGTCGGGGAGCGCCGCCTCGACCCCGACGACGAGGGGTGCCTGTCGGTTGCGTCGCAGTACGCGGAGGTCGCCCGCCCGTCGCACGTGCGCGTCACGGGCCAGGACCTGGCCGGCGAGCCGGTCAGCCACGAGGCGACGGGGATGCTCGCGCGCTGCTTCCAGCACGAGGCGGACCACCTGGCGGGGATGCTGTACCTCGACCGGCTGTCGAGCCGGCAGCGCCGCAAGGTGATGGCCGGTCACGCGCACACCATGGCGGAGGGGCCGCCGCCGTGGGTCGACACGGACGTGCGCACCGCCGTCACCGGCTCATGACGCGCGCCCCGGCTGCGGTCGTCGACGCCGCGGCGGTGGAGGCCGCCGCCGAGCGCCTCGAGGGCGTCGCGGCGGTCACGCCCCTGCTGCGCAGCGAGCGGCTGTCCCGCCTGGTGGACGGCGACGTGTGGCTCAAGCGGGAGGACCTGCAGCCCGTCCGCTCGTACAAGCTGCGCGGCGCCTACAACACGATCGTCCAGCTGCCGGCGGCCCGGCGCGCGGCCGGCGTCGTGACCGCCAGCGCGGGCAACCACGCGCAGGGCGTCGCGTACGCCTGCGCCCGGCTGGGCGTGCAGGGAACCATCTACCTGCCGCGCACGACGCCCCGGCAGAAGCGGCAGCGCATCGCCACGCTGGGCGGTGCCGCCGTGACGGTCGTCGTCACCGGGGACACCTACGACGACGCCGCGGCGGCCGCGCTGCTGGCGGCCGAGCGCACCGGCGCGGTGCTCGTCCCGGCGTTCGACGCGGTGGAGACCATCGCCGGGCAGGGGACCGTGCTGCGCGAGCTGGTGCAGCAGCTGCCCGCGCTGCCCGACGCGGTGCTCCTGCCCGTCGGGGGCGGCGGGCTGCTGGCAGGCGGTCTCGCATGGGCCGCCGAGCGGGCGCCCGACCTGCGGGTCGTCGGTGTCGAGCCCGCGGGCGCCGCAGGGATGGCCGCCGCGGTCGCCGCCGGCCGGCCGGTCCGGCTCGCGCAGCTCGACGGCTTCGTCGACGGCGCCGCGGTGCGCCAGGTCGGCGATCTGACGTTCCCGATCATCCGCGACGCGGGCGTGCCGCTGGTGGCGGTGCCGGAGGGGCGGGTCTGCACGGAGCTGCTCGACCTCTACCAGGCGGACGGGATCATCGCGGAGCCGGCGGGGGCCCTGGCGACCGCGGCGCTCGGCGGCGCGTGGCGGCCCGAGCCCGGGGCCGTCACCGTGTGCGTGGTGTCCGGCGGCAACAACGACGTCAGCCGCTACGCGGAGATCGTCGAGCGGTCCCTGGTGCACGAGGGGCTCAAGCACTACTTCCTGGTGGAGTTCCCGCAGGAACCCGGGGCGCTGCGGCGTTTCCTCGACGAGGTGCTCGGCCCCGACGACGACATCACGCGGTTCGAGTACGTGAAGACGAACAACCGGGAGACCGGGCCCGCGCTGGTGGGGATCGAGATCGCGCGCCCCCAAGACCTGGGCCCGCTGCTGGAGCGGCTGGCCGCCAGCCCGCTGGCCGGACAGCGGCTGGAGCCCGGGGACCCGGCGTACCGCTTCCTGCTGTAGGTCCTGGCTAGTAGCTGGCCGCCGGCGCCGGCACGGGCGCCTGGGGGTGCCCTCGCCTGGCGTCGAGCCGACGCCGCACGACCCGCGCCCCCCAGGCGAGCGCGAACGACAGCACCGCCAGGACGACCAGCGTCCCCGCCAGGTTCGCCGCCACGCGGACGTACCCCACCCCCCGCGGGTCGAGGAACTGGTACGGGTACCAGTGGGCGCCCGGCCCGCGCACCAGCGTGTACACCGCGAACACCAGGGGCGGGAGGAACCAGAGGGGGACGGCCCGGTACGGGAGGGGCCGCCGCGGCGGCTGCGTCAGCCAGTCGACGACGAGCACCGCCGGCAGGACGCGGTGCACGACGAGGTTCACCCATCCGCTCGTGAGGCCCAGCGAGAGCCCCGACAGCACCACCGCGTCGACGAGCCCGGTCGTGGCCATGCAGACGGTGGCCGCGCCGCGCAGCAGCTGCCGCCGCGGGTCCGCCGACGGTGCGATCGCGCCGGCCAGCAGCACGGCCCCCGACAGCAGCGCGCTCTCGATCGTGAAGTAGCTGAAGAAGTTCGCGACCGACCAGCCGGCGGTCTGCAGGCCGGTGGTGAGGCTGTAACCGACGGCGACCAGCGCGAGGAGCGCCGACGCCGCCCGCCCGGCGCGCACCGGCCAGGCGGTCTCCTCCATACCAGCAGGATCGCAGACGAATCCCCCGTGCGCGCCCGGACGGCGAGGAAGGGACCGGCAGTCGTAGCGTCGGGGCATGACCGCGGACCGCCGCCCCCGCGTGGGCCACATCCAGTTCCTCAACTGCCTGCCGCTCTACGACGGCCTGGTGCGGTCGGGGGCGCTCCTCGACGTCGAGCTGCGCAAGGACACCCCGGACCGGCTCAACGACGACCTGGTCGCGGGCCGGCTGGACATCGGCCCGATCAGCCTCATCCCCGCGCTGCAGCACGCCGACGAGCTGCGGGTGCTCCCCGGCATCGCGGTGGGCAGCGACGGCCCCGTCCTCTCGGTGGTCCTGGTGAGCCAGGTCCCGCTGGCGGAGATCCGCACCGTCGCGCTCGGCTCCACCAGCCGGACCAGCGTGGTACTGGCGCAGCTGCTGCTGGAGCAGCGGCACGGCCTGGCGCCCGCGTACACGACCATGCCGCCCGACGTCACCGCGATGCTGCTCGAGAACGACGCGGCCGTGGTGATCGGCGACGTGGCGCTGCGGGCGACCGCCGACGCGGAGCGGCTCGCCGCCGCCGGGGTGGTCGTGCACGACCTCGGCGCCGCGTGGAAGGAGTGGACGGGGCTGCCGTTCGTCTTCGCCGTGTGGGCGGCGAGGGCCGACTACGCCGAGGAGCACCCGGGGCTCGTGAAGGGCGTGGCGGAGGCGTTCCGCCGCAGCCTCGACGACAGCCTCCGGCAGGTCGACGCGGTGGCGGAGCGCGCCGCGCGCTGGGAGAGCTTCGACGCGGGGACGCTGGCGCACTACTTCCGCACGCTCGATTTCCGGCTCGGCGCGGGGCAGCGCAGCGGCATCGCCGCGTTCGCCGAGCGGGCTGCGGCGGCCGGCGTGGTGCGCCTGGGGGCCTCCCTCACCCTCTGGGAGGGGTGACCGCACCCGATCGGGCTATCAAGGTCACCCCGTCACCCACCCGCACGGAGGTCGCGCCTCACAGCCGTTCGGAGCACTGTCTGCTGCGGGGAGGTGGCGCCGCATGGGGGCGGACGATCTGGCGCGCGGCTGGGCGGCGCTGCGGGCGCGGTTGCGGCCGGAGGCCGGGCGGCGGTATGCGGGCGGCCGCGCGTTGGTGCGGCTGGCCGGCGCGGACCTGGGGGTGCTGGTGTGCGCCGGCGCGGCGCTGCTGGTGCGGCACCTGGCGCACATCCACCGGGTGGGGCTGAACCCGACGGCAGGGCGGCTGCGGCTGCTGCTGCTGACGGCGGGGTTGCTGGTGCTGGTGGCGACGGGGGTGTGGTCGGCCCGCTGCGGGCTGCTGGAGCGGATGCGGGTGTCACCGTTGCGGACGCTGCGCCACGACGAGCGGCGTGAGGCGCTGGCCGGCGTGCGCGGCGGGCGGACCGTGGACGCAGCGGAGCTGCCCTACCTGCGGGTGGTGGCCGAGCGGGTCGTGACCCGGTGCGGCTACGACCTCGCGTGGGCGTCGGGGCTGTGCCTGGTGGGCGTCTCCAACCTGGTGGGGCTCGGGCTGCCGCAGCTGGCGCTGGTCGCGATCGCCGGCTACGCGGGCCTGGCGGCGTACCTGCTGGTCGACGCGCGCCGCGCCGGTCGCTTCCTGGCGCTGAACCAGCCGCCGCTCGTCCTCGACTGGTAACCCGTCGCTAACCCCGGGTTTCGATAGCTTCTGATAGGAGTTGTAGGCGTTCACCCGGGTGGTGGTGTGCGTGGCCGGACGACCGGCAAGAGCATGATGGCGAGGCCACCCACTTGTCCGGGCTGTCGGGCATTGCCCCCTTGTGGCGCTCCTGGAGGCTCTGCGTGACCGTGCCGTCACCGCTCGGCGTGGTGATTCCGGCCTACAACGCCGCGGACTACCTGGGTGCCGCGCTCGACTCGCTGGGCCGCCAGTCCCGTCGCGACTGGGTCGCCGTGGTGGTCGACGACGGCTCCACCGATGCCACGCTCGCCGTCGCGGAGGCGTTCGCCACGGGCGAGCCGCGGCTGCAGGTGATCAGCCAGCCGAACCGCGGCAAGTCGCACGCCCGCAACGCCGGCCTGGCCTGCCTGCCGGCGAGCTGCCGGTTCGTGATGTTCGCCGACGCCGACGACGTCATGCCCCCCCGAGCGCTGGAGGTGCTGGCCGAGCGGCTGGCCGCGACGCCGGAGGCCGTGGGCTCCTTCGGGTACTCGGAGTGGATCGACCCGGCGGGGGAGCCGCTGCTGCCGGGCGAGCACCCGCGCCGGCAGGACGACCGGCGGGCGATCCAGGGCAAGACGCTGGTCGACGTGCCGAAGGGCGCCCCGGCGGACTTCACCAACCTCGTCGTGGGCTGCCCGATCGTCCCCGCCGGCGCGGCGCTGCACCGCCGCTCCGCCGTCGAGGCCGTCGGTGGCTTCGACCCGACCTGGCCGCTCGCGCAGGACTGGGACCTCTACCAGCGCACCAGCCGGGAGGGGCCTTTCGTCATGGTCGACGAGGTCGTCGCCTACTACCGCAAGCATCCGGAGACGCCGGAGCGGGCGGTGTCCCGGCTGGCCGTGGTCACGGACGACCTGCGCCGGGCCACGTGGGAGTCGCCGGAGAACACCCCCGAGCAGCGCCGGGCCGCGCTGTGGGCCTGGCGTCACCTGCAGCTGCGTCGCCTGCTGCGGGCCGCCCTGCACGCCCTGCACGCCCTGGGGGCGCGGGAGTGGCGCGCCAGCCGGCGGTTCGGGGCCGGCACGCTCATCGCCGCCCGGGACCTGCTCCGGCGCGGTCCACAGCCCGGCAACCCGCGGCACGTCTACCTCACGGGTGCGGCGCTCTCGATCGACGCTCCGCCCGTGGTCGCGGCGGTCGTCCTCACCGAGGCTGCCACGGAGCCGCTGCGCACCTAGACTGGCGATCGTGACGACTCCCGCCGCTCCCGCCCTGCAGGCCCTGCTCGACCGTGCCGCGGACGGCGGCCGGCTGACGCCGGACGAAGCCCTGGAGCTGTACCGCCACGCGCCCCTGCACGCCCTCGGCCGGGCCGCGGACGCCGTGCGGCGGCGGATCTTCGCCGGGCAGGAGCAGCTGGCGACGTACATCATCGACCGGAACATCAACTACACGAACGTCTGCGTGACGGCCTGCAAGTTCTGCGCCTTCTACCGGGCGCCGGGGCACGAGCAGGGCTGGGTCCGCGACCTCGACGAGATCCTGCGGCGCTGCGCGGAGGCCGAGGAGCTCGGCGCCACGCAGATCATGCTGCAGGGCGGGCACCACCCGGACTTCGGGATCGAGTGGTACGAGCAGACGTTCTCCGCGATCCGCGACGCGCACCCGGGGCTCGTGCTGCACAGCCTCGGCGCCTCCGAGGTCATGCACATCAGCCGCGTCTCCGGCCTGGCGGTGGACGAGGTGATCCGCCGGCTGCACGCGGCGGGGCTCGCCAGCTTCGCGGGCGCCGGCGCCGAGATCCTCACGGAGCGGCCGCGGCACGCCATCGCCCCGCTGAAGGAGCCCGGCCACGTCTGGCTGGACGTCATGGAGACCGCGCACGGGCTCGGTGTCGAGTCCACCGCCACCTTCATGATGGGCACCGGCGAGACCGACGCGGAGCGCATCGAGCACCTGCGGATGATCCGCGACGTCCAGGACCGGACGGGCGGGTTCCGCAGCTTCATCCCGTGGACCTACCAGCCGGAGAACAACGTGCTCCGCGGCCGCACGCAGGCGACCGCGCTGGAGTACCTGCGCCTCGTCGCGCTGGCCCGGCTGTTCTTCGACGACTCGTCGGGCAACGGCATCCGCCACCTGCAGGGCTCCTGGCTGACCACCGGCAAGGACGTCGGCCAGCTGACGCTGCACTTCGGCGCCGACGACCTCGGCTCGGTGATGCTGGAGGAGAACGTCGTCTCCTCGGCGGGTGCGAAGCACCGGTCCAACCGGCTGGAGCTGCTGCACCTCATCCGCACCGCGGCCCGCGTCCCGGCGCAGCGGGACACCACCTACAACATCATGCTGGTGCACGACGACCCGGCGAACGACCCGACGGACGACCGCGTGGTCTCGCACTTCGCCTCGCAGGTCACCCCGCCGAAGGCGCGCCGGTCGCTCGAGGTGACGCCGGTCTGAGCGGTGCCTCCTCCACCTTCTCGGTCGGGGCGGACGTCGTCCTGACGCTCGACGGCCCGCCCGTCCCCGGCGGCGTGGTCGTCGTCTCCGGCGGCCGGGTGGCCGGCGTGGTGACCGACCGGACGCCCGACCTGGCTCTGCGCGGCGTGCTGCTGCCGGGCCTCGTCAACGCGCACGCGCACACCGAGTACGGCCCCAGCTTCGCCGATCTGGCGACGGCCGGGCTGCCGTTCCCGCAGTGGATCGGGGAGCTCTCCGCCCGGCGCCGGAGCTTCCCCGCCGACGGGTGGGCGGCGGAGGCGGCGGGCAGCGCCGCCGCGATGCTGGCGAGCGGCACCACCTGCGCGGCCGACGTCGTGACCCACGGGCCGGGCATCCGCGCGCTGGCCGCGGCCGGGCTGGCGGGCGTCTCCTACGTCGAGGCGGTCGGCGCCGACGACGCCGTCTGGGACAGCCACGAGCGGGCCCGCGTCACGGAGCTGCTGACGGCCGACCCCGGCGCCGCCCGCAGCCTGGGCATCTCGCCGCACACGCTGTACACGCTCGGCACGCGGGTGTTCCGGGCGCTGGTTGCGCTGGCGGGCGACCTCGGCCTGCGGCTGCACCCACACGTCGCCGAGACGGCGGAGGAGGTCCTCTACGTCGCGCAGGGCGAGGGCCCGTTCCGCCTGGCGATGGAGCGGTTCGGTCTGACGATGGAACTCGCCGGCGTCGGCTCCGCGCGGACGCCGATCGGCGAGCTGGCGGAACTCGGCGCGCTCGGCGCGGGCACGCACGTGGCCCACGGCGTGCACGTCGACGCGGCGGACCGGGCGCTGCTGCGGGAGCGCGGCGTCGCCGTGGCGCTGTGCCCGCGTTCCAACGCCGTCCTCGGCGCCGGGACAGCCCCCGTCGCCGCGTACCTGCGCGAGGGGAACCCGATCTGCGTCGGCACCGACTCGCTGTCGTCGTCGCCGTCCCTGGACCTGCTGGACGACGTGCGGGCGCTGCGCGACCTCGCCCGGGCCCAGGGGTACGACGCGCCGGACCTCGACGCCCGGCTGGTCGCCGCGGCCACGGCAGGCGGCGCGGCCGCGATGGGCCTCGCCGACATCGGGCGGCTACGGCGTGGGGCCCGTGCGGACCTGGTGCTGGTCGAGGGACCGGCGAGCGACGACCCCCACGCGACCGTCGTGGGGGGTGCGGCGTCGGCCGTCTGGCTGGCGGGCGAGAGGATCGGCGCGTGAGCCGCGCAACGCTGGAGAAGGAACCCGCCGAGGTCGCCTCGATGTTCGACGGCGTCGCCCGGCGGTACGACCTCACCAACGACGTGCTGTCGTTCGGGCAGGCGCGCCGGTGGCGCGGCGCGGTGCGGGACGCGCTGCTGCTCCGGGAGGGGCTGCGCGTCCTCGACCTCGCGGCGGGGACCGCGACGAGCTCGGTGCCGTTCGCCGTGGCCGGCTGCGAGGTGGTGGCCGCCGACTTCTCGCTCGGGATGCTCCGGCAGGGCGCCCGGCAGCTCGGCGGCGCGGCCGTGCAGCGGGGCCGCGGACGGGTGCAGCTGGTGGCCGCCGACGGCATGCGGCTGCCCTTCGCGGACGGCAGCTTCGACCGGGTCACGATCAGCTTCGGGCTGCGCAACGTGGCGGACCCGCAGGCCTGCCTGGCGGAGCTGCGGCGGGTCACCCGGCCCGGCGGCCGCATCGTGGTCTGCGAGTTCAGCCACCCGACCTTCGCGCCGTGGCGGACCACCTACCTCGAGTACCTGATGAAGGCGCTGCCGGCCGTCGCGCGGGCGGTGTCCTCGGCCCCGGACGCGTACGTCTACCTGGCCGAGTCGATCCGCGCGTGGCCCGACCAGGCCGGGCTGGCCGAGCTGCTGCAAGCGGCCGGGTGGGACCAGGTCGGGTGGCGGAACCTGTCCGGCGGGATCGTGGCGCTGCACCGCGGGCTCAACCGCGGCTGACGGTTCTGTCGGATCCCCCTGCCACCCTGCTCCCATGCCGACCCTGCGCGCCGCCTTCGCCATCACCTCGTGGGACTACACGGCCTACGACGAGCCCGCGGCGGGGCCGCCCGCCGGGCTGGCCGTGATCGGCAAGGCCTACTCCGGCCCGCTGGAGGGCACGGCGGAGGCGCGGATGCTCACGGTGCAGGGCGACGACGGCCGCGCGTACCTCGCGCAGGAGCGCATCGTCGGGACGCTCGGCGGTCGCGCCGGCAGCTTCGTGCTGCAGCACGGAGCGCAGGACGCCCCCGGTGCCGAGCCGCAGCAGTGGGCGTTCGTCGTGCCGGGATCGGGCACCGGTCAGCTGGCTGGGCTCCGCGGCACGGGCGTCGTGCAGCACGAGCGGCTGACGCTGGACTACGACCTGCCCGAACAGTGACGTTTCTCCGGGCATGACCGGCCCGCCGGTGCGGAAGGGAGAAGGCATGCGCGTCCTCCTCACCGGTGGAACCGGTTTCGTCGGCTCGTCCGTGCTCCCTGCGCTGCTGCGCCACGGCCACTCCGTGCTGGCCCTGGCCCGTAGCGATGCCGCCGCCGAGCGGCTCGAGCGGGCCGGGGCCATCACCGTCCGCGGCGACCTCACCGACACCGACGCCCTGCTCCGCTACGCGCGGGAGGCCGACGGCGTCATCCACGTGGCGTCACCCGGCGACGCGACCAGCGGGCTGGTCGATGCCGGCGTGGCGGCGGCCTTCGTGGCCGCGCTGACGGACAGCGACAAGCCGTACGTCCACACCGGCGGCGTGTGGGTCCTCGGGGACACGCACGGGCTCGTCGACGCGGGTGCCCCGTTCGACCCGCCGGCGCTGACGGCCTGGCGGCTGCCCGTCGAGGCGAAGGTGCTGGAGTCGACCGCGGACGGCGTGCGCAGCATGGTCGTCGCGCCCGGCATCGTCTACGGCCACGGCGCCGGCCTGCCCAACCTGATTGTTCAGGCACCGCGCCGCAACGGCACGCTGCTGTACCCCGGGCCGGGCGACCAGCACTGGGCGACGGTCCACGTCGACGACCTGGCCGAGCTGTATGTCGCGGCACTGGAGCGCGGCGAGGGCGGCAGCTTCTACCTCGGCGTGAACGGCGACACCCCGACCGTCCGCGAGCTCGCGGAGGCCGCCAGCCGGGCGGCCGGCCTGGGTGGGGCGGTCGCGCCCGAGCCGCGCGAGGAGACCGTGGCGCGGCTGGGCCCGCTCGCCGAGGCGCTGTTTTTGGACCAGCAGGTCACCGGCGCGGCGACCCGGCAGCAGCTCGGCTGGCAGCCCGCCGGCCCGAGCCTGCTGACCGAGCTGGAGAGCGGCAGCTACGCGCCGCGCACCCGGCCGGCCGGGGTCGCCGCGGGGTGACCGCGGCGCGGGGTCAGCAGCCGCTGCCGTCGATCCCGCAGGCCGCCCCGTCGGCCGTGTCACCGGTCCCGACCAGGATCGGCGCGGGGTGGCTGTCCGCCCAGGCCCGCTCGAGCACCTGCACGAAGGTCTCGGTCGGCTGCGCGCCCGCGACGCCGTACCGGCGGTCGACGACGACGAACGGCACGCCGGTCGCGCCCAGCTGCCGGGCCTGTTCGCCCTCGGCGAGCACCCGGTCGCGGTACCGCCGGTCGGTGAGCACCTCGCGGGTGGCGTCGGCGTCCAGCCCGATCTCGGCGCCGAGCGCGACGAGCGCGTCGACGTCGAACACCGAGCGGACCTCGGCGAAGTACGCCCGGTACAGCCGCTCCCACGCGGCGTCGGCGAGCCCCTGCTCGGTGGCGTGGGCGAGCAGCTCGTGCGCGAGCTGCGTGTTGCCGCTGTGGTTGTCGCTGGTCACGTACGGCTCGAAGCCCTCGGCGGCAGCGAGCCCCGCGAGGCGCTCGCTGTTCTCCCGGAGCTGGGAGTCCGACATGCCGTACCGCGCGCCGAGGATCTCGCGCACCGGGCGGGTGCGGCCCGTCGGGGCGTTCTCGTCGAGCTGGAACGACCGGTGCACCAGCGTCACGTCGTCCGCGTGCCCGAACTGCCGCAGCGCGGACTGCAGGCGCGCGTTGCCGATCCCGCACCACGGGCACACGACGTCGGACCAGATCTCGACCTGCATGGGTCACCTTCCGCGTGAGGTTGCCACCCGCGTGGGCGGCCGTCTGCAGCTGCAACCGTCGGGCGCGCGCGCCGCTTCCCGGTGGCGGTCCCACCGCACGCCGGTAGGGTCGGAGCTGCCCGGGGCGCGCGGCGTGCCGATCGGGTCCGCCGGCCCTGGAGGTCCCATGACCCGCCCCGTTCCGACGCAGCAGGCGTCGTCCGACGCGGACGTCGTCGTCGTCGGCGCCGGGCCCGCCGGAGCCACCGCGGCGTTCCACCTGGCGCGAGCCGGGCTCGATGTCGCGCTGCTGGAGAAGGCCACGTTCCCGCGGGAGAAGGTCTGCGGCGACGGCCTCACCCCCCGCGCCGTGAAGAGCCTGCTCGCGATGGGCATCGACACGAGCCCCGAGAACGGCTGGGCGCGCAACCGCGGGCTGCGCATCTACGGCGGTGGGCACCGCATCGAGCTGCCCTGGCCGGAGCTCGCGAGCTACCCCGACTACGGGCTGGTGCGGCCGCGGCAGGACTTCGACGAGCTGCTCGCGCGGCACGCGCAGAAGGCCGGCGCGCGGCTCTCCGAGGGCGTCACCGTCACCGGCCCGGTGCTGGACGAGCGCACCGGCCGCGTGGTCGGCGTGACCACCCGGACGGGGCGCGGCCGCGACGCCGTCGACGGGGTGGTGCGCGCCCCGCTGGTGATCGCCGCCGACGGCAACAGCGCCCGGCTGGCCCTGTCCCTCGACATCCGCAAGCGCGACGACCGCCCGATGGGCGTGGCCGTGCGGCGGTACTACCGCAGCCCGCGCACCCACGACGACCACCTGGAGTCGTGGCTGGAGCTGTGGGACGGCGCGCCCGGCACCTCCAACCTGCTGCCCGGCTACGGCTGGGTGTTCGGGGTGGGCGACGGCACGGTCAACATCGGGCTCGGCATCCTGAACACGACCAGCGCCTGGCAGGACACCGACTACCGCGGGCTGCTGACGCGGTGGCTCGACGCGTTGCCCGCGGAGTGGGGCTTCGTCGAGGCCAACGCCACCGGCCCGACGCGGGGCAGCGCCCTGCCGATGGGGTTCAACCGGGTCCCGCACTACCGGGACGGCGTGCTGCTGGTCGGCGACGCCGCCGGGGCGGTCAACCCCTTCAACGGCGAGGGCATCGCGTACGCCATGGAGAGCGGCCAGCTCGCCGCCGAGGTGGTCGCGCAGGCGCTCGGTCGACCCGACGGCCCGCAGCGTGAGCGCGCGCTGTCGGCGTACCCGCAGGCGATGAAGGAGGCCTACGGCGGCTACTACACGCTGGGGCGGCTCTTCGTGACGGCGATCGGCAACCCGCACGTGATGCGGCTGGCGACCCGGTACGGGCTGCCGCGGCCGCTGCTCATGAAGTTCACGTTGAAGCTCCTGGCCAACCTGACGGACCCGTCCGGCGGCGACGCCATGGACAAGGTCATCAACGGCTTGTCGCGGCTGGCGCCTGCGGCGTAGGGGCGCTACCGGGCTGCAGCAGCCCTCGGTCGGCCTGATCCGACGGGGTTCGCGGACCGTCGCCGAGCGCCCCCGCGGCCGGTCCCGGGCACCCCTCCAGGCCCCCCCTCCCGCGCCCCGCCCCGGCCCCTCCCGCACGTCGGCCACCCCAGCGTGACCTACGCCACCCGTCGCCCGCTATCAAGCCCTTTGGCCGGATAAACGTTGACGCTCCGTCACCAGGATCACCGAATATCTGACGCTGCGTGACTGGACGGGCGGCGCGCTGAGCCCCCGCCACGGGCTGTGACCTTGTTCATAGCCGCCCCGGTGAGCCACGCCACTGCGCTGGCGTAAGGTCCGTCACATCGGGCTGAGGACGTCGTGTCCTGGCCCACTCGCGGTGGCCGCCGGCCATCAGAAGGCGA
>JAOPWU010000118.1 GCA_025965515.1 Mycobacterium sp.
CGCCAGGCGTCGCTGCGCCGCCCCACCGTGTAGCGGGCGTCCACCCGCTTGCTGACGACGCCCTCGAGGCCGGCCGCGCGGGTCGCCTCGGCGATGTCCCGGGCCGGTGCATCGAACACCGGCGACAAGACGAAGGGGGTGAGCGCGACCAGCTCCTCGAGCCGCTGCCGCCGGTCCTCCCAGGGCAGGTCCACGAGCAGCCGGCCGCCGGCCGCGACGACGTCGAAGAGGACCAGGGTCACGGGGTCCACGGCGGCGGCCCGGCGGGCGTCCGCCGGGTCCGTGCGGTGCATGCGGTGCTGCAGCCGGCCGAAGTCGGGCCGGCCGGCCGCGTCGAACACCGCAACCTCGCCGTCCAGGACGCTGTCGGGGGGCAGCTCCGCGGCGCCCGGCACCAGCTCGGGGTACGCCACGGTCGCATCCTTGCCGTTGCGCGACAGGAACCGTGCGGGCTCCCCGGAGGTACCCGTGTAGAGCCCGACGCGCATGCCGTCCCACTTGGGCTCGTGCCGCCACCGGCCGTCGTCAGGGGGGAGCGGGGCGGGGGTGGCCAGCATCGGCGGGACGAAGGCCAGCATGGAACCGCCGTCCTTCCTGTGCCGGTACTTGGCATATCGCCGGGGTCGCGGTTAGCTCCCCCTACCCGCCGGGAGCGTGTCACAGCAGAACACCCAGCCGCCCGCCCGGCCGCGCCTCGCGGAGGACACGTGCGGATGTCAGGTCGGCTCTCCCGGTGGCGTGCCATCGGCGCGTTCGTTGTCGCGGCGGTCGTCGCCGTTCCCGTCAGTGCCTCCGCGGCGCAGGGCCCGGGGCTCGTCCCGGGCGTGTTGAGCGGGGTCGGCGGCACCGTCACCGGTGTGCTCGCGCAGCTCCCGAACGTGCTGCCGGGCCTCGCCCACGCCACCTTGCTGGGGCCCGCTCCGGCCACGCAGCGGTTCTCGCTCGCCGTGGGGTTGCAGCGGCCGGACCCGGCCGGCGAGGCGGCGTTCGTGGCCGCGGTCGAGAACCCCGCCAGTCCGCAGTACCGGCACTTCCTGACGCCGCAGCAGTTCGCGGACCGGTTCGGTGTGCCGGCAGCCACGGAGCAGCAGGTCGAGCGGTGGCTGCGCACCGGCGGCCTGTCGGTCGTCGCCGTGTCGCAGAGCCGGGACCTGGTCACGGCGACCGGCGACGCGGCGCACGTGAACGCGCTGTTCCGGGTGACGGAGAACCGCTACCGGGCGGGGAGCATCGACTTCCTGGCGAACGCCACGGCCCCGACCGTGCCCGCCGGGCTCGGCGTGAAGAGCATCGTCGGGCTGAACACCCTGCAGGGCATGCGCGCACCGCACCGCACGGCCGCGCCGGCGCAGCAGACCTGCCTCGCGCTGCTCGGCTGCGTGGGGCTCACCACCCCGCAGGACCTGTGGTCCGTCTACCAGCAGCCGGCCGCGTACCGCGGCGCCGGCCAGAGCGTCGGGATCTTCGGGGCCGGCCGCACCGACGACGTGATCGCCGACCTGCGCGACTTCGAGAAGGCCTACGGGCTGCCCCAGGTCCCGGTGCGGGTGGTGCACCCGGCCGGTGACACGGACTTCACCGACGACAGCGGCCGGCTGGAGTGGAACATCGACACCCAGGCGTCGTCCGGCATGGCGCCCGACCTGTCGGAGCTGGTGCTGTACTTCGGCACCGACCTGTCCGACGCGGACGTCCTGCAGTCCCTCAGCACCTGGGTGAACGACCCGTCCGGTCCGCTGCAGGCGAACGCGTCGTTCGGCGAGTGCGAGACCAACCCGACCAACCCCGTCACGGGGCTGCCGCTGTTCGCGGGGGCGCTACCCGTGGGGCTGGGGCTCGGCAACAACCTGCAGCCGCTCGCGGAGCAGGTGCTGCTGCAGGCCCGCTCGCAGGGCCGGACGCTGTTCTCCTCGACGGGTGACACCGGCTCGTCCTGCCCGGCGGTGATCCTGCCGGTCATCGGGGCGGGCAACGGCATCCTGAACCAGGCAGTTCCGCTGACGAACTACCCGGCGTCGTCGCCGTCCGCCACCGCGGTGGGCGGCACGGTGCTGTACACGAACGGCGCGGGCGCGCGCAGCCGCGAGTACGCGTGGCCGTTCGGTGGCGGCGGCTCGACGCTGCTCATCTCCGCGCCCGACTACCAGCGCGGCACGCCGAACCTGGCGGTCCCGTGCCTGGTCGACCCGAGCGGCGCGCCCACCAACACGGGCCAGCCCTGCCGGGGCGTGCCCGACGTGGCCGCGCTGGCCGGGGACGCGCTGACCAACGGCTACGGCATCTACTCCGCGGGGGCCCTGACGTCCGGTGGCGGCACCTCGCTCTCCAGCCCGCTGTGGGCCGGGATGTGGGCGCGGGTCCAGGGGGCGGCGGGCACCACGGCGGGCGTCGGGTTCGCCAACGCGGCCATCTACCCGCTCGAGAAGGCCGGCGGCGCGACGTACGCCCGGGACTTCTTCGACGTCTCGGCGCTCGACGTCGCGACGGGTGCGCCGCTCGGCAACGGCCTCTACCTGCCGCTGCCAGGGTGGGACTACACGACGGGCTGGGGCACGCCGCGCGTCGACGGGCTCATCTGCGACATCGCGCACAAGGCCACGGCTGCACCCGGCTGCACCGCGACCGGCTGATCGTCCGGACCTAGGATTGGCCGCCGGACCGGTCCCGGCATCGCCCCGCTACGGCGGGGTAGGGACCGGTCACCCTGCCGCCACCGGGCGGCCCCGACCGAGGAGCGGGCATGCGCAGCATCTGGAAGGGCGCCGTCTCGTTCGGGCTGGTCACCATCCCCGTCCGGCTGTACTCGGCCACCGAGCAGAAGGACGTGGCGTTCCACCAGGTGCGCCGCACCGACGGGTCGCGCATCCGCTACCAGCGCGTGGCCGTCGCCGACGACGAGCCGGTGGACTACGGCGACATCGCGAAGGGCTTCGAGCTCCCCGGCGGCGACATGGTCGTGCTGACCGACGAGGACCTGGCGCAGGTGCCGGTCTCCAGCTCGCACAGCATCGAGGTGCTCGAGTTCGTGCCGCTGGAGCAGGTGGACCCGATCTACTTCAGCAAGAGCTACTACCTGGAGCCCGACGGCGCGGGTGTGAAGCCGTACGTGCTGCTGCGGCAGGCGCTGGAGGCCAGCGGCAAGGTCGCGATCGTGAAGGTGACGCTGCGGCAGCGGGAGGCGCTGGCGACGCTGCGGATCCGCGAGAACGTGTTCGTGCTGGAGACCATGCTCTGGCCGGACGAGATCCGGAAGCCGGACTTCAAGTTCCTCGACGAGGACGTCAGCGTCCGGCCGCAGGAGCTCGCGATGGCGTCGTCGCTCATCGAGTCGCTGACCGCTGACTTCGACCCGAGCGAGTACACCGACAGCTACCGCGAGGCGCTGCAGCAGGTGATCGACGCCAAGGTGGCCGGCCGCGAGGTCGTCACCCCGCCGGGGCAGGAGGAGGAGGGCGGCCAGGTGCTCGACCTCCTGGCCGCACTGCGGGCGTCGGTCGCGGCGGCCGCCGAACGGCGTGGGGCGCCGCCGGGAACGGCCGCGGCTGATGCGGCCGAGGAGGACAAGCCGGCGAAGCGGACCGCGAAGGCGCCGGCGGCGCGCTCGACGACGAAGACCGCCGCCGCGAAAGCCCCGGCGAAGCGGGCCGCCGCCAAGGCCGCGAAGGCACCGACCAAGACCGCCGCCTCCTCGGCGGACTCCTCGACCGCCCGCAAGAAGGCCCCGGCGAAGGCGGGCAGGCGCAAGCCCGCGGCCTGAGTCGGCTACCCCCGCGGACCCACCGGTCACCCGGGCGGCCCTGCAGACCCGGCGTCCGGATGGCCGATCCCTATCGCGTGACCGCTCCCACCCGCCCCCGCCTCGACCGTGGCGCCCTGCTGGCAGCCCTGCAGGGGGTGCCCGGCGTCGCCTCGGCGCGCCTCGGCGGCGACGAGCCGGACGGGACCGAGTTCCCCGACAGCGCGGCGTCCGTGGCCGGCCTGGTCGGGCTGCTCCGGCTCGACCTCGCGCCGGGCGCCGACGAGGTGGTTGTCGCGACCGCCGTCGGGCGGCTGCTGCGGGACCGCTTCGGCCTGGGTGTCGACACCCACCGCCTCGCGGTGCTGGAGGAGACGGAGCCGGCGGTTCCCGCCGGAGGAGCCGGCGCCTCCCGGGGCCTGCGGTTCGCCCGCCTGCACCTGCGCAGCGGCGCCGGCCGCGTGACGGCGGCGGTCACCCTTGCCACCGGTGCGGAGGACGACCCCGCCGCGCCTGTCTGGTCGGGGCGCGCGGAGGGCACGGTGACCGCTGCTGGGCTGTACCGGGCGTGCGCAGAGGCCTGCCTGGGGGCGGCCGTGGCCGCCGGCCGGGTCGGCCGGGACGTGGCTGTCGCCGCCGTCGACCCTGCGCCGGGCCACGACGGCGTCACGCGGGTGACGCTGGCCGCGGGCCAGGCACGGGTCGTGGGCGAGGCGGTCGTGCGCGGGGACGAGCGGCAGGCCGTCGTGCGGGCCGCGCTGCACGCGATCGAGCGCCTCGGGGCCACCGCCTGATGCGAGGGGCGCGCGGGCGGCGGTAGCGTGCGCCCGTGGCCCGAACGACCGCGCGCGAACCCGGTCCTGCTCTGCCCGGCCCCGGGGAGCCGCCGCTCCCGCCGTTCCCCGGCGAGGAGGTGTCGGTCGGGGGCCACTGGCTCTTCGTCCGGCGCGCCGGATCCGCGTCCTCGCCCCCCGTCCTGCTCGTCCACGGGCTCGGCGGTGCCTCCACGAACTGGACCGACCTCATGGCGCTCCTCGCGCCGCGGGCGGACGCCCGGGCGCTGGACCTGCCCGGCTTCGGGTGGTCCGCCCCGCCGTCGGACGGGAGGTACGCGCTGTCGACGCACGTGCGCGCCGTCGTCCGGTACCTGGAGCAGTGGGGCGCGGGGCCGGTGCACCTGGTCGGCAACTCGCTCGGGGGAGCGGTCGCCACCCGGGTGGCGAGCGAGCGGCCCGACCTCGTCCGCACCCTCGCGCTCATCAGCCCCGCGCTGCCCGACGTGTCGCCCGTCGGGCGCGACCTGCGGCTGCCGGCGCTGCTCGTGCCCGGCCTGGGGCAGTTGCTGCTCGGCAGGGCGGCCCGGTCGTCGCCCGCGCGCCGCGCCGCCGCGACGCTGGACCTCGTCTACGCCGACCCCGCCCGCATCCCCGAGGAACGCCGCCGGGAGGCGGAGGCCGAGGTGCTGCGGCGCGACGGGCTGGACTACGCGGGCCGCGCCTTCACCGGCAGCCTGCGGGGGCTCGCGGCCGCGTTCCTGGAGCGCGGTCCGTCCGAACTCTGGCGCCAGGCGGCCGGGGTCCAGGCCCCCGTCCAGATCATCTGGGGCGCCCGGGACCGGCTCGTGCGGGGTGTCGTCGCACGCAAGGCGGCCCGGCGGTTCCGCGACGCTCGGCTGGTGATCTTCGACGGCGTGGGGCACGTGGCCCAGCTCGAGGCGCCGGAGCGCACGGCAGCAGTCCTGACGGCTTTCTGGGACGAAACGTCCTGATCGGGGTGCCGGCGGGGGACCGGCCGGGCAGGCTGGGGGCTCCGGTCCGTACCCCTGCGTGCCGGGATCGCGCGTTCGGCCGGCAGGTCGCGGCGCTACCGTGAAGGCCCATCCGGCGCGTTCCCCTGTGCGGGGTGGCCGCCCGAGCAGGACCGGTCCCACCCACACCCGTCGGGTCGGCCCAACCGAGAGGAGGCGAGGTGTCCCATCCGGGTGACCCCGCGAGCGGCGGTACGTCCGGCGTCAGCGAGCGGCTCCAGCAGCTGCTCCACCGCGCCGTGGACGACCAGGTGAGCGAGCAGCGCGCCCTCCAGCAGTTGCTGGTGGACGTCCGCACCGCCATCGACCGGGCGGCCAGCATCGACGACGTCCGCGCGATCGTCAGCAGCATCGTGGTGGACGAGCTCGCCGAGATCGCCGGTGCCGACCAGATCGCAGAGATCCGTGACGGCCTGGCCGGGGCTCGCACCGACCTGCGGCAGCTGCCGGAGCAGACGGCCTCCGTCGTGACCGGCGCGGTCGCGCGTGCGGTGAACGTCGGCCTCGGGGACGTCCGCGGCCCCGTGCAGCGCCTCGACGAGGAGCTGCCGGGACGCCTGCAGGCCCTCGCCGAGCAGCTCGACCGCGCGGACGTGCGGACCACCGTCGAGCAGGTGCGCGACGAGGTGCGCGGCCTGTCCTCGCAGCTCGCCCTCCTGCTGGAACGGACCTCCGGGATCGAGCGACTGCGCGAGGACGTGCGCGCCGACATCGGCAGCGGCGTCGACCGGCTGACCGTGTCGGTGAGCTCCGTCGGGGACCGCGTCGGTGCGCTCGGGGAGCGCCTGGAGGCACTCGACTCGCTGCGCGCGGAGACGGCGGACATCGCCGACCGACTGGACACGCTCGACGCGCTGCGGGGGGAGCTGCAGGCGGCCCTGTCCCGGATGACCGGGCTCGACGGGATGCTGACGCGGCTGCAGACGGTGGACGAGCTTCGCACGGAGGTCGGTGGCCTCGACCTGCGGCTGGAGCGGCTCGCGAACCTCGGCGTCGACGTCGCCGGACTGCGGACCGAGGTCCGCGGCCTGGCCCACCCGCTGGACGAGGTGGCGCGCTCGGTGCCGCTGCTGTCGGACCTGCCGGGACACCTCGGCCGGCTCGACGAGCAGCTCGCCGCCCTGCCGGAGCGCTGGGGCAGCACCGCCGACCTGGGCCGGCTCGCCGACCAGGTCGCGGCGGTGGACGCGCGGCTCGCCGCGGTCGACGTCCCGCAGCTGAACCGGCGGCTCGATGACATGGCGCAGGGCTTCGACGGCCTCGCGGGCGTGTCGCGCCACCTCGAGGGGCTCGCCTCGCTGCCCGACGTGGTCGCGCCGCTGACGCAGCTGCCCGGCATGCTCGACCACCTCGCCGACGTGCCCCGGGCCGTGCGTGAGCTCGAGCGCCGCGCCGAGGAGATCGCCGCGGCGCGCGACATCGACGGCGCCGACGGCGAGCGGCTGGCCGGCCTCGCGGAGCTGCTCGCCGGACAGGTCGGCGGCCTCACCACCGACGTCGCGGCCCTTGCCGCGGGGTTCAGCGCGCTCGACGCGCAGCTGTCCTCGGCGACCGCCGGCTGGGAGCCGGTCCGCGCCGGCGTCGGCGAGGTGCAGGAGCGGCTGTCGCGGCTCGACGACGCCCTCGCCGGTGTCCGGGAATCGGTGGAGCGGCCGCTGGACCTCGACGTCTCGGGTGTCGAGAACGAGGTGCGGGCGCTGCGGGCCGAGGTCATCGACCGGAGCCCGCTCGAGGCCGGGGAGATCACGGCGCTGGTCCGGGA
>JAOPWU010000126.1 GCA_025965515.1 Mycobacterium sp.
CCCTCGTGCCCGGCCACGCCCAGCGGCAGCGGAAGGTGCCCGGCCAGGTCCCAGACCACCAGCCCGGTGATCACCGTCCCGGCGAAGGCCAGGTTGGCGCGGACCAGCCGCTTCGCCCGCCGCGACAGCGCGACGACCGCGGGCACGGTCGCCAGCTCGTCCCGCACCACCACGGCGTCGGCGGTCTCCAGCGCGACGTCGGACCCGACCCCGCCCATGGCGACGCCCAGGTACGCGGCCGCCAGCGCCGGTGCGTCGTTGACGCCGTCCCCGACGACGAGCACCCGCCCCCCGGCGGCCTGCAGCGCCTCGACCGCGGCGACCTTGTCCTCCGGCAGCAGCCCCGCGCGGACGTCGGCGATCCCCACCTCCGCGGCCAGCCGCGCCGCCGCCCGAGGGTTGTCGCCGGTGAGCAGCACGGGTGGGGTGCCCGTCGCCGCGGTGGCGGCGGCCACCGCTGCCGCCGCGTCCGGCCGCAGCCGGTCGGCCAGCCCCAGCACGCCCACCGCGGCGCCGTCGACGGCGACGACCACCGCCGTCTGCCCGGTCGCCTCGAGCTCGGCGACGCCCGGTGCGGGCGGCAGCGCTGCGGGGTTCCCCACCCGCACCTCGACGCCGTCCACGCGGGCCGTCACCCCGCGGCCCGGCGTCGAGGCGAAGCCCGTGGCGGCCGGCAGTCGCACCCCCGCCTCGCGGGCGGCCGCCACGATCGCCCGGCCGACGGGGTGCTCGCTGCCGAGCTCCGCCGCCGCGGCGAGCCCCAGCACCCGGTCGCCGTCCCATCCCGCAACCGGGCGGACCGCGGTCACCCGCGGCGCCCCCTCGGTCAGGGTCCCGGTCTTGTCGAAGGCCACCTGCGTGGTCGCGCCGAGCTGCTCCATGACGACGGCGGACTTCACCAGGACGCCGTGCCGGCCGGCGGTCGCCATCGCTGCCAGCAGCGGCGGCATGGTCGCCAGGACCACCGCGCACGGCGACGCCACGATCATGAAGGTCATCGCCCGCAGCAGCGTCGGCCGCAGCGCCTCCCCCAGCGCGAGTGGCACGCCGAACAGCGCGAGGGTGGCCGCGACGATCACCACCGCGTACCGCTGCTCGACGGTCTCGATGAACAACTGGGTGGGGGCCTTGGTCGCGCTGGCGCGTTCCACGAGCGCGACGATGCGGGCCACGACGCTGTCCGCCGCGGCACGGGCGACCGCCACGCGCAGCGACCCCGACCCGTTCAGGGTCCCGGCGAAGACCTCGTCACCCGGGCCTTTCGCCACGGGCAGCGGCTCCCCGGTGATGCTCGCCTGGTCGACGTCGCTGCGGCCGTCGAGCACCCGTCCGTCGGCGCCGATCCGCTCGCCGGGGCGGACCACCACCACGTCCCCGACCCGCAGCTCGGTGACCGGCACGACCCGCTCGCCGCCGGGGCCGTGCAGGGCGGCAGTCGCGGGAGCCAGGTCCAGCAGCGCGCGGACCGAGTCGGCGGTCCGCGCGGTGGCGAGCGCCTCCATCGCGCCGGACGTGGCGAAGATGACGATCAGCAGGGCGCCGTCGAGAACCTGGCCGATCGCCGCCGCCGCGATCGCCGCGACCACCATCAGCAGATCGACGTCCAGCGACCGCTCCCGCAGCAGGCGCAGCCCGGCCAGCGCGGGTTCCCAGCCGCCCGCGGCGTAGCAGGCGAGGTAGAGCGCCCACCACAGCGGCGCCGGGGCGCCCGCGAGCTGCGCCAGGCCGCCCACCGCGAACAGCAGCGTCGCGAGCCCTGCCCAGCGGACCGGGGCCGGCATCGTGGTCGTCACCCGGCCACCGTACCTGCGCAGGCGTGCAGGTACGCAGGTGGACAGCCCGCGTACCCTGGCGGCGTGCACAGCCAGCTGCCGGACTTCGCGATGCCGAACGACGAGCAGGTCCACCTGGCCGCCGAGTCGTTCCGGCTGCTCGCGGACCCGACGCGGATGAAGATCCTCTGGGCGCTGCTGCAGGGCGAGTCGTCCGTCGCGTGCCTCGCCGAGCTCGTCGGCGCCACCCCCACCGCGGTCAGTCAGCACCTCGCCAAGCTCCGGCTGGCCGGGCTGGTCCGCGGCCGCCGCGAGGCGAACTTCGTCTTCTACTCCGCCGCCGATGTGCACGTCCGGCAGCTGCTCGCGGCGGCGCTGTTCCACGCCGGCGAGGTCGAGCGCGCCGAGGCCGGGGAGCCCGCCCGGTCGCGCCCGACCCCGTAGGCTGGAAGGCGTGATCGACCTGCGCTTCGTCCGTAACGACCCCGACCGCGTCCGCCGCTCGCAGGAGGCCCGCGGTGAGGACCCCGGCCTGGTGGACGCCCTGCTCGCCGCGGACGAGGCCCGCCGCGCGGCCGTCGCCGCCGAGGACGGGCTGCGGGCGGAGCAGAAGACGCTCTCCAAGCAGGTCGGCAGGGCCCAGGGCGAGGAGCGCGAGAAGCTCCGCCTGCAGGCCGCCGAGCTCTCCGAGCGCGTCGGTGCCGCGGCGGCCGACCGCGCCGCCGCCGACGATCGGCTGCGGGCGGCGCACCTCGCCGTCCCGAACGTCGTCCAGGAGGGCGCGCCGCCGGGCGGCGAGCAGGACTTCGTCACGCTGCGCGAAGTCGGCGAGCTACCCACCTACGACTTCCAGGTCCGCGACCACCTGGAGCTCGGCCAGCTGCTGGGCGCGATCGACACCGAGCGCGGCGCGAAGGTCAGCGGCGCCCGCTTCTACTTCCTGACCGGCGTCGGCGCGCTGCTCGAGCTGGCGCTCCTGAACCTCGCGGTGGCCACCGCGCTCGAGGGCGGCTTCACGCCCATGGTGCCGCCGGTGCTCGTCGGCCCGCAGGCCATGGAGGGCACCGGCTTCCTCGGCGCCCACGCCTCGGAGGTGTACCGGTTGGAGGCCGACGACCTCTACCTCGTGGGCACCGCCGAGGTGCCGCTGGCGGGCTACCACGCGGGCGAGATCCTCACGGACCTGCCGCGGCGCTACGCGGGCTGGTCGTCCTGTTTCCGCCGGGAGGCCGGCTCCTACGGCAAGGACACGCGCGGCATCATCCGCGTCCACCAGTTCGAGAAGGTGGAGATGTTCGTCTACTGCGACCCCGACCAGGCGGCGGCGGAGCACCAGCGGCTGCTGGGCTTCGAGGAGCAGATGCTGGGCCTGCTGGAGCTGCCCTACCGCGTCATCGACGTCGCCGCGGGGGACCTCGGGTCGTCGGCCGCGCGCAAGTTCGACTGCGAGGCGTGGTTGCCGTCGCAGCAGACGTACCGGGAACTCACCTCCACGTCGAACTGCACCGACTTCCAGGCCCGTCGGCTCGGCATCCGCCGCCGCACCGCGGACGGCGTGAGCCCGGTGGCGACCCTGAACGGGACGCTCGTCGCGATGGCCCGGACGATCGCCGTCCTCCTCGAGGTGCACCAGCAGGCGGACGGCTCGGTCCGGGTGCCGGTCGCGCTCCGCCCGTACCTCGGCGGCCGCGAGGTGCTGTCGCCGGTCGGGGCGTGACCGACCGCCCCACCTCCCGCCGGGACGGGCGGCTCGCGCCGCGGGACGTGCGGCTCGTCGCGACCGACCTCGACGGCACGCTGGTCCGCAGCGACGGCACGGTCTCACCGCGCACCCGTGACGCCCTCGCCCGGCTGGAGGAGAGCGGCCGCACGGTCGTCATGGTGACGGGCCGGCCGCCCCGGTGGATGGACGAGTTGGCGGACGTCGTCGGCCGGCACGGCCTCGCGGTCTGCGCCAACGGCGCCGTCCTCTACGACCTGCACGCGGGGCGGGTGCTGGCCGAGGAGCCGCTCGCCGCGCACGACGCCGCGCAGGTGCTGGCGGCGCTCACCGCCGACCTGCCCGGGCTGACGATCGCCGCCGAGCGCGCGGGGCAGGCGGACCCGTCGACCTCGTTCGTCCGCGAGCACGCCTACCGGCCGCGGTGGGCGCCGAAGTCGGACCAGGTGGTGGACCGCGAGGAGCTCATCGCGTCGGGTGTCGTGAAGCTGCTCGTGCGCGTCGAGGGCGTCGGCAGCGACGAGCTGCTCGCCCGGGCCCGGGCGATCCTGGGCGGGTCGGCGACCGTGACCCACTCCTCCACGGACGGGCTGCTGGAGATCGCCGCCGCCGGGGTCTCGAAGGCCAGTGGCCTCGCCCGGTTCGCCGAGCAGCGCGGCTTCACCGCGGCGGACACCGTCGCCTTCGGGGACATGCCGAACGATCTCCCGCAGCTCGAGTGGGCCGGCTGGTCGGTTGCGGTTGGGAACGCGCATCCCGTCGTCCTGGCGGCGGTCGACGAGGTGACCACGGCCAATGACGAGGACGGCGTGGCCCGCGTCGTCGAGCGCTGGCTGGCGTGACACCACAGGGCACTGGGCCGAACGGGTGGTGACAGTGCTGTAGCTCCCAGGTGGGGTCAGCGAACGGTGAACCGGGCAAGAACGGCTCTCAACCACCGCTTCGGTCCCTGGCTCCGCCCGCTGCGGGGAAGGAGCGCGTCCATCGCGGTCCGCGGAGACACCGGCCGAGGAGGTAGACGTGGGTACGGCGACCGAAGTCGTCGCGGACGCCTCGACCGATCTCGTCGTCGAGTTCCCCGTCGACGGGTCCCGACCGACCGGGCGGAGCCGCTCCCCGCGGCTGTGTCTGGTGGCCCCGGACCCCGGTCGGCGGAATGCCGTCGTCGACGCGTTGCGCGCACTGCACCCCCGCTGGCGGCACGTGGCGAATGTGTCCGCGCTGACCACCGGGCTCGAGCAGTTCACCCCCGAGGTCCTCCTGATCTGCCCGTCGGGGGTGCACGAGGTGGCCGCGACGATGACCGCCCTCGTGCGCCACGGAGAGGCCCGGGAGCTGCCCGTCGTCGTGGTCGGCGGCTGGGACCCCGGCGAGCCGGCGTGGCACGTGGCGCTGCAGAGCGGGGTGCGGCACGTGCTGCCG
>JAOPWU010000139.1 GCA_025965515.1 Mycobacterium sp.
CCGGCGGTCGCCGCCGGCCGCGCCGCGTCGCACGCCGCCGCCTGCTGGCCGCCGTCGCCGCCGTCGCCGTCGCCGTCGCCCTCACGCTGGTCGTCACGCTCCTGGTCCCCCACGGCTCGCCGCCCCCCGCCGCGCTGCCGGTCGCCCCGGGCACGGGCCTCACGCTGACCGCGACGGACTTCACCGGCGACGGGCTCGGCGCCGCCGCGCCGGACGGCAGCGTCTACGAGCGGGTCTCCGGGACCGTGACGGCGGCGGTCGCCGGCCGCGCGCGGCCGCGGCTCCCCGAGGGGACGTACCGGCTCGACGGCCGGATCCGCGCAGCCGGCGGCCCGTTCGCCTACGTGCAGCTGCTCGTCGACGGGCAGCCGGTCGCGAACGGCACGGTGGGGAAGGGCTGGTCGGAGCTCGGCGCCGTCGCGCACGTGCGCCCCGGCAGCCGGGTCGGCGTGCTGACCGCCCCGCTCCCCGACGGCACGGCGCCGGCCCAGTCCGTCGACCTCGCGCAGCTCCGGCTGGTCCGCGTGACCGACGGCTTCACGACGGCTGGGACGCGCATCCTCGACCGGGCCGGCCAGCCGGTGGCCTTCCGCGGGGTCAACAGGAACAGCCTGGAGCTGACGTCGACCGGCTACCGGATGACCGACGCCGAGATGCAGGCCATCGCCGACTACGGCGCCACCATGGTGCGGCTGCAGCTCAGCGAGGTGTTCTGGCTGGCCGGCAGCTGCCGGTACGACGAGGCCTATGCGGGCCGCGTCGCGACGGCGGTGCGGCAGCTGACCGGTCGTGGCGTCGCGGTGCTGCTCGACCTGCACACCAACGGCGGCCCCGCGAGCTGCGTCCGCGGCACGCCCCAGCAGCAGAACATGGCCGACGACGGGTCGGTGACGTTCTGGAAGCAGGTGGCCGAGCGGTTCCAGGGCAACCCGCTCGTGGCCTTCGATCTCTACAACGAGCCCCGCAACATCGGTGGCCAGGTCTGGCGCAACGGCGGCGATGCGGGCGGCTGGACCGCCGTCGGGATGCAGCAGCTGTACGACGCCGTGCGGTCGACCGGCGCCACCAACCTGGTGTTCGTGTCGGGCACCGGGGAGGCGGCGGACCTGACCGTCGCCGGGCTCGGCCCGGTGAACGGCTACGGCATCGTCTACGCCGCGCACTACTACGGCGGGGGCGACACCTGCTCCGCCGTCACCGCCCCCGCCGACCTCGACCAGCTCTGGGGGGCGGCGGCGCGCACGGCGCCCGTGGTGATCACCGAGTTCGGCAGCAAGTGCGATTCGGCGGCGTACATGGGATCGGTGATCGCCTACGCGGAGGCGCACCACCTCGGCTGGCTGGCCTTCGCGTGGAGCGCGGACGGTCCGGCGGCCTGGTCGCTGCTGGCGTCGTGGACGACCCACTACCCCAGCGCCGCAGGCCTGCCCGTGCTGCAGGCGCTGTGGGCGGCCCGGGGCTGGACCACGCCGGGCGGGCGACCGGACGGCGCGCCGACGCCGGCGGTGGCGGGGTAGGGGAGCCGGCGCGTGGACACGCCCCAGGCCGCGGACGACCATCACGCGCACCCGATCCGGCAGGAGGACCCATGCACGTCACACGCATCATCGCCGACCTTCCGGTGGCGGACGTCGACGCGGCGAAGAGCTTCTACACCGACTACCTCGGCCTGGCCACGCAGGAATTCCACCTGGGCTGGGTCGCCCGCTACACGTCCCCGGACACCGGCGCGGTGGTCCAGCTCGTCACGCGCGACGCCACGGCACCCGAGGACCCGGTGGTCTCCGTCCTCACCGAGGACGTGGACGGCGCCTACGCGGAAGCGCAGGAACGCGGCTACGAGATCGTGCACCCGCTGACCCAGGAGGCGTGGGGCGTGCGCCGCTTCTTCGTCCGGGCGCCGGACGGCACCGTGATGAACGTCGTGGGCCACCGCGACTGAGCCGGGCGCCAGGGCCGACGCCCGCGGCGCTGGGGTAGCGGCTACTGCCCGGCTGCGAACGTGTAGCTGGAGGGGATCGTCGGCGGCGTCTGCCCGACCACGACGGCGATCTCCTGGTGCGGCGCGAAGGCCAGCGCCCGCGGGTCGCCGGCGTACGGCGCGCCGTCGACGTAGACGGCCACCCCCGAGGTGTACTGCCCGACCTGCCCGGGCGCGAGCGGCACCTGCCACTCGGTGAAGAGCTCGCCGAGCGTGTAGTCCGTCTTCGTCGGCGACTCGATGTGGATCACTCCGCTCACGTCGTGGGTGTGGAGCGGGCTGTAGGTGACCGTGGTGCTCGACGCGTCGATCTGCTCGAGGCGGCTGCTCGCGGGCTGGGAGCCGTCCTTGTTCACGAGGACGATGCCGAGCCCGGCGGGGACCGGCTGTGGCCGGCCGTCCACGATCACGTCGAGGTGTGCGTGGTAGTGCGACACGCTGCCCTCGGCGGTCAGCGCGGTGAGCCCGGCCGCGACGACGGCGTCCCGCGTGTTGTCGGGGCGGGCCCACGGCAGGCCGGTGGGGGTCGTGGGGGTGATCGAGGAGCGCGGCACCTGGGCGGGCACGGCCGGGCCGGGGGTGGCCGCGCTGCTGGCACCGCCACAGGCCGCGGTCAGGGCCAGGCTGCCCAGGGCGGCGGTGCCGGCAAGGGCGGACAGGACGCGGGACGGGCGCACGGGAGGGCTCCTCCGGGGTGGTGGGCGCTACACGGGGACGGTGACGCCCCAGCCTATTACTTTAGACTTCAAGCTTATCGCACGCAGGGGCGGCGGCCCCTGAGACGGACCTGGCAACCGGCCCCCCGACGGCGGGCGCGCCCTGCTGCCCCGGCGCCCTAGGGTGCATCGAGGCACCCGGCCCGCTGCGCCACCGTCGCCGCGGCGGCCGGGGTTCGCCGACTAGTCCTCGCCCGTGTCGTGGTCCGGGTGATTGCGCTCGCCCAGCCGCCAGTAGCCGCGGGTGGTCACCAGGCCGGGGGTCGCGCGGCGGGCGCCCAGCAGGCTGCGCCGCATGGCCCGGATGGCCGAGGCCTCGGCCGCGACCCACACCTGGGTCGTCGCGTCCACGGGCAGCTCGCCCAGCAGCGCCGCCAGGGCCGACCCGGGCGCGCCGCCCGGCTCCCGCTCCACGTACCGGACGTCCATGGTCGTCTCCGGCAGCACGGCGTCCTCGGGCTCGTCGACCTCGACGACGACGGTCGCCACCAGGTCCGGGTGCGCCTCGAGGATCGTGGCGAGCGCCGGCAGCGCGGACGTGTCGCCCAGCAGGAGGCAGCGGTCCGCGTCCGGGTGCGGGACGAACCCCGCTGCCCGCGGCCGGCTCACGGCCACCCGGGCGCCGGGCGCCACGACCGCCGCCCAGTCGGACGCGACCCCGTCGCCGTGCAGCACCACGTCGAGCGTCAGCTCCCCCGCCTCGAACCGGCGAGGCGTGTACGTCCGCATGACCGGAGCCGTGGCGGCGTCGAAGACGACGGTGCCCGCCTCGTCGGGCGGCGGCAGCCGCACGTCGACGGCGCCGGGATCCGGCAGCATGAGTTTCAGGTGCGCCGCCGGGCCCACCCACGCGAAGTCGTCGAGGCCGGACACCGTCACCCGCACGATGCGCGGCGTGAGGGCGGTCCGGCCGCTGACGGTGCCGCGCAGGGGTGCGGGTCGGCGGCGGGGCGGCGCGGCGGGGGTGCTCACGCGTCGGCCAACAGGCGGTAGAGCTCCTGGCGGGCGGCGCGGACGAGCTCGGCCGCCCGCTCGATCTGCTCCGGAGAGCCGACCATGCCGACCTGCTTGGCCGCCAGGTGCAGGCTGCCGATGGCCTCCCGCAGCGCCATCCGCCCCGCCCCGGCCGGGTCGTCCGCGCCGTCGTCGCGGCTGCGGAGCCGCGCCGTGCTCTCGGCGGCGGCCACGCGGCCCTCCTCGGTGAGGGCGGCGATCTTCTTGCCGCCCTCGTTGGTGACGCTGACCAGCCCCTCGTCCTCGAGCAGCTGCAGGGTCGGGTAGATGGAACCCGGGCTGGGCGTCCAGGTGCCGCCGCTGCTCTCCTCGAGCCGGCGGATCACCTCGTAGCCGTGGGTCGGGCCGTCGAGCAGCGCGCCGAGCACCAGCGCGCGGATGTCGCCGCGCCCGCGCCGCCGCCCGCCGCCGCGGAAACCGAAGCCCTCCGGGCCGCGCGGGTGGTGCGGGTGGTGGGGGTGGTGACCACGGTCGAAGCGGCGGCCGTCCCGGGGTGAGTTCTCGAAGTCGTTCATGAGGTCCTCCTTGTGTCGTTGCGTCGACTGTCAGCGATATATCGTGACCTGTCAAGGGTGGGCTCCCTCCCCAACCCCGGCTGAAGAAGGCCGCTCGATCAACCTCCCTCGACAGCGGCGGAACGATGAGCCGGAGATGGACGCCGACGATCAGCCGATACCCGCCGCGCCACGCCGGGCCGGCGCGCACCGCGCCCCGACCCGCAGGGCCCACCGGGTGCGGGGCGTACTCGGAGCACTGCTCGCGCTGCTGCTCGCCGGCTCCCTGGTGGCCGCGGCCCTGGGCGTGCTGCTCGGCTACCGCCCGCAGGCCGTACGCAGCTCCTCGATGCACCCAGCGCTGCGGATGGGCGACCTCGCGCTGACCCGGCTCGTCCCGCCGACGGCCCTGCGGCCCGGCGACGTGGTGACCTTCCGCGACCCGTCGCAGCAGACCCGGCTGCTGACCCACCGCGTCGTGAGGGTCGGGCAGGACGGCGGCGCGGTCGAGGTCGAGACACGCGGCGACGTGGCCCCCGCCCCGGAGCGCTGGCGCATCGCGCGCACCGGCCGGGTCGGCCGCGCGGTCGCCGTCGTCCCGGCGCTGGGCCGCGTGCTGATCCACTGGCGACCCGTCGTGGCCGGACTGGGGGCGGCGGTGGCGATCGCGGCGGGCACCGCGGCCGTGCGGCGGCTGCGCCGGAACCGGCGGCTCGGGGCGCCCACCGACCCGCTCCCGGAGGCGCCGACCGGGTCGGCTACCCCCGCCGCGGTACCGGCTGCCGCTGCACCGGCAGCACCAGCAGGAAGCCGACGATGAACCCGATGACGTGGGCCAGGTACGCCACGCCGGCGCCGTTCGCCACCCCCGCGCCGCGCGCGTAGAGGTACTGCAGGACGAACCAGCTGCCCAGCACCAGCCACGCCGGCAGCTTCACGGGTACGAAGAAGAAGAACGTCAGCAGGCCCCAGACCCGCGCCCGCGGGAACAGCCACAGGTAGGCGCCCAGCACTCCCGCGATGGCCCCGCTCGCGCCGATCGTGACGGTGCTGGAGCCCGCGTTCGCGAACGCATAGCCGACCGTCGCGGCCGCCCCGACGCCGAGGTACAGCAGCAGGTACCGCAGCCGCCCCAGCCGGTCCTCGACATTGTTGCCGAAGATCAGCAGGAACAGCATGTTGCCCAGCAGGTGCGTCCAGCCGCCGTGCAGGAACATCGACTGGAGCACCGACAACGCGACGTTCTTCGAGTACGTCGGCGGGGCGGCGGCGCACCCGAGCCCGACCCCGGTCGTGCCGGCGGGCTGCGCCACGGGCACGCGGACCACGGTGCCGTTGGCGACCTGCGGCAGCGGCCGATCGTGCGCCACCTCCGACGGGATGGCCGCGTACCGGTCGAAGTAGGCCTCCTGCCGGCAGACCGCCGTCGCCGACGAGGAGTTGCCGGACAGGGAGAACGTGACCACGGGCTCCGTCAGGAACACGACGACGTTGATCGCGATCAGCAGCCAGGTGACCCACGGCGTCCGCCGCAGCGGGTTGACGTCGTGCACCGGCAGGACCACGGCGACGATTATGGCGGGGCCCCGCAGCGCCGGGCCGACCGGCCGGGACGCCCCTCAGGCGCGCCCTCGGGCCGCCAACGCGCGTCGAGGGTGCCGCGGCGCAGCTCCCCCGACGGCGCCTGGGCTCAGCCGGAGAGTTCGCCCACGTGGGTCGCCGCGACGTCGGCCGTCTTGCCGCCACGGGCGCCGGGGACGTTCGGGAAGCGGAAGGGCAGCGGCTCGCGGCCCGGCTGCACCACCCACGCGGCCCCCGAGGGGCCCTCCAGGGCGGCGAAGAAGCCGTCCGCGGCCTGTTCCGGCGTCAGCAGCGGGAACCCGGCGTCGTCGAAGCCCTTCTCGAAGTCCTTGATGAGCGGGGTGCGCACGAAGCCCGGGCACAGCGCCGCGAGGTGCATGCCCTCGCTGCCGAGCTCCACGGCAAGGCTGCGGACGAAGCCGATGACGCCGTGCTTCGCCGCAGTGTAGACGGGGTCGCCGGGCACGGGCACCAGCCCGCCCAGGCTGGACGTGGCGATGATGCTGCCGCCGCCCGCGCGCCGCAGCGCGGGGATGGCGGCCAGCGCACCCAGCACCACGGCGTCGAGGTCGATCGCGAGGATGC
>JAOPWU010000149.1 GCA_025965515.1 Mycobacterium sp.
GCCCCTCCACCCCGCGCACGTCCTAGTTGTAGGAGGCGTGATGCCCTCCACTCCGGCCGTGCGCGCACCCCGACCACTGCGCACCCGCGCCCAGTCCACGGCCAGGACCGTGGGATCGACAACCAGGCTGAGCAGGTCGTCAGACCGGCGAGCCGGATCGCTACCCGCACAGTGCGCAGCTTTGTTGGATCTTCAGCACCCGCGCCCGCGCGGCGGCCGCGTCGAGCATCGGCGCGCCAGTGACCTGGTGACCTTCCAGGTCCCGCGTTGGGGACTCGCCGCCGCCCTTGGCCATGTCACCGGTCGTTCCGGCCTCGCACTGTTGCGGCGGCTCCGCCCCACTAGGCGGCGATCGGCTGATGATGCGCCAGCTTGCGTTGAAGTGGCTCAGGCGACGAGCGCAACCGCGGTCGTGGCCGGCCCTACTGAGCGGGCTCGTCGTTCGGGACCCATCCAGGTGCACCCAGCTGTCAAGCCGGCTCTTCGGAGTTCATCGTGGTGGGGGTGCCCCCCGCGAGCCGCGGCTTCCGATGGCGGAAGGAGCATCCGGAGGCGGTAGTTATCGAAGGTGCGGAAAGCCGTGGGCGAGGCCGTCGAGGCCGAGCGCGCTGACGGTCGCGTCGTCGTCAGCGATCGCATCGGTCACGTAGCAGGTGGCCCGGCGGGTCAGCCGCGAGCGCGGCGCCGCCGGTTCGTGCGTCACGTGAACGTCACCACCGCACACGCGCGCTCGGGGCAGCGCCAGACCCCCGAGTCGATCTCGGCCCGCAGGACAGGCAGACCGGGCACGCCGAACATCACGGCCGCCGTCGGGCAGCCCTCACCGCAGTCCATCTCGTCGAGGCTTCTCGGACAGGTTGCCTGGTCGCTGCCGAGCCCTGAGGGTCTCCACCCCGTTTCAACCCGGACCCGGCTCCCGGCGCGCCGACACGGTTACCGACCCTCAGCACGCTCAGCTCCGAAGTCCCGTCAAGCGGTCGAAGCAGGGTCGGACGCCCCGCGATCGCGGGACCGTGATGTCGCGAATGCAGGCGCCAGACGCTCGCCCAAGGGCCGCGCCGAGCAAAACTGCAGTGGAGGTCTTGTGCGCATCCAGTAGCGCATGCAACAGTGCATGCATGACGAGATTCACACCTCCGGTGGACTCGATCGAGCCGTTTCGGCTCCTCGACACCTCCGGTAACCTGCTCGCCGACACAGCGATGACCCATGCCGCCACCCTCGAAGCGTTCGAGTGGATGACTCTCGCGCGAACCTTCGACGAGAAGGCGACCAGCCTCCAGCGGCAAGGTCGCTTCGGTACGTTCTCATCCGTCCGGGGCCAGGAGGCCTCGGTCGTGGGCGCCGCATCGGCGCTCGACCCGTCCCGGGACTGGATCGCGCCGCAGTACCGCGAACTGCCAGCGATCCTCCGCCACGGCATGCCGCTAGAGCACTTCGCGCTCTACTTCATGGGACACCCCCGCGGCTGCGTCATCCCCGACAACGTCAACATCCTTCCCATCCAGATCTCCCTGGCCGCCCAACTACCGCAGGCCGTCGGTGTCGCCTGGGGTCTTAAGCTGCAGGGCGGTGACGGCGTAGTCACCGCCTTCCTCGGCGACGGCGCCTCATCGGAAGGCGACTTTCACGAGTCCCTGAACCTCGCCGGCGTTATCAGGGCCCCGGTCGTCTTCTTCCTCCAGAACAACGGGTGGGCAATTTCCACCCCGCGCGCCAAACAAACGGCCGCCCGCACCTTCGCCGACCGCGCTGCCGGCTACGGCATTCATGGAGCCTACGTCGACGGTAACGACCTGCTCGCGGTCAACGCCGTCATGAGCGAGGCTGTCGAGCGGGCCCGGGCGGGGGAGGGACCCACCCTCATCGAGTCCCTCACCTGGCGCGCCGGCGCCCACAACACCGCCGACGACCCGACCAAATACGTCACCGACGCCGACCACGAAGCGTGGGCAGGCACCGACCCGATTGTGCGGGTCGAGGCGTACTTGAGGAACGAAGGCGTCCTGGACGACGAAGGCCACGCTCAACTCGCTTACCGGTGCGCAGCCGAAGTCGAGCGCGCCCTGGGTGTTGCCCAGGGCACCCCGGCCGCCGGCCCGGAGGCCCTCTTCGACCACGTCTACGCCGAGCCCTTCGCGCGCTTTCACGAGCAGCGCGAGGCGTGGCTCCAGATGCAGGAGGCCTGAGCAGTGGCCCAGAAGACGATGATCGAGTCCATCCGCGAAACCCTCGCCGACGAGATGGCCCGCGACGAGCGCGTCATGGTCATCGGTGAAGACGTTGGCCGGCTCGGCGGCGTGTTCCGCGCTACCGAAGGCTTGCAGGCCAAGTTCGGCAAGGACCGGGTCGTCGACATGCCGTTGGCCGAAGGCGTCATCGTCGGTGCGGGTCTGGGGCTGGCGATGAGCGGCATGCGGCCCGTCGTCGAGATCCAGTTCCTTGGCTTCGCCCACCAGGCGTTTCACCAGATCGGCCAGCAGGTCGCCCGGCTCCGATATCGGTCCGCTGGCCGACACTCGGTACCGATGGTAATTCGCGCTCCGTTCGGTGGCGGTGTCCGCACCCCCGAACTCCACTCGGACGCGTTCGAGGCGTTGTATGTCCACTGCCCGGGCCTCAAGGTCGTGGCCCCGTCGACCGCCTACGACGCCAAGGGGCTGCTCACGGCTGCCCTCGACACCGACGACCCAGTACTTTACCTCGAGCCGCTCAAGGGCTACCGACTCCAGCGCGACGAGGTCCCCGACAAGCGATATGCGCTTCCCATTGGCAAGTCTCAGGTCGTGCGCTCGGGCACTGACGTCACGATCGTCGCATGGTCCGCCGCCGTGCAGTTGGCGCTGAAGGCAGCCGACGAGCTGGCGGAAAAGGGCATCAACGCCCTCGTCCTCGACCTGCGTTCCTTGGTGCCGCTCGACGTGGAAGGCGTCGCCGCAGCTGTCTCCGCGACCGGCCGCGCCGTCATCCTTCACGAGGCGCCGCTGACCGGGGGGTTCGGCTCCGAGCTGGCCGCGACAATTCAGCAGGAGTGCTTCTACGACCTGCTGGCCCCGGTGTACCGCATCACTGCACCCGACACCCCCTACCCTCTGGCCGGCATCGAAGACGCTTACGTACCCAATCAGGCGCGAGTCGTCCGTGACGTCCAGGCGCTGATGGCGGTCGCACCGTGACCGACCTCGTCGAGTTCCGCATGCCCGATGTCGGCGAAGGCATCGCTGTAGCAGACGTCCTCCAGTGGTTCGCCGAAGTTGGCGACACCGTCACCGTCGACCAGCCGATGGTGCAGGTCGAAACTGACAAGTCAATCGTCGAGATCCCAGCCCCGGCCACAGGAACCCTGCTCAGACAGTGCGTCCCGGTCGGGAAGGTCGCCAAGGTGAACGACCTTCTCGCCGTCATCGGCGACCCGGCAACTGTCCCTGCCGGACCGGCGCTCCCGTCGGGTCCGACTGTGCCCCTCGGCGCAGGAGTGGATGCCGACGTCGCAGCTGGCACCGAGAGTTTCAATGGTTTAGCGAACGGCGCTACTGCTCCCGCGAGTGCATCGGCAGCGGCCACGCCGCGCCGGCGCCCTATGGCCAGCCCCCGCACGCGCCGGCTTGCTGTCCAGCGTGGCATAGACCTCACCGCCGTTCTCGGCACCGGCCCGCACGGACGCATCTTGGAAGTCGACCTCGATAACCCGACTTCGGCTAACGGATTCGCTGCCGGGGCTAAGTCTGCTCCGGATGCCCGTACCGGGGGTGCACGGATCAACGAGGTCGTCGAGCTCCGCGGCCTGCGGCGTTCCATCGCACGGTCCATGACCGAGGCACTGACGATCCCGCACGTCACGGAGTTTCGAGAGGTTGACGCGACCAATCTGCTCGCCGCCCGTGCCGCGCTCAAGCCAGCATTCGAAGCCAAGGGTGTTCGTTTCTCGGTCTTCCCCCTGCTCCTCAAGGCAGTCATACGGGCACTAGCCATTCAGCCGTCGCTCAACGCGACCTATGAGGCCGCCACCGAGACCCTCACCAAGCATGCAGGAGTCCATCTGGGTATGGCGACCGCCACCGACGACGGACTCATCGTTCCGGTCATCCGCGACGCCGACCTGCTCAACCTCACCGAGTTGGCCATCGAAGTCGAACGCCTTGCCGCGCGTGCCCGGACCCGCACCGCCACCCGCGAAGAGCTCACCAGCGGCTCATTCACAGTCACCAACTTCGGTTCGTTCGGCACCTGGATCGGCACCCCGATCATCCGGCCCCCGGAGGTTGGCATCGCCGGCTTTGGTCGCATCACTGACAAGGTCATCGCCGTTGAGGGTCATCCGGCGGTCCGCCCAGTCCTTCCAATCGTGGTCGCCATCGACCACCGCATCAACGACGGTGCCCATCTAGCCGAGTTCGTCAACGCAGTGGCAGACGCGGTTTCCCAGCCGCTGCTGCTGCTGTCCTAGGAGAACTGAAACCAATGGTCGTTGGAGAGATGCCTGAAGGCGTCGACCTGCTTGTGGTCGGCGGCGGCCCCGGCGGATACGTCGCCGCCCTCGCCGCAGCCCAGCTAGGGCGCAAGGTCGTCCTCGTCGACGCCGACGGCGAGGACGGACTCGGCGGAATCTGCGTACGCGTCGGCTGCATTCCGTCCAAGGCGCTTATCGAGCTCTCCTCCCACATTCACGCCCAGCACGCGTGGCACGAACGGGGAGCCCCGACCCCTGCCAATGAAACCGTCGACCTGGTCAAGTTCCAGGGCTGGAAGCGCGACGTCGTCGGCGGCCTGAACAACGGCGTCCGCGGACTCCTCAACCGCGCCGGCGTCGACGTCCGACGCGGCTGGTTTCGCTTCACTCGCCCCGACCAGGGGGCCCTGGTCACCGACCCGGACCGGCCGCCCACACACCTGCAGTTCAAGTCATGCATCATCGCGACCGGCTCCCGCCCACTTGAGCTCAAGCATCTCCCGTTCGACGGCAAGCGCGTCGTGTCTTCCACCGCGATCCTCGACCTGACCGAACTCCCGAAGAAAGTGGCCGTCGTTGGCGGCGGTTACATCGGCCTCGAACTCGGCACAGCCCTCGCCAAGCTCGGTTCCGCGGTCACCATAGTGGAAGCCCAAGAGTCCCTGCTGCCCACGATGAACGTCACCATCGGCAACCTGATCGCCAAGCAACTCGAAAAGTTCGGCGTCGAGGTGATCACGAACTCCAGGGTCACAGGTGACACCGGCACCAAGCTCCAGGTCCAAACCTCGAACGGGTCACTCGAGCTTGACGTCGACCTGGTCGTTGTTGCCGTCGGACGTGTCCCGAATACGGACGACCTGGGCCTGGAGGCGCTGCGCGTCACCCCCGGAGCTGACGGCCGGCTCCCAGTCGACACCGACCTCCTCCTGACACCCCGCGTCGCGGCCATCGGTGACATAACCCCCGGCCCTGCGCTCGCTCACAGGGCCAGTGCCCAGGCTCACGTTGCCGCAGGCGTCCTTTCGGGCCGTCCCGAACGGTTCGACCCGACCACGATCGCGACGGTCGTGTTCAGTGACCCTGAGGTCGCCCAGGCCGGTTTCACCGCCGCCGGTGCCGCCGAAGCCGGGTACAAACCCGGGATCGCAAGTTTCCCGATCTCAGCCTCCGGTCGCGCCCGAACGATGGGGGAAAGCATCGGCTTCGCCGAGTACGTCTATGACGAAGACACCGGAATCGTAATCGGCGTCACCATAGTCGGCGCCCACGCCAGTGAACTTATCGCTGAGGCCGCCCTCGCCATAGAAATGGCAGCGCATCTCGAGGACATCACCGGAACCATCCACGCCCACCCGACGATGGCCGAAATCCACCACGAAGCCGCCTCCGTCGCCATCGGCCGCCCCATCCACGTGCCCGCAGCCAAGCGTCGCGACACCGGCGAAGGAGGAGCAGCGTGATCAATCAGCCCCCGCCGACTATCCACGCGCCCCTGGGTCAGATCGCCAACGGCTACCCAATTGGAATGCTGTGCGCGCAATGGAACATCCCCTTTGTTCCAGGCGACCTCAACCACGCCGCCACTTTTGACTTCCCTATGCGGTACCTCGCAGTCGAGGGGCTCATCGGTGCGGACATCCTGCGCGGAAACGGCGAGAAGTTCACTGACCTCATGGTCACCGCCGCGCAGCGCCTCGAGATGGAAGGGGTCCGCGCCATCACTTCCAATTGCGGCTTCATGGCCATCTACCAGGAGGTCGTCGCAGAAGCGGTCAACGTGCCCGTGTTCCTCTCAAGTCTGCTCCAACTCAACATGGTCACTCGAATGGTCGGCACCAACCGTAAGGTCGGCGTTCTGGCAGCCAACTCTGAGGCCGTCACGCCTGACCTCCTAGCCCACGTCGGATTCACCGACCTCGACCGCCTGGCCGTCCAGGGCATGGAGAACTACCCGCACTTCCGGGAAGTCATCTTTGACGAGATCGGCAGAATGGAACCGGCTCGGTTCGCTTGCGAGGTCGTCGAAGGCGCCCGCCTGCTTCAGAATAACAACCCCGACATCGGTGCCATTGTCGTCGAGTGCTCGGACCTGCCCGCGTACTCCGCGGCCCTGCGGGAAGCCACCGGTCTTCCTGTCTTCGACTGGGCGTCGCTCATCGACTACATGCACTACGCCGTCGTCCCCCGTACCTACACCGGAACGTACTAAAACACCCGACACAGGAGAAAGCACCTCATGAGCGAGATTCGAATCGTCAACCCGTCCGACTTCGGGCCGGCTCTGTTCCCCTACTCGCAGGCCACCGTCGCCAACGGCTTCGTGTTCGTTGCCGGCCAGGTCGCCCTCGACGACGACAACAATGTGGTCGCACCCGGTGACGCCTACGAGCAAACTCTCGTCACCCTCGACCGCGTTGCCCGAATCCTTTCGGAGGTCGGAGGCACCCTTCAAGACATCGTGACCGCCACCGTCTTCGTCCCCGGGCTGGAGCACTTGCCCGGCTTCAACAAGGCCTGGGAAGAGAAGTTCGGATCCCACCGACCCGCACGCGCGGCCGTCGTCGCCGGTCTCCTGATCGACGGCCTCGTCGTCGAGGTCCAGTCCACCGCCATCGCACGCGGCTGACAAATGAATGGAGACAATTAACAATGAAGACAGTTGTCGTCGGTGGAGGCGTGGTGGGCGTGACCACCGCCTACTATCTCGCCCGTGATGGGCACGAGGTCACCGTCCTGGAGAAGGCGACCGAACTGGGCACGGACGCCACCGGCGGCAACGCCGGCCTCATCGCCCCCACTCACTCTTTCGCGTGGGCCTCTCCGCAGGCCCCCATGATGCTCGTGAAGTCTCTGATGGGTCAGGCCACCGCCATCCGCGTCAAGCTCAGCCTCGACCCGCGGTTCCTTTGGTGGGGCATGCAATTCCTACGTGAGTGCACCACCAAGCGCTCCCGCGCCAACACGGTCGTGAAGCTTGGACTCGCCCAGTACAGCCAGGCGGAGATGTACCGCCTCGAAGAGGCGGAGTCCCTCGACTATGACGTGGTCAAGAAGGGAGCCGTCTACCTGTACCGGGACGAACGGGACCTTGACATCGGGCTGAAGAAGATGTCCCTCCTGTCCGAACACGGCCAGCCGATCAGGCGGCTCAGCCCCGAGGAGCTCGTAGCTCTCGACCCGGCCTTCCAGAACACCGCACGAATCGTCAAGGGAGCGATCCATGGAGTCGGTGACGGCAGCGGTAACTCTGAAAAGTTCACCACCGCCCTCGCCGAGGTCTGCCGCGAAAAGCATGGCGTTCAGTTCGTCAGCGGGGTCACTGCCCAGCGGTTCGTCGCCCAGGGGAACCGCATCACCGCCTTGGTCACGGACCGTGGTGAGTTCGCCGCAGACCAGTTCATCCTGGCCGCTGGCATCCAAAGCCCAATCCTATCGCGGACAGTCGGACAGAACGTCCCGGTCTACCCGGCCAAGGGATTCTCCATCACCGCGCAGGTGAAGGACGACTCCGCTGCGCCGACCGTCGGGGGCGTGGACGAAAAGACTCTGGTCGCCTGGTCGCGCTTTGGCGACACCCTGCGCATCTCCTCGACTGCAAAGTTCGACGGATACAACCGCGAGTACGCCCCCAGTGACTTCGATAACATCTTCAAGACCGCGGAGGAACTGTTCCCCGGTGCCGCCGACTGGGACAACGCCCAGATTCGGTCGTGCATGAGACCGATGACTCCCGACGGGCCGCCCATCATCGGCAAGGGTCAGCGCCATACGAACCTGTACTACAACACCGGGCACGGTCACATGGGCTGGACCATGGCATGCGGGTCCAGCCTCCTGCTCGCCGACGCTATCGCCGGCCGCCGCCCAGCGCTCGACATGACCCCCTTCGTGGTCCGCAGTCGCAGGACGCTGCGATGACGCGACTCGCACTCGTCACGGGCGGCGCCAAAGGCATCGGCCAGGCGATTTCCCGTAAGCTCGCTGAAGCCGGCTACGAGGTCATCGTCACGGGCCGTGATCAGGCGGCTCTGGAAGCAGAACTTGTTGAACTGACCAACATGGGGTTCAAGGCGCACGCGCGACGCATGGACGTCAGTGACTCCGCCTCGGTCAGCGCCGCCTTCGCCGACATCGAAGAGAACATCGGCGCCGTGCTCCTGCTCGTGAACTGCGCCGGCGTCATCGTCCGAAACGACGCCGAGAAGTACAGCGACGACGACTGGCTCAGGGTCATCGACACCGACCTCAACGGCGTCTTCTGGTGCGCTCGCACCGCGGCACGCGGAATGCTCGCAGCCGGCCATGGCGTCATCGTGAATGTCGGATCCGTAGCCGCGCTCGCCGGAATCTCGGGCCGCGTCAGTTATACGACCGCCAAGGCTGGCCTCTCCGGGCTCACCCGCACGCTTGCCCTCGAGTGGGCCAAGCATGGCGTGCGGGTCAACACGATCGCACCCGGCTGGACCATGACCGAGATGGTCCGGTCCGGATTCGAGTCGGGGCGTCTTGACGAAGCTGCCCTCATAGGGCGCATCCCAATGGGCCGACTTGCAAGTACCGATGAGATTGCGTCCGTCGTGCTCTTCTTGGCTTCCGACGCGGCGTCCTACATCACCGGGCAGATACTCCCCGTTGACGGTGGCTTCACCATCAACGGCGACTGCCCCTGAGAACTCGGGACCGGGCCCACCGAAACGGACGCACTGAGCAGCGAATGCAAGCAATGCATTCCGACAAAGGAGAACAGATGCACCGTACCCACAGCACGGCCCGAGTGATGGCCCTTGGGGTCCCGCTCGTGCTGGCGCTCTCGATGTCTGCCTGCGGGTCTGGCAGCAGCGCAACCAAGCAGGCCGGTCTACCGTCGGCGAATCCCAGTCTCAAGGGAACGATCACCCTCGGAGCCGTCCTGCCGATGACCGGCACCAATGCCACAATCGGGAAGGACCAGCAGCGCGGTATCGACCTCGCCGTCGCGAAGGTCAACGCTGCCGGTGGTGTGCTAGGGAAGAAGCTCGTCGTCCACACTGAGGACTCCCAGGGGCAGGCCGACTCGGCCATCCAAGCCGCGAAGAAGCTCGTGAGCGTGGACAAGGTGCCCGCCGTGATTGGTGAGTACTCGTCGGGCATCTCCATTCCGATGGAGCAGTACCTGCAAAGCCAAGGCGTCGTCGGGGTGAACCCCGGTAGCTCCTCCGTCCAGATGCGCAGTACCGGTTCGCTGCAGTTCTCCACCATCGGTCTCGATGATGTTGCCGGCGCGTTCAGCGCTAATGCACTGTGGCAGAAGGGCTACAAGTCGATCTCGATCCTGGCCCCAAACAACGCCTACGGGACAGGCATCGTCAGTTCGGTCTCTCAGGCGTTCACTAAGCTCGGCGGCAAGGTCAACGCCTCCGAGCTCTACACGGAGGGTCAGGCCGACTACCGCCAGGAGCTCGGGCGCCTGCAGAACTCCAAGGCTGACGCCACCGTCGTGACCACATACGGCAAGGACGGTGCCACGATCGACAAGGAGATCTACGAGCTGAACATGACGGCCAAGCCGGTCTTCGACATCTACCTGTCGGAGGACATTCCCGACGCGGATCCCAAGGCTGTCGAGGGACGGGTCGGCATGGACGTCAACGCGATCTCCGCCCAGGGCAAGCCGTATGCCGACTACTACCAGAAGACCTATGGCCAGAACTTCATCTCGTCCTTCAACGGTTACACCTACGACGCCGTGACGATGCTCGCCGCCGCGATCAACAAGGCAGATGCAACGGACTCAACGGCCATCTCGACGGCACTCGTCACGGTATCGCGCACCTATAACGGCGTCACCGGGCCAATCGATTTCGACGCCGATGGTCAGCGGTCCAGCCAGCCTTACGTCCTTGCCACCGTCAAGAACGGCCAGATCATCCCCCAGTAGGAACGCGACTTGCATCGGAGTTGAGGTAGCAACGATGGTTGAAGTACTGTTCGATACCGCGGTGCGGGGCAGCATCATCGCCCTGCTCGCAGTGGGACTCACCATGGTGCAGGGGACGCTGAAGTTCGCGAACGTGGCGCACGTCGAGTTTGCAACCCTTGGTGGGTACGCCGCCGTTGCCCTCACGGGGGCGGGGCTGGGCTTGATGGCCAGCTCCGTCCTCGCTGCGGTTATCGTCGCAGCGATCTCGGTACTGCTCAACCGAGTCCTGTTCCGCCGGCTCCTCAAGTCAGGGCCCATGATCGCTCTCATCGGGTCACTCGCGCTCTCCATCGTGACCAGGGCCCTACTCCAACTCACCTACGGATCCAGGCCGCAGTACCTGCCGGTCCCACTCGAGCGTGGGATGAGCTTCCGCGGCGTCCTCATCACGCCAAGCCAGGTGTGGCTGATCATCATCTCCGTCGGACTGCTAGCGCTCTTAGTGCTCTTGCTCAAGTTCACGTCGCTCGGGCGCGCCGTCCGCGCTGTTGCCGCAAACCCGGAGCTTGCCGACGTATCGGGGATCAACCAGAAGCGCGTGACCGACGTTGTATGGGTGCTCTCGAGTGCTCTTGCCGCCGTCGCGGGAATCCTGTTGGCTATTGGTTCAGCAGTCGGAATCGAGCTCGGCTTCAACTTACTGCTTCCCGTCTTCGCGGCGGCTATCGTGGGTGGCCTCGGCTCGGTAGGGGGCGCCATAATCGCGGCCTACGTGCTCGCCTTTGCCGAATCGCTGGTACTCCAAGTCAACTGGGGAGCCGCCCTCGGGGCCTCTTACCACGTCGATGTCAGCTACCGGCCCGCTGTTGGGTTCCTGCTTCTCGTCGTTATGCTCGCATTCCGCCCGCAGGGCCTCATGGGAAGGGCGGTGCGCCGTGGTTAATTACCTGCTCGGGGTCGGCATCCTCGCCGCTGTCTACTCGATCAACGCGCTAAGCCTGAACCTCCAGGTCGGTATCACTGGCCTTTTGAACTTCGGTCAGGTCGCCTTCGTCGGCATCGGGGCCTACAGCGTCGCCATCCTCGACCGCCATGGTGTTCCATGGTTTTTAGGCTTTCTCGTAGGCGGGCTCCTGGCTGGCATCGCGGGAGCCCTCGTCGGCCGTCTCGGTCGCACGCTCGCCAGTGATTACTGGGCGATCGCCACCTTGGCGCTCGCCGAGCTTGTCCGGCTAGTCGCCCTTAACCAAGACGGGCTCACCGGCGGCGCTCAGGGTATCAGCGCAGTGACTGGCGTCTGGACTGATCTTTCTGGCACAACACGCGACGCTGCGACCTTCTTGAGCATCCTCGCGTTGCTCGGCGTCTCCTACCTTGCCGCTTCCCGGCTGAGGAAGGGCCAGTTCGGGAGGGTCCTGGTGCTCATCCGCGAGAATCCAGATCTCGCCGCCAGCCTCCGCCACGATGTGGTCAGTGCCAAGACCAGAGTGATGGCTGTGTCCGCGGTCATGGCATCGGTGACCGGCGGTTTCTACGCGATGTACATCTCGTTTATCGGGGCGGGCCAGTTGCTGCCGTTCGCGACGTTCCTGATCTTCACGATGGTCGTCGTCGGCGGGTTGGCCAACACGACTGGTGCGGTCGTAGGTGCGGTCCTCGTCACCGTCCTCTATGACGGCACGCGCTTCTTGCCGGACCTGATCAGCATGTCTCCCGACCAGGCCGCTGGAGTACGTATTCTCGTGGTCGGCGTTGTCCTCCTCGGATTCCTGCTACTGCGAACCGAGGGCCTCGTTCCGGAGAAGGTGAGGGCGGCTCATGCTCGTCGCTAATGGAGTCGAGAAGCACTTTGCCGGCGTCGCGGCATTGGACGGTGCGTCGATCGAGGTTCGGCCGGGCGAGTCGGTTGGCCTCGTCGGTCCGAACGGTTCGGGTAAAAGTACCTTGCTCAACGTCGTCTCGGGATTCGAGCGTCCTAACGCTGGTACCGTTACCCTGTTCGGTAAAAACGTCACTGCCAGGGAACCGTGGGACGTCGCGAAGCTCGGTCTAGTGCGGACCTTCCAGCACGCAAAACTGCCGACCCGCATGAGCGTCATGGATCTTATGCTCACTGGTGGCCACCTTGCCAAGGGCGAAACCGTCCGTGCCTCCATCTTCGCCCGGAAGGGGGTACGGGACGAGGAATCCCGCGCGACCGACAAGGCGTGGGACATTCTCGAGAGAATCAAGCTGGACGGACTGGCGAGTCACGCGGGCGGCAAGCTGTCTGGGGGACAACAAAAGCTGCTAAGCCTCGGGATGGCGCTCATGGGCGACCCTAAGATCCTGTTGCTCGACGAGCCAACGGCCGGCGTTAACCCGAGCCTGCGAGTCCAACTCGCAGGGCACCTTCGCAAACTCCAGACCGAGGGCGTCACACTCCTTACAGTTGAGCACGACATGAGATTCGTCGCCGACGTATGCGACCGAGTCTACGTCCTTGACCGCGGCCGGATGATCGCCGATTGCTCCCCCTCGGAACTGGCGGAGCACCCCGAAGTGCTTGAGGCCTATCTGGGACGAAGCGGAAGCAAGGCCGTCGCGGGCCGCGCGGACCGGAAGGACCACTAATGAGCATCGAACTGCGTGGAGTCACCGCGGGCTACGTGAAGGATGTGGCGGTTGTCCGCGACATCGACGTGCACGTACCGACCAAGGCCATCTCGACGATCATCGGGCCCAACGGGTCCGGCAAAAGCACCCTCCTTCGCTCGGTCGTCGGGCAGACACCCCACACCAGCGGGTCCATTCTTGTGGACGGCACCGAGGTGACAGGTGTCTCGGCGCATCGAAGGACTATCGAGCACAAGGTGGCCTTCGTACCCCAGGTAGCCAATGTGTTCGGTCCCTTGACCATCGTCGAGAACCTTGAGGTCGGAGGTGCCCGGCTTGCACGCAAGCAGAGGCGTCAGCGCATCACTGAGCTGCTCGACACTTACCCAGATCTTGCCGCGAAGAGGCGGGTACGCGCGGAATCTTTGTCCGGAGGCCAACGTCAACTGCTCGCGCTGGCCCGAGCACTGATGACCAGTCCAACGACGCTGCTGCTCGACGAGCCCTCCGCTGGTCTGTCCCCGGCAATGATGGACTCGATGTTCGACGCCGTGCGGAACACGCGTGACGCGCATGGAGTCACCGTGCTTCTCGTGGAGCAGAACGCAGTCCAGTCCCTCGAGATATCCGACTTCGGTGTTGTCCTAGTGGCCGGTGAGCTCGCTATGCACGGGCCGGCGCAGGACATCCTGTCCGACCCGAGCGTCGGTCGGCTGTACCTCGGCCTCGTTGGCTAAACGCTCAAAACCCGCGACGAATCCACCGTCGACCGTCGGACTACCCCCCGAGGAGCGAGCGAGTCTCCCGCGGAGTGGGGCGCATCTAAGGAGGCACGCGCCTGAGATGCGAATTCTCACGATCAAGGGGAGCGCGCGAGGCTCGAGGAGGCGGCCCAGTCTCTGTGCGTTGACACTGGTCAGATCGCGAAAGCGCTCGTAAACGACGCATGCGGCGCGTCCTGTTACTCCTCACCAGTGGCATTGCACGTTTGGACAACAGGAATCCCACGAGCGGTTCGGCGTGCGCCCACGACTACTGCCGGCGGGGGAAGGCCGTCGCGCTCACGGGCCACCCACTCGGAGGGATCGAACCCTTCGGGCGCACGACGCTCATCCCCACTTACTGTGACCAGGGCTTGCGCGCCTTCTACGTTGTGTACACCCTTGGCGGCAGTCGAACTCGAGTCGTCGAGCTTGCCCCGCATCTCCTCACGACCCTCGTTGGGGTTGCGGGGTCGACGTTCGCCGCTAGGGCAGCGTAGCGAATCTCCGAGCGTCCCGCGTCGGTCATCGCAACTTTCTGAGGGTGATCTCAAGAGCATCCATCACGTGTTCACGGGCCGCTTTCGCAGCGTCGTCACCGCTCCGCCTCTTAACAGCCTGAAGTAGTCTCTCATGCTCGGCGACTGCGAGCGCAGCCTCTTCGTGGGAGTACAACTTGGCGATGTTGTAGTTGAAGAAGTGCTCCGAGTTTCGGGAGTTGATATTGTGAAGCCGCGGGTTACCGGCGGCGATCATTATTGACTCGTGGAAGGCGTCGTTCAAGTCGACGATGACATCTCGCGGACTCGCCGCGGCCGCCGTCGTGTGAGCTCCGAGGTTCTCCAGCGCTTCGATCTGGGCATCCGTGGCTCGCTCCGCTGCCAGGCGGGCGGCCATGTCCTCCAGGGCGGCACGGACCTCGTAGATGTGTCGTACTTCCTCGGGCGAGTGCTCGCGCACCACGAAGCCGCGACCGGTAGCGACGACTAGTCCTTCGCTGGCGAGCAACTGCAGCGCCTCACGAATCGGCGTCCGGGAGATCTCCAGCTTCTGGGCCAGGTCATGGGCGACTAGATGCACGTTCGGCCGGAAGCGGCCCTCGATGATGTCGTTCCTGATCCTGCGGTGCGCTTCCTCGGTGAGGGAGACGGCTGTATCTGTCATCGGCGTGGTCGCCTTTCGGGGGATACTTGCGGTGTTCCCTGCCACACGATACCGTACGCCAGTCTGCATGCAGCAGTGTATGCACTAGCCGTCACCGCGGTTCGTCGGGCGATCGAGAGGTGGGAACGATGGACGAGCGCCATGCCGAATACCCAATCCTGTTCTCACCGCTTCAGGTCGGTCCGCTGAACTTGAAGAACCGGATCGTTAACTCAGCGCATCAGACGGGGTTCGCCCGTGGCGGCGCCTATACTGAGCAACTCATCGAGTACCACCGAGAGCGGGCTTCTGGCGGCGCGGCGCTGATAGTGTCGCAAGCTACCTCGGTAACGGGTGACTACCTAGACCTGTACAACGCCAACGACAGTGTCGTCCCGGCCTACAGGGCCGTTGCCGACGCCGTTGGAGAGTTCGGCGCGCTCTACAGCGCAGAACTGTACCACCCGGGCAGTCAGGGGGAGTACACCGGTCGCGGCGCGGACGTCTTCGTCGGGCCGTCCAGCGCTCCCGCCAGTTACCTTGGCGGCCGCTGGCGTGTTACCCATGAGCTGACGGAAGCTGAAATCCTAACGATCGTCGACTCCTTCGCCGCCGCCGCCCGGCGGTGCCGCGAGGGCGGCGTGGCCGGCATCGAGCTGCATTTTGCGCACGGCAACCTGGTTGAGCAGTTTATGTCCCCGAGGACCAACCACCGCACCGACGGGTGGGGGGGTGAACTTGAGAACCGGCTTCGAGTTGCCGAGCTCATCGGACGTGCCGTCCGTGAAGCCGCAGGTCCCGACATGGCCGTCGGTGCCCGCATGACCGCCGCCGGCCTTGACAAAGGTGAACCAAGTGACTTGGACATGGCCGAGGTCATTGGCACGATCGGCACCTGGGGGATTCTTGACTACGTGAGCTTAACCATGGGCCACTACTCCGACGCCCTCAACACCGCCCGCAACATCCCAAACATGACGTTCGCCCCTGGGCTGTGGGGAAAGTATGGCCGCCAGATCAAAAGCGTCCTCGACGTCCCCGTCTTCATGGTCGGCCGTGTCAACCACCCGCGCATCGCCGAAGACTTGCTCGAGATGGGGGCCTGCGACGCGGTCGTCATGGCCCGCGCGCTCATCGCCGACCCGCACTTGCCCGAGAAGGCCCGGACCGGCCGCACCGACCGAATCCGTCCGTGCATTGGGGCGATGAACTGCATGGACAGCCTAGAGAAGGGCCATGGCATTCGCTGCATTCATAATCCCCGCGTCGGTCATGAGCTCGACATGCGTGAAGAGGTCGAGCGCGGTGACGGCGGCAAGCGTGTCCTGGTCATCGGGGGTGGGCCCGCCGGCCTTGAGTCGGCTCGTGTAGCAGCCATCCGCGGCCACGATGTCACCCTGTTCGAGTCCGCGAGCAAGGTCGGCGGTCAGGCGTTGACCGCTTCCAAGACCCCTGGCCGCGGGGAACTATCTTCGCTCGTTGCGTGGCTGGAGCAGGAATGCACTGAGGCGGGCGTCGACATACGTACTGGTCAGGAAGCCACCCCGGAAACTATCGCGGCCGCCAGCCCGGATCTGATCGTCGTCGCGACCGGCTCCGGCTATCCAGCCAGCCCCGTACCCGACGCCGACTTCAAGGCCGCAGACATTGAGAAGTTGCACGCGAACGTCCGTGTTGTCGGCATTGACGCGGCTCTCGCAGGCGAGGTCACCGGCCGCGTGGCCATCTACGACGCGGTCGCCGACTGGCCAGGCTTCAACGCCGCCCGGGTCCTTGCCGAGAAGGGCTGTCAGGTCCGGTATCTGACGCCCGAGCAGTACCCCGGATCCGCGCTCGAGGTCACCAACTGGCGCCTCGAATACCAAGCCCTCAGCGAGCGGGGCGTGGAGTTCATTCCCGTGACGCAAGTAGTCGGCTCCGAGCCAGGCGCGCTCCTGGTGCGCCGCGGATACGTCCCTGAGACTCAGACGCTCGCCGACATTGAGACACTCGTGTGGATCGGCGCCCCGACCCCGCGGTCCCAACTGCATGACTCGCTGGCGGCGGTCGAAGCGACGGTCATCACCGTCGGCGACGCCTACGCGCCGCGGAGCATTGAGCAGGCCATCCTCGACGCCCGTCTGTCCCTGCACAACATCTGACCGACACCGCTGCAAAACCGCCGCCAACGAGAGGTCACCTGTGTCCGCCTACCACTGGCCCGACCGCGTCGAAGACCTCCGCGTCCGCACCCGTGAGTTTATCCGCGACGTCGTCATCCCACGGGAACCCGTGCCGGGGGAGCGGATGGGCGCCCAGACCCGCGCCGAGCTCCAGCAAGCCGCCAAGGACGCAGGCGTATTCGCCCCACACGTACCGACCGAGTTCGGCGGACAGGGCCTGGAACTCGGGTGGTGGTCGCCAGTATTGCAGGAAGCCGGCTACTCCCCGATCGGCCCCAGCGCTCTGAACTGCATGGCGCCGGACGAAGGCAACATGCACATGCTTAATATGATAGCCACGCCCGAACAGAAGCAGCAGTTCCTCGTGCCACTCGCCTCGGGCCACGTCCGGTCGTGCTTCGGGATGACTGAGCCACACCCCGGTGCCGGCTCTGATCCGGACGCGCTGCGGACTATCGCGACCCGGAACGACAACGGTTGGGTCATCGAAGGCCATAAGAGGTTCATCAGTGGCGCCATCGGCGCCGCATTCTGCATCGTTATGGCCCGCACCGAAGCCACCGACGACGCGCCTGCGGGCGCGACGATGTTCCTGGTCCCGATGGACACCGCCGGCGTCAGGATCGGTGAACCCATCCACACCATCGACCGCTACATCGACGGCGGCCACCCCCACCTGTACTTCGACGCCGTCCAAGTACCCGAGGACGCCGTCCTCGGCGAGGTCGGTCGTGGCTTCCGTTACGCGCAGGTGCGGCTTGGCCCGGCGCGCCTCACCCACTGCATGCGATGGCTAGGACTCGCGCGTCGATCGCTCGACATCGCTCTCGACCGGGCCGACACCCGCAGCCTGTTCGGTAGGCCGCTGCGCGAGCTCGGCCTCGCCCAGAACCTCATCGCCGAGTCCGTCATCGACATCGAGACCGCGGACGCCATCATCGCCAAGGCAGCTGCGCTGCTGGAGTCCGATCCAAAGCGTGGCTCCGCGATGTCGTCGGTCGCCAAGGTGTACTGCTCCGAATCGATTTACCGCGTCATCGACCGCGCCGTGCAACTCTGCGGCGGCGACGGCGTCTCCGACGGCCTGCCGCTTGCGCAGTACCTCAACGACGTACGCCCTTTTCGCATCTACGACGGACCGAACGAGACCCACAAGTGGGCGATTGCCCGCCGCGCCAGCGCTGCGCGCTCCCGCTCGATCGACAGGGGAGCCCTACCCATGGGCGAGGCAATCGTCCGAGCCGACGAGCGCGGGTGATGCAGACCCAGCCGGACGGCCACGAGGTCGTCAGAAGCTTCGCTGAGGCCACGAGCTTACAACTGGCTCCGCTTCTCGTCCTCGACCACCTAACCGATTACCTCGACCGCAAGGGGCTCGGACGTGGTGGCCTAGCGTGGCAGCGCATCGGCGACGGCCAGTCCAACATCACCTACCGCATCGCCCGCGGCCAGGACTCCTTCGTTCTTCGCCGTGGGCCCCGCCCGCCGCACCCGCCCTCGACCCACGACATGGTTCGAGAGGCGAGGACCCAAAGAGTCCTGCGCGCCCAAGGGGTGGCGGCTCCCGAGATCCTCGACATCTGCGAGGACACCAGCGTGCTAGGCGTGCCGTTCTATGTCATGAGCTGGCTCGACGGCGTGGTCCTCACGCAGAGCGCTCCCGACGCACTCAACACTCCCGAGGAGCGCTGCCGCACGAGCGTCGAACTGGTCCGCGCACTTGCCAACCTGCATGCCGTCGACGTTTCCCGCGGCCCAGCCTCCAAACTGGGCAGACCGACCGGCTACCTCGAGCGCCAGATCGACCGGTTCAGCCAACTCTGGGAGCTCAACGCCACCAGAGACCTCCCAGGCATATCCGAGGTTGCGACGTGGCTGAACAGCAACCGGCCCGAGAGCCAGACCGTGTCTGTCGTCCACGGTGACTACCGTCTTGGCAACATCATGTTCAAGAGCAGTGCGCCGGCTGGTGTGCTGGCAATCCTCGACTGGGAGCTCGCGACGCTCGGTGACCCACTCGCGGATGTCGGTTACCTCACCGCCACCTACACCGATCCTGGCAGCCCCCCCATCCCACTCAATCTCAGCCCAGTAACGGCCCAACCCGGATATCTGCGTAGCGAAGACCTCATCCGTGTCTATCAAGATCACAGTGATCTCGATCTGAGCGGGCTCGTCTGGTATCAAACCCTCGCACTGTGGAAGGCCGCAATCTTCTGCGAAGCTATCCACGCGCGTTGGATCAACGGGGAACGGCCGGGTGACACTACTTTCGGACCGTCCCTTGCGGCGGGCGTACCGGCATTGCTGCACGCTGCACAGACCTACCAGCGCCGCCTCTAGAAGGCGGGGCCGGGACCCGTTAGCGATGGGCGAGTTCTACGGCGAATCCGCGTGTCGTCGCCCTGGGCCCAGTTCTCAGCTGTCGCCGACACCGGCGGGCGGAGGATGTCAGCGTCTCTGTGCAAGCGCGTGACCGGTTGATGTATGTCAGGCCCTGGTCGAGGCGGCCGGGGAGCATGAAATGGCATTCGTTGGAGGCACCTTCCAGCTGAAGTTGGATCGTCCTCGTGATCGTTGACCGCATATGTCGGCGAGCCGTGACTTCCTTGCACCCAGGCCGAGGTGCCGTGCCTCAGAGTTCCTGGCAGGACCCGTGGCTTGCTGGTTTGACCTGAGGAGTCCGATCGTCAAATGGCGAGTCCGCCTGTGTTCGTGCTGTCGATCGTGGACGACGAGGCCCGTCGCCGAGGCGGCGCGGCGGGCGACCCGTGAGGCTCAGCTGGAAGCCGAGGTCACCGAGCTGATCCAGGCTCTGGGTGAGGCTGCGGCCGGCCCGCGAGCGTGTCCGTGACGTCGCGCTCCGGCGCGCGCTGGCCCACCCGTCGCGGGGACACCGCAAAGTCTGGGCGATGTGCCGCCTGGGCGGGTACCGGCTCTCTCCCAGACCACCGCGATGCGGCTCCTGCGGGACGCAGGCTGCTGCTGCAGGCCAGCTAGCACCGCGAAACGCCGAGCGGCGCAACCCGTCCCGCGACGTCCACCTCGGCCTGGCCGACCCCCTCATTCCCAACTTCCCCGAGAGCACAAATCTGCCGACTGCTCCACGCCGGACACAACGGCCAACGCGGCCGACGAAGGGATCCTGATTACGCCGAAGGCCGAAGGCCGCTAACATCGGCCAACATGAGCCGACCACCGTGCGCGAGTCTCTCCCCATTGGGTATGCATTGATCCGAAGCCCGGGTCACGTCGTTGTTCTCGGCAACAGCCGGTTGTCTATGGCCTGCCAGGAGCTGGCGCTGCCTGCGTTGATCCTACGCAACCCGACTGTGGCACCTCAAGGGATTGTTCACGTTTATGTGCCCCGGGAGCCCACGGTGGCCTTCAGCGCCCGAGACCTACGCTCTCCGGGGATCGGGGACGCCGTTAGCGTCGCCCGCGAACGGGGCTTCCGACCGGTGGTGCGGTCCCCCGGCGGCCGGATGATCGCATACGATTCCGGGGCTGTCGTGATTGATCGCGTAACTCGTACCGCAGGCCTTGAGGTTCCTGGAAGGCCAACGTTCGCGTGCACCGCGCTCGCGAACGTCAGTGTCCTCCAGCGGCTCGGTGTCGCCGACGTCCGCGTGGGAAAGGTGGATGGCGAGTACTGTCCGGGCGAGTTCAGCGTGAATGTTGCCGGCGCTGTGAAGGTTGTCGGGTCCGCCCAGCGCATAGTGAGCGGAGGAGCGTTGCTCAGCACAGTGGTGCAGGTCGACCTCACCGACGAGGTGCGTTCGACGATTGATGCTGTCTCTGCAGCACTCGGTTACAACCTTCGAGTGTCGTCGATCGGCGGCCTCCGACAGTTCGTGCCCGCGCTGAGTCCAGAGGCCGTCGCGGAAGCATTCGTCCAAGACTGCCGGAGCCGTCATGAGATGTCGAACGGTCAGTTGCCCGAGGAGTTGGTTGAGCACGCGCTTACCGCTCGACTAGACCCGCAAAGCCAGGGGCCGTTTCACGTTGACGACTGGGTTCGCGCGACCTCGCTGCCGGGCCTTCGATTCTGGACACGCGATTGATGGTCACGCGGCTGTTGGCGGGCGTAGCGGCCGCGAGAGTGTTCTTGACGCGGGTCCTGGCGGCGCGTTGACGACTTGCTCTGCGGCCGACATGATGATCACTAAGATCTGGAACAGTGCAGCTGTTGGCCTACCAGGATGCAACTACGTGAGCACCCCACAGACCAACGACGAACGCCCTCGCCCCTCTTGGGGCGGGGGCCTTCGTCGTTGTACGGCGTCTTCTCACACCCCGGTCGCGCCGTCGATGCGCTCCCGGATCAGGTCCGCGTGGCCGGCATGGCGGGCGTACTCGCCGATCATGTGGCTGTAGATCCACCGGAGCGTGACGTGGGTGCCCATGAACGGGCTGATCTCGTCGAGGCCGCGCGCGGCGCCGTTGGCCCGCGCCTGCGCAACCTCCTCCTCCCAGGTGGCCCGGGCGCTGGCGAAGGTCACGCCGGCCGAGAGCTCGAAGCCGCCGTCCGGGCCGTTGGGGTCGGCGGCCGGGTCGTAGATCGGCGTGACCTGCTCACCCAGCAGGACACGGCGGAACCAGTTCCGCTCCACCTCGGCCATGTGCTGCAGGAGCCCGAGCAGCGTCAGGGGCGACGGCGACACCGAGGTCGTCCGCAGCTGCTCGTCGGTGAGGCCCTCGCACTTCATGACCAGCGTCGTCCGGTAGAAGTCGAGCCAGCTCTCCAGGGTCGTGCGCTCGTCGGCCTGGAGCGGGGGCATGGCGCGGTCGGTGGTCGTCATGCTCACCATGCTGACATCCGGGGCCGTCAGCCCCGGTCCAGTCGACCTAGAAGTCGGTGGCGCGCGGGTCCAGGAACGCGGGGATATCTGACGACGAGACCGGCCGCGCGCGGGCGCGGTCGGCACGACGACACGAAGGAACCGACGATGGAGATCCTCACCCAGCAGCCGAGCACCAAGGGCCCGGCGGCGATGTTCACCGGCGACGTCTGGTTCGACGTCATCGCCAAGGGCAAGGAGCCCTCCCGCCTGCGGGCCAACATGGTGCGCTTCGCGCCCGGTGCCCGCACGGCCTGGCACTGCCACGCCGTCGGCCAGACGCTGCACGTCACCGAGGGGGTCGGCCTCGTCCAGTCCCGGGGCGGCGAGGTCGTCGTCATGCGCCCCGGGGGCATCGTCTACACGCCGCCGGGCGAATGGCACTGGCACGGCGCGGACCCCGACCACTTCATGTGCCACCTGGCCCTGTGGGAGGGACCCGGCGAGGGCAACGGCCCCGAGTCCGAGTGGGGCGACGTCGTCACCGAGCAGGAGTACCGCGCCCGCTGAGGCCCGGCCGGCCCCTCAGCCCTCCGTCAGCAGCGTCCTTCCGAGCGGCTCGCCCGCCAGCCGGCCGTCGGGCACCACCCGCCCGCACAGGTGCAGGACGAGGTCCTCGGCCGAACCCCGCAGCGGCGGCCCCGAACCGTACGACCAGTCGAGGTCGGTCGCCGACAGGGCCCGGCCGCTGATGTCGGTGCCGAAGTGGGCGTGCCCGCCACCCCCGGTCAGCTGGTCCAGGACGATCTGGACGGTCGCGTCGGGGGAGCGGCGATGCTCGCCGAGCGGCACGGTGATGTCGAGCCCGTGGACGACGACGTGGTTGAGCGCCCCGTGCGCCCCGCCGCCCGGCGGCTGCCACGCGTGCAGCACCTCGCTGCGCAGGTTCTTCACCAGGTCGTCGGTCGGCAGCTGCCCATCCCGGGCGGCGATCCGGTTGGACAGCCGGGTGAAGTCGAACCCGTCATCGCGGAGCTCGGCCATGAACGCCGCCTCCTCGTAGCGGGCCGGCATGGTCACGTGGGCCACGACCTCCCGCACGCGCCACTCGGTGCAGAGCGACGGGGTGTCCCACCGCTCCGGCAGCAGCCCGTCCAGCAGCTCGGCGAGGGCCAGGTAGTCGGCCGCCACGAGCGCCTGTAGGTCTTCCTCGGTCACCGTCGTCGTCTCCCTCGGGTCAGCGGTCCGACACTCCCGGAACCGACGATCGCTCCGGCCGCAACTCATCGGCTGCGCCCCCATCCTGGACGCCGCCGGCTGACGCGACCGGCTACGCCCGGTGCCGCACGCCCTCGGGCGCGAAGCTGGCCAGCCGCGGCCCCCGCACCGGCGCGTCGCCCAGCGCCGCGTCGACCGCCGCCAGCACGTCCGGCGTCAGCTCGATGCCCGAGGCCTTGGCGTTCGCGTACACCTGCTCGGGCCGCGAGGCGCCGACGATGGCCGAGGCCACCTCGTCGCGGCGCAGCACCCAGGCCAGGGCCAGCTCGGTCAGCGTCAGCCCCGCGCCCTCGGCGATGGGGCGCAGCCGCTCCACCGCCGCCACCGTCGCGTCGTTCAGCACCAGGCCCATCGCGCCGCTCATGGACTCACTCGCTGCGCGGGAGTCGGCCGGGTACGGCTCGCCGGGCCGGTACTTGCCGGTGAGCACGCCCTGCGCCAGCGGCGACCAGACGATCTGCGAGATCCCGTTCGCCTGGCACAGCTCGAGGAGCTCCGCCTCGGGTGCCTGCCAGAGCATCGAGTACTGCGGCTGCGACGAGACGAACAGGTCGGGCCCGGCGATGTCGATCGCCGCCCGGATCTGCTCCGCCGTCCACTCGCTGAAGCCGAGGTAGCGCGCCTTGCCGTCCTGCACGACCTGCTGCAGCGCCTCGACGATCTCCTCGATCGGGGTGTCCACGTCGAACCGGTGCGCCTGGTACAGGTCGACGTGGTCGGTGCGCAGCCGCCGCAGGGAGGCGTCGATCTGCTTCGCGATCTGCGGGGCCGACAGGCCGTGGTCCGCGGGGTCGTCGGACATCGGGCCCCACACCTTGGTCGCGAGGACGTAGGAGTCGCGCGGGTGGGTTGCGAGGATCTCGCCCCAGGCTTCCTCGGCGGCGCCGCGGCCGTACACGTTCGCGGTGTCGAAGAACGTGATCCCGGCGTCGAACGCGGCCTCGGTGCAGGCGCGGGTCTGATCGGCCGCCACGCCGCCGGAGTACGTGAGCCAGGACCCGAGCGAGATCTCGGAGACCACCAGGTCCGAACTGCCGAGCTTCCGGTAACGCATATCGAGCCTTCCGTTCGATGGGTCCGGTCAGGCCGTGACCGGGGTCGACCGCACCTCCACGATCGGCAGCCGGAGCGCCGCGGGCGCGTCGGCCGGCACCACAGGGTGCGCCGGCGGGACGGGCGCCAGGCGCTCGTACCCCGTGCCGAGCGGCGGACGCGCGTCCGTCTCGCCCTTGTTCGGCCAGAGCGACATGGCGCGCTCCGCCTGCGCCGTGATGGTCAGCGACGGGTTCACGCCCAGGTTCGCCGAGATCGCGGAGCCGTCGACGATGTGCATCCCGGGGTTGCCGTAGACCCGGTGGTAGGCGTCGACGACGCCCGTGGCGGGGGAGTCGCCGATCGCGCAGCCCCCGAGGAAGTGCGCGGTCATGGGGATGTCGACGATCTCGCCGATGCTGTTCACGGGGAAGCCGTCGATCGCCTTCGCCATCCGGCGCTGCGCCTCGTCCGCGGCCGGGATCCACGTCGGGTTCGGCGTCCCGTGGCCCTGCTTGCTGGTGACCTTGAAGCGGCCGAAGCGGGTCTTCGTCGGGTACAGCGTCAGCGAGTTGTCGTGCGTCTGCATGACGAGGGCGATCACGCCGCGCTCGGACCAGTGGTTCAGCCCCGCGTACAGCGAGAGCAGCTGCCCCGGGTGCCGCGCGACCTGGCCCAGCCACGTCTTCCAGCGCTTCCGGTCCGTGCCGCCCTTGGTCGCGATGGTCGAGAGCAGCCCCATGGCGTTGGACCCCTTGCCGTAGCGGCAGGGCTCGATGTGCGTCCGCTCGTCGGGGTGGATGGAGCTGGTGATCGCCACGCCGTGCGTGAAGTCGTGCTCCTTGCGGGAGCGCAGCTTGGTCACCGCCCCGCCGAGGGACTCGCTGTTCGTGCGGGTCAGGAAGCCCAGCCGGTCCGACAGTGCGGGCAGCGCGCCCGTGGTCTTCATGCGGTGCAGCAGCTGCTGCGTGCCCCAGCCGCCGGCGGCGAGCACGACCTCGTCGGCGGTGAAGGTGTGGCGGGTGCGGCGGCCGACCCAGGCGCCGGTGCGGACCGTGGTGACCTCGTAGCCGCCTCCGGTGCGGGGGCGGATGCGGGTCACCGTCGTCAGCGGGTGCACGACGGCGCCGGCCTTCTCCGCGAGGTAGAGGTAGTTCTTCACGAGGGTGTTCTTCGCGTTGTGCCGGCAGCCGGTCATGCACGAGCCGCACTCGATGCAGCCGGTGCGCTCGGGGCCCACCCCGCCGAAGTACGGGTCCGGCACGGTGGTGCCGGGCTCCTTCGTGGCGCCGCGGCCGAAGAACACGCCGACCGGGGTGGGGGTCCAGCTGTCCGCCACGCCCATCTCGCCGGCCACCTGCTGCAGCACCCGGTCCGAGGCGGTCACCGTCGGCTGGCGGACAACGCCGAGCATCCGCTTGGCCTGCGCGTAGTGGGGGGCCAGCTCGGCCCGCCAGTCCGTGATGCCGGCCCACTGCTGATCGTCGTAGAAGGCGTCCGACTTGGGCTCGTAGAGCGTGTTCGCGTACACCAGCGAGCCGCCCCCGACGCCGGCGCCGGCCAGCACCAGCACGTCCGGCAGCGCGTGGATGCGCTGGATGCCGTAGCAGCCGAGCTTGGGCGCCCAGATGAACTTCCGCGCGTCCCAGCTGGTGGTCGCGAACTCGTCGTCGCGGAACCGCCGGCCCGCCTCGAGGACGCCGACGCGGTAGCCCTTCTCGGTCAGCCGCAGCGCGGTGACGGAGCCGCCGAAGCCGCTGCCGATGACGAGGACGTCGTAATGCGTTGTGCTCATGCGGGTCCGTTCCGTTCCGACCGGTGGTCACACCAGCGTAGGACACCGACATGACCGCCCGGTCACGACCGTCGGTACGCGTACACCCGGGTGGTGATGACGCAGGGCGCCGGCGGCACCACCTCGACCCGCAGCTCCCCGTCCGGTGCGACGTCGATCCCCTCCGTCTCGAACGTCCCCGTGCACAGGCTGTGCTGGGGGAGCGGGCCCAGCGCGGTGACGGCGCCGGCTGCGTCCGGCCCCAGCGGCTGGGCCAGGTCCACCTGCAGCAGCGGCTTCGCGACGCCGAACAGGTCGGTGCCCGGGTCGTCGCTCGAGCACAGCAGCTGCCGGTCGGTGACGAAGTCGCAGCCCTGCACGTTGCGGACCGTGCGGTCGAGCGTGATGACACCGGCGAGCGGGAGCGGCTGCGAGACCGGCTGCGGGGTGCCCGGCGCCGGCAGCCGGAAGACGAGCAGCCGCCGCATGGCGAGCCACTCGCCGGAGACCAGCCACCGCCCGTCGGGGCTCACGGCAGCGAAGGAGTTGTTGTAGAGCTCGGGTGGCGAGAGCGGCGCCAGTGGGTGCACGAAGTCGTACTGCTGCCCCGTCGGGGCGGTGACCTCGTAGAGCTTGCTGCTGGCGCCGGCGGGCCCCTGGTACGCGTCGACGACGTAGCCGCCGCGGGCCCCGGGGTCGCCGATGTGCTGCCAGCCCTGGAGCAGCAGCGGCAGCGGGATGGTCCCGCTGCCGCGGTAGACGGTCGTCGGCCCGACCGACGTCGTCACGGTGGCCAGCCCCTGGTTGCTGGTCAGCGAGTCGCGGACGTAGGAGCCCGTCGGGTGCCAGGGGCCCAGCGAGCCCGGGGCCGGGCCGGGCAGCAGCGCGGCGCGCGCCGGGGGAGCCGTGGTCAGCACCAGCGCCGCCACCACAGCCAGGATCGGAAGGACAGTGCTCCCGGCCGCCCTCAGTCGACAGCTCCGCATCGCGCCCTCCCGTTGCTCCGGTGCAGGGCGCAGCCTCCTGCGGCGGGACCGGCAAGGGAAGGGTCAGGCGCAGGAACGTTGGCCGAAGGGCCGGCGACCGTCGAGCCCGCTGGGGGACGCGGCCGCGTGGGCTCACGTCAGCTGGACGGCCACCCCCGTCTCGAGCCAGCGCGACAGGCCGAGCACCAGCTCCACGGCGCCCCGGGCGGCCGGGTCGTCCGCCCCCTCCTGGCTGTGGGCGAGCGCGCGGGCGGCGGGCAGGTCGAGCAGCGCGAGTACCGGCGCATCCGCCCGCGCGAGGACCGACGCCAGCTCGCGGCGCAGCGCCAGGGCGTACCCCGGGTCCTGCGTCGACGGGTAGGGGCTCTTCCGCCGCGCGGAAATCGACGCCGGCAGGTCGCCCATCGTTGCGGCCCGCAGCAGGCTCTTCTCGCGGCCGTCGAAGGTCTTCATCGCCCAGGGCGTGTTGAAGACGTACTGCACGAGCCGGTCGTCGCAGAACGGCACGCGTACCTCGAGCCCGCTGGCCATACTCATCCGGTCCTTGCGATCCAGCAGGATCTGCACGAAGCGGGTGAGGTGCAGGTAGCAGACCTCCCGCATCCGGCGCTCCCGGGCGTCCGCGCCGGGCACGTGCGGCACCTCCGCCAGCGCGGCGCGGTAGCTGGCCTCCCGGTGCCCGGCCAGGTCGAGGTCGCGGACGAGGCCCGGGTCGAGGAGCGAGGTGTGGCCGAACGGGCCCCCTCCCATCGCCTGGGTGGCGGCCACCCACGGGAAGGTGTCCGCGGCGACGGCGGCCGGGTCGTGGAACCACCGGTAGCCGCCGAACACCTCGTCGGCGGACTCGCCGGACAGCGCGACCGTCGAGTGGCCGCGGATCTCCTTGAACAGGAGGTAGAGCGACGTGAACATCTCGCTCATGAGCGGGGCGTCGTTCGCCCGGACCACGGCGTCGTGCGCGGCCGGGTCCATGAGGTCGTCGTTGGACAGCACGATGTCGCTGTGGTCGGCGCCGACGTGCTTGGCGAGCTCGTGCACGTACGGGGTGTCCGGGCTGTCGCGCATCGCGTCCGCGACGAAGTTGTCCTCGTAGCCCTCGAAGTCGACGGCGAAGCTGCGGACCGGGCCGCCGCCCTGCTCCCGCAGCGCCGCCGCGGCCAGGGCCGTCACTGCGGAGCTGTCGAGCCCCCCGGACAGCAGGGTGCAGAGCGGCACGTCGGAGATGAGTTGCCGGCGCACGATGTCCCCGAGCAGGTCGCGCACGGTGGCGATGGTGGTGGGCAGATCGTCGGTGTGCTCACGGGCCGCCAGCTGCCAGTAGCGGCGCTTCGTCAGGCCCTCGGGCCGGACGGTCACGATCTGGCCGGGCCGCACCTCGGCGAGGCTCCGGTACACCGACCGCTCGGGGTTCTTGGTCATGGCGAGCTGCTCGCGCAGCCCCGCCAGGCCGACGACCTGGTCGCCCTCGGGGTGCGCGTGGATGGCCTTGGGCTCGGAGCCGAACAGCACCCCGCCCGCCGTCGGCTGGTAGAAGAGCGGCTTGATACCCATCCGGTCGCGGACCAGGTGCAGCTGCTGGCGCCGCTCGTCCCAGACGGCGAACGCGAACATCCCGTTCAGGTGGCCGGCGAGCTCGGCCCCCCACTGCAGGTACGCGTGCAGCACGGTCTCCGTGTCGCTCTCGGTGCGCCAGGTGTGGCCGAGGGCGGAGAGCTCGACCCGCAGCTCGAGGTGGTTGTAGACCTCACCGCTGTAGACGATGGCGGCGACCAGGTCGCCGTGGTCGTCCGTGACGGACATCGGCTGGTGGCCGCCGGGCAGGTCGATGATCGCGAGCCGGCGGTGGCCCAGCGCGGCGTGCGCCGCGAGCTGCACCCCGCCCTCGTCCGGTCCGCGGCAGGCCATCGTGGCTGTCATCGCCTCGGTGGCGGCCTGCTCGCGCCGGACGTCGCGCGTGAAGTCCACCCAGCCTGCGATTCCGCACATGCCACACCTCCTTGTGTGCGCCGGCCGGCATGACCGGCGCCACAGAGCCTTCCCTTCGTGGAGGGAACCGGTTGGCAATGGCACCGAAATGTGCACGTGATGTGGGTCACTCTTCGGCGTGCCCGCGGGCCAGCAGCGCCCGGGTCGCGGCGATCCGCAGGGCAGGGGAGCGGCCCAGCGCCCGCGTGGCCGCCGCGGGATCGCCCGCCAGCCCGGCCGGGAGCGCGCCGGTCGCCGCGAGCAGGCCGACGGCCGTCCGCTGGCTGTCGAAGGGCACCGGCCCGGCGTCCCGACCCCGCACCACCCCGTGGCGGGACACGTACAGCCCCGCGGTACCCGGCACCGGCCCGAGACACGTGGTCAGCTGCGCACCGGGGAACGGCCGGCGGACGTAGTTCGGCTCCGTGGCGTCCACCGCGGCCAGCTGCTGCCGGTCGAGCCAGAGGACGACGACCGCCGCGCGGGCACCGGGGCGCGGCAGCGCAGCCGCCGGCACGAAACCGGGTCGGCTGACGTGCGCGGAGTACCCGACGAACAGGCCCTCCGCCTCTGCGGGCAGCGCCGGCAGCGTGGCGGAGGCGCCGGCCCTCGCCAGCTTCGCCGCCAGCACGCCGGGACAGGCGTTGCTGCCGTACGCGATCACGGGGCGGCGCAGCTCCAGCGGGACGGCGCCCCAACGCCGCAGCACCGCCGCGAGGCGCACCCGGGCCGCCGCAGCCGCCACCGGCAGCCGCACCAGGGAGGAGCCGAGCAGGACCGCCGGGAAGGGCAGCACGGGACCGGGGTAGCGCTCCGGCTCGGCCGCCAGGTCGGCGTCGAGACCAAGCTCCGCGCACCCGCGGCGGGGCGCTTCCGTCACGGCCTTTCCCGGGTGCGGGCTGATCGCAGAAAAGCAGGGTGGCGACCGCATGCCGCCAGGCACCGGCGGGGTAGACAACCGGACACGTTCGGCCCACCGTCGCACCCCTGGGAGCCTGCCGTGGCGATCCACCTCCCCGCGCTCACCCTGCCACACGGCCGGCTGGCGTCCGACCACCTCGTGCAGGGCCTCGGCGTCGCGAGCCTGGGCCTGGGGATCCCACCACTGCTCGCGCCCGGGCGATTCGGCAAGGCGCTGGGTATCGGGGACGAGCCCCGGCACCGCGCCACGGCGGCCGTCGTCGGGGTGCGCGAGCTGGTGGCCGCAGCGGGACTGCTCGGGCTCGCCAGCCCGGCCTTCCTGTGGGCGCGCGTCGGCGGCGACGCGATGGACCTCGCGCTGCTCGGGCGGGGCATCAAGCACCACGACGGCAAGGGGCTGTGGCGCACCGTCGCGGCCACCGCGGCCGTCGTGGGCATCACGGGGCTGGACGCGTACGCCGCCGCAACCCGCTCGCGCGGCGCCGCGACCGTCGTCCTGCACGCCACCACCACGATCCGGAAGTCGCCGCAGGAGGTCTACGACCGGTGGCGCCGGCTCGAGGACCTTCCGGCGTTCATGGCGCACGTGGACCAGGTCACCGTCACGGGACCGACGACCAGCCACTGGAAGGCCACCGCCCCGTTCGGCCGCACCGTCGAGTGGGACGCCGAGATCACCGAGGACCTGCCGGGGCACCGCATCGTCTGGCGGTCCGTCCAGGGGTCGGCCATCGAGCTCTTCGGCGACGTCCGGTTCACCTCCGCACCGGGCCACCGCGGCACCGAGATCCACGCGACGATGCGGTACGCGATGCCCGCCGGGAAGCTGGGCGAGGCCGTGGCCCGCTACTTCGGCGAGGAGCCGCACCAGCAGCTCGACGACGACCTACGGCGCTTCAAGCAGGTCGTGGAGACGGGGGAGGTGGTCCGCTCCGACGGCGCGCCGGGGGGCAAGCGCGCCCGCCACGAGTTCCCGCAGCACCCCGCGCGACCGCTGAGCAACGAGGAGCTGGCCCGGGAACTGCACGCCTGACGTTCACCCAGCCCGTCGCGGGGTGACGAGCTCAAGGGTCCGCCCCGGACGCCGATGGTGTGCAGGAGGGCAGACCCTCGGCGCGACGGAAGAAGTGAGGCGTCCCTGTGCATGCCTCGGGCAGCAGGGACACCGCCGCCGCCGAGTACGAGCGGCTGGCGGAGCTCGCCACGTTCGGCGACGACGTCGCCGAGCCCACCCCGGCCTGCGACCGGTTGGTGCGGGCAGCCGCGGAGGCCGCCGGAGTGCCGATGGCGATCCTCAACGTCATGGGCGCGGACCGGCAGCTGTTCAAGGCCCGCGTCGGCCTGGACGAGACGGCTGCGCCCCGTGACCTGGCGTTCTGTGACCACGTCGTCCGGAGCGACGCGGAGCTCGTCGTCCCCGACACCGCGGCCGACCCCCGCTTCGTGGACCACCCGAGCGTGGTGGGGCCACCCGGCGTCCGGTTCTATGCCGGCTTCCCGCTGCGTACCCCGGCAGGGGCCGTGCTCGGCACGTTGTGCGTGCTCGACGTGCGCCCGCGGGAGCTGACCGACGGGCAGCGCCTGGTCCTGCGCGTCCTCGCCGAGCAGGCCGTCGCGCAGCTGGTGCTCCGGCGGCAGGTGGTCGAGATCCGGGCGGCGGTAGGGGCGGCGGCGCATGCCAGTCGCGAGCTGCAGCACGCCCGCGACCACGCCCACGACATCATTCGGACGAGCGCGGACGCCTATCTCAGCCTCGACGAGGCAGGGCGGGTCCAGGAATGGAACCCTGCCGCGACGGCCATCCTCGGGTACCCCGCGGCGGATGCGCTCGGCGAGACCGTGGACCTCGTCCTGTTCCCGGAGCAGGCCACCGAGTTCCGGGCGGGAGTGGCCGCGTTCCTGGAGGGTGGTCAGCAGCCCCTCGGCGGTCGCCGCCTCGAGACGTGGGCCCGGGCCGCCGACGGCCGCCGCCTCCCCATCGAGGCGACGATCTGGCCGATGCGCGTGGAGTCGGTCTGGCGCTTCAACATCCTGCTGCGGGACACGACGGAGCGGGCTGCTGCCGCGACAGCGCTGCAGCGCGCCCACCGTGAGCTCGCCGAGGCCCTCGACGCGATGCGACGCTGCATCGTGCTCCTCGACGTGGAGCGGGACGGCACCGGCGCCCCGCGGACGCTGCGGGTTCGGTGGGCGAACCGACACCTGCTGGGCATGGTCGGCCTCGACCTGGCCGACGTGGTCGGACTGCCGCTCGGTGACCTGATGCCGCTCGTCACCGGCGACCACGGGGACCGCTTCCTCGAGGTGGCGCGGACCGGGGTGCCGTTCCAGCTGGTCGACCAGTGGTACACCGGCTCGCACGGCGCCGGCAGCTGGCGCTACACGGTGACGCCGTGGAACGACGGCCTGATGCTGGAGGCGCAGGACGTCACGGACCGGCGCGCCGCGCTGGCCGCGCTGCGGGCGTCGGAGCAGCGGCTGCGGCAGACGCAGGCGCTGGCCGGGCTCGCCTCCTGGGACTGGGACCTGGTCACTCGGGAGCAGACCTGGTCGCCGTTGGTGGCGACGCTGCTGGGCGTCGATGCGGACGTCGTCCCGACCATGGAGCTCTGGCGGAAGCTGATCCACCCGTCCGACCAGCCGGCCACGGTGCGGGCCTGGCGGGCGCTCCTCGCGGACGGCGGGTCTGCGCGGCTCGAGTTCCGGGTGTGCCGCCCGGACGACTCCATCGCCCACGTGCGCTGCTGGGTCACCGTGACGCAGGACCCGGACAACGGCCGCCCGCTGCGCGCCTGGGGGATCTGCCAGGACATCACGGCCAGCCGGACGCGGGAGGCGCACCTGCGCGACGAGGCGTTGACGGACCCGCTGACGGGGTTGCGGAACCGGCGGGGCTGGCAGAAGGACGCCGGCGACCTGCTGGACCGCGGCCGCGCGCAGGGCATCCCCGTCGCGGTCGCCGTCCTGGACCTCGACCACTTCAAGCAGCTGAACGACACCCGCGGCCACGTCGCCGGCGACGAGCTGCTGCGGGGCTGCGGCGAGGCGTGGCGGCAGCTGCTGCGCCGCGGCGACGTGCTCGCCCGCGTCGGCGGCGAGGAGTTCGCCCTGCTGCTGTCCGGCTGCGACCTCGACCGCGGCCGGCACGTCGTGGACGAGCTGCGCTCCGCGGTGCCGGCCGGTGCCACGGCGAGCGCCGGCGTAGCCCTGGTAGGGGCGACGGAGTCGTTGAAGCACGCGTTGGCCCGTGCGGACTCGGCGCTGTTCCTGGCCAAGCGCGAGGGGCGGAACCGCACCCGCACCGCGGCCGCGGCGGGGGACTGACAGCCGACCGACGCCCGGCGACCCGGTGTGCCGAGCCGAATCGCCGGCACCGTTCAGACGCACTCGTGGGATTCCGATACGTCCGGTATCCGCGGCACCGCGGATGCCGTCTCATCGTGGAGGTTTGTCGGCCGTGGTCGCTCCCCGGATCGTGGTCGCCGTCGACGACGGCTCGCTCCCCGCTGCACTGCGCTGCGTGCTCGGTGGCTACCGCAGTAGCTGGGACCTCCGCTGCGGCACGGCCGCCGACGTGCCCGGCTGGCTGGCCGAGGCGCCGGCGGACGTGTTCGTCACGGACGGCGACACCGGCCTGGCGCTGTTGCGCGAGGTCCGTAGCTTGCACCCCGCCACCACCTGCCTGGTCCTGGTCGACGCGTGCGACGAGGCCGCGCTGCCGGGGCTCGCCGGGCTGGCGCACCAGGTGCTGGCGCGGCCGTGCGACGGCCTGACGCTGTTCGGTGTCATCAACGGCGTGCTCGACGTCCGGCGGTTGCTGGACGACGACCGGCTCCGCTCGCTGCTGGGTGAGGTGGAATCGCTCCCGAAGCCCCCTTCGTTGCACGCCGAGATCCTCGCGGTCACGGCCCGGGAGGACGCCTCCCTGACGGAGGTGGCCGCGGTCATCGCCGGTGACCTCTCGCTGTCGGCGGACATCCTGCGGCTGGTCAACTCGCCGTTCTTCGGACAGCGGGGGACCGTGAGTTCCGTCGAGCGGGCCGCCGTGCTGCTGGGTGTCGACACGCTCCACGCGCTCGCGCTGGCAGGCAAGCTGTTCGCCACGGACGCCCCGCTGCCGCGCGGGCTGGACGCGGCCGCGGTGCGCGCCCGGGCCGAGCGCTCCGGCGCCTTCGCCCGCGCCATCGCCCGGGCGGAGGAGTGGCCGAGCGGCCTCGCCGGCGCCGCGTTCCTGGCCGCCATGTTGCACGACGTCGGGCTGCTGGCGCTCGCCGCCGCCGACCCGGTCGCCTTCGAGCTGTTCACGAAGTTCGAGCTGCCGGGGCTCGCGCCGTACGAGCGGGAGCGGGCGGCCTTCGGCTGCTCGGTGGCCGACGTGAGCGGCTACCTGCTCGGCCTCTGGGGGTTCGACGCGGAGGCCGTGCGGGCGCTCGTCGACCAGCCGCCGGTGGGCGCCGACCTGGTGGGGCCGTCGGTCGCCCACGCCGTCGCGTACGCCCGCCACCTGGCCGGGGGCGGGGAGCCCGAGCGGGACCGGCCGGGCCGGGACGCCGACGGCGCGGCGCGGGCGCGCCGCTGGGAGGACGCCGCCATGGGCGCCCTCGCCATCACGCTGCCGTAGCCGCGGGGGGACACTGGAGGGGTGCATCCCCTTGCCGTCACCGCCCCCGGGAGCGCGGACCTCGAGCAGCTGGTCGCGCTGGTCCGGGGCGGTGACGTCCTGGTGCTGTCGGGCGCGGGACTGTCCACCGAGTCCGGGATTCCCGACTACCGCGGACCGACGGGCGCCGCGACCCGCGACCACACGCCGATGACCTACCAGGCGTTCGTCCGGGACCCGGTGGCCCGGCACCGCTATTGGGCGCGCTCCTACCTGGGGTGGCCGCGGATGGCGCAGGCGCGCCCCAACGACGGGCACCGCGCGGTGACGGGGTTGCAGCGGGCCGGGCTGCTGCGGGGGATCATCACGCAGAACGTGGACGGCCTGCAGCAGGAGGCCGGCGCCGCCGACGTGGTGGAGCTGCATGGCGGGCTGGACCGGGTCGCGTGCCTGGGCTGCGGTGCAGTGCTCGGGCGGCGGCTGGTGGAGGACCTGCTGCGGGCTGCGAACCCCGCGTTCGAGGTGGCGGTGGACGAGGTGAACCCCGACGGGGACGTCACCCTGCCGGACGAGGCGCTGGACGGCTTCGTGATGGTCCCGTGCCCGGTCTGCGGGGACGGGCCCCTCAAGCCGGACGTGGTGTTCTTCGGGGAATCGGTGCCGCCCGAGCGGGTGGCGCGCTGCTACGGGCTGCTCGAGGGCGCCCGGTCGCTCCTGGTGCTGGGGTCCTCGCTGGCGGTGTTCTCCGGGTACCGGTTCGCCCTGCGGGCCTCGAAGGTCGGCATCCCCGTGGCGCTGGTCAACCAGGGACCGACGCGGGCGGACGCGCTGGCGGCCCTGCACCTGGACGCGCCCCTGGGGGCCGCGCTGCCCGCGGTCGTCGCCGCGGTGGCGGCGTCGGGGTAGGCCGGGCCGCGTTCGGGGAACAGCTGTAGATCACAGCCGGTTGTACGCTCCGCATACTTATTTGCTGTCCAGCAATAATCCAGGAGCGATGGTGGACCTGTCCCGGCGCCAGCGGCTGCTCGTGCTCGGCACCTGCTGCATGAGCCTGTTCATCGTGGGGCTCGACAACACCATCGTGAACGTCGCGCTGCCGTCCATCGGCCACGAGCTGCACGCGCCGACGTCCGGGCTGCAGTGGACCATCGACGCCTACACGCTGGTCCTCGCCAGCCTCCTCATGCTCTCCGGCTCGACGGCGGACCGGCTCGGGCGCAAGCGGACCTTCATCGCCGGGCTGCTGTTGTTCTCCCTCGGCTCCCTGCTCTGCAGCCTGGCGCCCAGCCTGGGGTGGCTGGTCGCGTTCCGCGCCCTGCAGGCCATCGGTGGCTCGATGCTCAACCCCGTCGCGATGTCGATCATCGTCAACACGTTCACCGACCCGCGGGAGCGCGCCCGCGCCATCGGCGTCTGGGGCGCGGTCATCGGCTTCAGCATGGCGCTCGGCCCCGTGATCGGCGGTGTGCTGGTCGAGGGGGTCGGCTGGCGTTCGGTCTTCTGGATCAACCTGCCCGTTGGGGCCCTGGCGATCGTGCTGACCCTGCGCTTCGTCCAGGAGTCGCGGGCGCCGCGGGCCCGGCGGCTGGACCCGGTCGGCCAGGTGCTCATCATCGCGTTCCTGGCGTCGCTCACCTACGCGATCATCGAGGGCGCCCGGCTCGGCTGGGCCAGCCCCACGATCCTCGGTCTCTTCGTGGTCGCGGCCCTCGCGCTGGCCGGCACCGTCGGCTACGAGCTGCGCCGCCCCGAACCGCTGCTCGACGTCCGGCTGTTCCGCTCCCCGCCGTTCGCCGGGGCGACCCTGATCGCCGTCTGCGCGTTCGCGTCCCTCGGCGGCTTCCTCTTCCTCAACACGCTGTACCTGCAGGACGTCCGCGGCTTCTCCGCGCTCCATGCCGGCCTCTACACGCTGCCGATGGCCGCGATGACCGTCGTCTGGCCGCCCGTGTCCGGCTACCTGGTGGGGCAGCGGGGGCCGCGGATCTCGCTGTTCATCGCCGGCGTCGCCCTGACGGGCGCGAGCGTCCTGCTGCTGGGGCTGACCAGCACCACCTCGACCGGGCGGCTGCTGCTGACCTACCTGCTCTTCGGGTTCGGGTTCGGCTGGGTGAACGCTCCCATCACCAACGCGGCGGTCTCCGGGCTGCCGAAGGAGCAGGCGGGCGTGGCCTCCGCCGTCGCCTCCACCAGCCGCCAGGTCGGCCAGTCGCTCGGGGTCGCGGTCATCGGCGTGGCCGCCACCGCGGCCGTCCACGGCAGCTTCCAGAGCGGGTTCGCCGCCGCTACGCACGTCGGCTGGTTCATCACGCTCGGGCTCGGCATCGCCATCCTGATCCTCGGACAGGTGACGACCGGGCGGCGGCAGGACGCGACCGGTGTCACGGCGGTCGAGGCGGCCCAGCTCCGGGCGCCGGTGGCAGACGGCAACGCGAGCGTCACGGCGCGCTAACGCGGACGCAGCACGGCGGTCGGATCCTCCCAGCAGGTCCGATCTACCCCGCGGCACCTTCGGTGTCCGCGAACGGCGCGGGCCGTCCCGTCCCCGCGCCCCGGAGGTAGCCCCGTGACCGTCACCGCCCCCGCCCCCGTTCGCACCAGTGCGGACAGCTTCAGCGTGCCCGTCGTCGACCTCGCGAACGACCCGCCCGAGGCGCTGGCCGACGCGCTCGTCACCGCCTCCTGCGCCTTCGTCGTCAACCACGGCGTCGACCCGCAGCTGCGCCGCGCCATGGTGCGCGTCTCGAAGGCCTTCATGGACCGCCCGCGGGAGCGCAAGGAGCCGTTCCGCTGGGACGGCACCGGCCTGTGGCGCGGCTGGCAGCCGGTCTACGAGGGCTCGCCCGAGCTCACCGGCCAGCGGCTGCCCGACCTCGTGCAGCGGTTCGAGATCCAGCTGCAGGGGCGGCGGACCGACGACCCGGTCGACCTGGCGGCGCTCGCCGAGAGCTTCGCGCTGTGGCCCGACGACCCCGCGTTCGCCGCCGCCTGGACGCGCTACTACAGCGCCTGCGGTCAGCTCGCCGGCCGCCTGTTCGCCGACATCGCGGCGCGGCTGGACCTGCCCGCCGAGGACCTGCCGGCCTGGACCGACGAGCACTTCGCGAACCTGATCAGCAACGACTACCTGGCGCAGGAGACCCCGCCGGCGCCCGGGCAGGTGCGCACCCGCCCGCACACCGACCGCGGCGGGCTGACCCTGCTGTGGGCGGACGACGCGCCCGGCGGGCTGGAGGTCCTGCTCACGAACGGCACGGACTGGATCCCGGTGCAGATCCCGGAGGACGCGTTCCTCGTCCAGGCCGGGGACCTGCTCGGCCGCTGGACCAACCGCCGGATCCGGCCGAACGTCCACCAGGTGGTCAACCCGCCCGTCGGGCTGGGGGCCGCCAGCCGGCGCATGGCCATCGTCTACTTCCACTACCCGCGGCTCGACGCGGTGGTGGCGCCCGCGCCGTCCTGCATCGACCCCGCCGCGCGGCGGACCCCGCCGCCGCCGGTGACGGCCCGCGACCACATCTTCCGGCGGCAGGAGCAGTTCAAGACCTACGACGCGGACGGCGTCGACGAGCTGCTGGCGGAGGCCGCGGCAGGCTGAGCGGGAGCCCCGCGGGCCGGGCGTGGGTCCCGGCCCGCGGGCAGAATGCCGCCATGCGGATCACCAAGTACGGCCACGCCTGTCTGCTCGTCGAGGAGTCCGACGCCCGGCTGCTGTTCGACCCCGGCTCCTTCTCCGCCGGGTTCGAGGGACTCGAGGGGCTGACGGGGGTGCTCATCACCCACCAGCACGCCGACCACGTCGACCGTGACCGGCTGCGGCCGCTGCTGGACGCCAACCCCGAGGCGCGGCTGTTCGCCGACACGGGTACGGCCGCGTCACTGACGGAGGCGGGCTTCGAGGTCACCACCGTCCGCCCGGGGGACCGGCTGGACCTGGGCGTCGACGTGACCGCGCACGGCGGCAGCCACGCGACCATCCACCCCGACATCCCGGTGATCCCCAACGTCGGGTACCGCGTGGCGGAGCGCTTCTACCACCCGGGCGACGCGCTGTCGGTCATCGCCGACGTCGAGGGGATCGAGGTGCTCGGCCTGCCGACCGCGGCGCCGTGGATGGCGATCGCGGACGCGATCAACCACCTGCGGCTGGTCCACCCGGGCACGGCCGTGCCCATCCACGAGGCAGTGAGCTCCGTCCCGCCCATGTACTACGGCATGTTCACGAACTTCGCCCCGCCGGGGACCACGGTGCAGGTGCTCGACGGCGGGGAGCCCGCGAGCTTCTGAACCCGGGTCTAGCCACGGCAGAGCACCTCACCGTGCAGGACCGCGAACCAGCCGTCCGGGGCGGCGGCCCAGCTCCGCCAGCCCGCGGCCAGCGCGGCCAGGTCGGCATCGGTGGCCAGCCCCGCTGCGCGGGCCTGCTCGGCGAACGACGAGCCCGTCATCCGGTCCGCCCACGATCCGCCCCAGGCCGCCCGCTCCTCCGGTGTCGCGTAGCACCAGGCGGATGCCGACGGCGTCACGTCGGCGAACCCCGCCTGGTGCGCCCAGGACAGCAGGCGGCGCCCCGCGTCCGGCTCGCCCCCGGCGCGCCGGGCCAGGGTCCGGTACAGCTCGAGCCAGCGGTCCAGCTCGGGGACGTGCGGGAACCAGGTGAAGGCCGCGTAGTCGGCGTCGCGGGCCGCCACCAGGCCACCGGGCGCCAGCGCAGCGCGCATCGCCCGCAGCCCAGCCACCGGGTCCGCCAGGTGCTGCAGCACCTGGTGGGCGTGCACGATGTCGAAGCGCCGCGGGTCCTCGCCCAGCCGGTAGACGTCGCCGGTCTCGAACGTCACCGGGACGCCCGTCGCGGCCGCCCCCGCGCGGGCCGCGTCCAGCACGCCCGCGGCGGCGTCGGTCCCCACGACCGTGCCCGGCGCCACCTGCCGTGCGAGGTCCACGGTGATGCTGCCTGGCCCGCAGCCGACGTCCAGCAGCGACATCCCCGGGCGCAGGTGCGGCAGCAGGTAGGCGGCGGAGTTCGCCGCGGTGCGGCGGGCGTGGCTCGCCACCACGCTGGTGGCGTGGCCGTGGACGTACATATCGGGGCTCATCCGGCGATTCCATCGTTCGCCGCGGGGCGGCGCAACTGGATAGCCGGGGTGTCAGCTGACGGATGCGCCGATCAGGTGCCCCACGGCGTAGGTGACGCCGGCGGCGAGCAGCCCCAGGACCAGCTGGCGCGCCCCGCCGAACGCGGCGCCCCGCCCGGTGAACCGGGAGGTCACGGCGCCGGCCGCGAACAGCGACACGGCCGCGACGCCCAGCGCGGGCCACAGGGTGCTGATGCCGAAGAAGTAGGTCAGCAGCGGCAGCAGCGCGCCGACCGCGAAGAAGACGAAGCTGCTGCTCGCCGCGAGCCACGGGCTCGGCAGCTCGTCGGGGTTGATGTCCAGCTCCTCGCGGGCGTGCACGCGCAGCCGCTCCGCGGGGTCGGCGGACAGCTGCTGGGCGACGCGCAGCGCGGTCGCCGGGTCGACGCCCCGGCGCTCGTAGGCCTGGGCGAGCTCCGTCAGCTCCGCCTCGGGGTGCCGCTCGAGCTCCAGCTGCTCGATGCGGACCTCCGCGGCGATCGACTCGTTCTGGCTCTGCACGCTGACGTACTCGCCCGTCGCCATGGAGAAGGCCCCGGCGACCAGGCCCGCGACGCCCGTCAGCACCACCGTGTGGCCGCTCGCGCCGCTGCCGCCGATCCCCGCGATCAGGCTCATGTTCGTCACGAGCCCGTCCATCGCGCCGAAGACGGCCGGCCGCAGGCGACCGCCCGACACGTCGCGGTGCGCGTGGTGGTGCGGGTGCTCGGGCAGGTGGTGGGCGTGGTGCCCCGCCTGCGCGGCGGCAGGCGCGGGGGGTGCGGATTCGGTCACCGTCGTACTGTGACGGAACGGCGGAACCCTGTCGCCGGGGAGGGGGCTGGCCATGGTGTCCGGGTTCCCGGAACCGGACGCTCGCACCCGTACGGGTGCCCTCAGCGCGCCACCCGCCCGGCGCCCCCCGGCCGGTGGCCGCCTGCTGCGGCGGGCGGGCGCGGCGGCGCTCGCCGGAGCGGCCGTGACGCTCGCCGTCGAGGCCCTCCTGCCCGGCGGGCACCGCGCGGCGCCCACCCGCTCGGCCGCCCAGCCGACGGACCCCGTCCACCAGCTCGTCGTGCAGGTCGCGGGGCCGTCGCGCTGGGTGCTGGGCGCGCCCGTCGACATCGGCTACGGCGTCGTCCAGGTGCGCGCGCAGGTGGGGGACCGCCGGCTGCTCGACGTCGCCGCGGTGCGGCTGCCGATGGCCGACGAGAACAGCCGCCGGCTCTCGGGCGCGTCCGCTCCGGCCCTGCGGGCGCAGGCGCTCGCCCGCCAGGGAGGCCCGCTGGACGCGGTCTCGGGCGCCTCCTACACGGCCGAGGCGTACGCCCGGTCCCTGCAGGCCGCGCTGGACGTCGCGCTGCACGGGGGGACGGCGGCGCCGCAGGTCTTGTGAGCGGGCGGCAGGATGGCCGCATGCGCACCGACCTCGCTACCGGATCCGGCCCCGTGGACGTCCTCGTGGTGGGCGGCGGCCCGGCCGGGCTGTCGGCCGCCGCCTCGGCCGCGAAGGCGGGCGCCCGGGTGCAGGTGCTCGAGCGCGGCGCCGGCATCGGCGTGCCGGTCCGCACCAGCGGCGGCAGCTTCACCCGGCCGTTGCGGGCGCTCGGGCTGCCCTCCTCCTGCTGGCACCCCGTCACGGCCATCCGGATCGCGGGGCCGCACCGCGACGTCGTGTTCCGGTACCGGCGGGCACTCGGCTGCGTGATCGACGTGCGGGCGCTCTACCAGTGGCTGGCCTCGCGCGCGGGGGACGCCGGCGCGGCCCTGGCGCTGCGGAGCACGGTGACCGGTCCGCTGCTGGACGGGGACCGGGTGGCCGGGGTCCGGCTGCGCGACGGCTCGGAGCGGGAGGCGCGGTGGGTCGTCGACGCCAGCGGGCAGGCGGGCCTGCTGGCGCGCGCCGCCGGGCTGCGGACGGCGACCGACGAGCGGCGGGCGCTGGGCCTGGAGGCCGAGGTCTACGCCCCCCGGTACGACCAGCGGGAGGCGCTGCTCGTGGTCGGCGACGCCGTGGCGCCCGGCGGGTACGGCTGGGCCTTCCCGGTCGGGAACGGCCGGGTGCGGCTGGGGGTCGGCGTGGTGCGGCCGGACAGCGACGCGGAGCTGCCGCCGCTGCTGGCGGGGCTCGTGGAGCGGGTCCCCGCGCTGCGGGAGGCCTGCGCCGGGGCGGTGCCGCTGGAGGAACACGCCGGCGTCATGCCGGCGCTGCCGTTCGGCTCGGTGCCGTTCACGGCGCCCGGGCTGCTCGTGGCCGGCGACGCGGCCGGCCAGGGCTCGACGCTCATCGGGGAGGGCATCCGGTACGCCATCGCGGCCGGACGGCTCGCCGGGTCGGTCGCGGCGGATGCGGTGGCCGCGGGCCCGCAGGGGGAGCGGCTCGCCGTCGCGCGGTACGAGCGGGAGTGGCGGGCGGAGCAGGGCACCGGGATGCGCGTCGCGTGGGAGGTGCACCAGCGCGTCTGCCGCTACACGGACGACGACTGGGTGCGGGTGGTCGACCTGGTGGCGCGGCTGAGCCCCGGCCAGGTCGCCCGGGCGCTCGCGGGGGAGCTGGACGGCCGGTTCGCCGCCAGCCTGCTGCTGACCCGGCCCCACGTGGTCCTGGGTGCCGGGCGGTCGCTGCTCCGTTCGTCGGCACCGTTCCTGGGCCGTTCGGGTGGCGCGTCGGCGAAATCGTGAGATGTCTCACTCTTCTTGCGGCGGGCCCCCCCGCGGCCTGCGGAAACGGTCTTGCCGGGGTGCGCCACCCGGCCACCTGATGGCCACCGGGGCGTCACGCTGTGGGCACGCTGTGCGTTCGTCCTTGTACCGTCTGCTCTCGCCGCCCACCGGGTGGTCACGACCCGCGATCGCCGAACCCTGCCCCGCGGGCCCCCGTGACGAGCCGTCCCCAGGGCAGGGGCGGGGGAACCACACGCACCGGTCCCCCCGGAGCACCGGGGCCCGTGGTGTCACCGCGGACCCCTTGGGGTGAAGTCGCGCGAGCGACGGGGCTATCTCCAGCCCCAACCCGACAGCTCACCTCGTAGGCGTGCGGAGAAGAACCCTTCCCATGTCGTCTGCTCACCCGCAGCTCAGCCATGCCTCCTTCCGCCCCGTGCGCCTGCTCGCGGCCACCGCCGCCACCGGTGCCACCCTCGTCGGCGGTGCCGTGCTCGCCGCTCCGGCGAACGCGGCCGTCACCCCGGTCTCGGCCGTCTCCGGCGTCGCGGACGTCTCCTCCTCCTCCGCCGTGTCGGTCGCCTCCTCGTACGTCGGCGTCCGCTACGTGTACGGCGGGGCCAGCCCGTCCGGCTTCGACTGCTCCGGGTTCACCCAGTACGTGTTCAGCCAGCTCGGCATCAACCTGCCCCGCACGGCCGCCGCCCAGTACGGCGCGGTGTCGCACGTCTCGCAGGGTGCCAAGCAGCCCGGTGACCTGCTGTTCTTCTCGGACGGTGGCGGCATCTACCACGTCGCGATCTACGCGGGCGGCGACAGCATGTACGACGCCCCGCACAGCGGCACCACCGTCGGCCTGCGCGGTATCTGGAGCGGCAGTTACCTCGTCGGCCGTGTCGGCGGCGTCGGCTCGGCGCCCGTCGCGCTGAGCAGCACCGACACCCAGGCGTCGACGTCCGGCATCGCCGTCGGCGGGGGCCTGCTGTCCTTCGGTTCCACCGGCTCGTCCGTCTCGGCCGTCCAGTCGAAGCTGGGCGACGTCGCGGTCGACGGCGTCTTCGGGCAGCAGACCCGTGGCGCGGTCATCACGTTCCAGCAGGACCACGGTCTGCTCGTCGACGGCATCGTCGGGCCGCAGACCCGCGGCGCGCTGGGGCTCTAGTCCCCCAGCACCGCTCCGGACCCGTGCCGGACACCGCAGCAGGCCGGTCCCGCAGGGGGCCGGCCTGCTGCCGTCCGGACCCGCAACACGGTCGGAACCAGCCCGACGCCGGCCCGCAACGACCGGCGTCCTCGATGGAACGGACGCCGGCCGCGGATCGTCCGCTCCGGTGACGGGCGTCGCGCGGCCGTTCGACCGGCGAGCGAAGGGGTACTCGACCAACCATGTGTGGCCTGAGCGGAGAGATACGGCTGGACGGCAGGCGGGCCGACGTGCTCGCCGTCGAGCGGATGGCGAGCACCATGGACGACCGCGGCCCCGATGGTGCGGGCAGCTGGTCCCAGGGGCCGGTCGCGCTCGGGCACCGGCGGCTGCAGGTGATCGACCTCTCCGCCGCCAGCGCCCAGCCCATGGTCGACGGCGTCACCGGCCTCGCCGGCGTCTTCAACGGCTGCATCTACAACTACCCGGAGCTCCGGAAGGAGCTCGCCGGGCTCGGTCACACCTTCACCTCGCACGGCGACACCGAGGTGATCTTCAAGGCCTACCGGCAGTGGGGCCTGGACTTCGTCTCCCACCTCAAGGGCATGTTCGCGGTCTGCCTCGTCGAGCGGGACTCCGGCCGGGTGGTCCTGGCCCGCGACCGGCTCGGCATCAAGCCGCTGTACTACTCGGAGGCCCCGGGCCGGATCCGCTTCGCGAGCACCATGCCCGCGCTGCTGGCGGGCGGCGAGGTCGACACCACCGTCGATCCGGTCGCGCTGCACCACTACCTGACCTTCCACAGCGTCGTGCCGGCGCCGCTCACCATCCTCAAGGGGATCCGGAAGCTGCCGCCCGCCACCGTGCGGGTCGTCGAGCCCGACGGCCGCATCACCGACACCACGTACTGGGCGTCGGACTTCTCCCGCCACCCGTCCCGCGCCGACTGGTCGCCCCGCGACTGGGAGGACGCCGTCGAGGAGAGCCTCACCGCGGCCGTGCGGCGCCGCATGGTCTCGGACGTCCCGGTGGGTGTGCTGCTGTCGGGCGGCCTCGACTCGAGCCTCGTGGTGGCGCTGCTGGCCCGGGAGGGCCAGCAGGACCTCGCCACGTTCTCGATCGGCTTCGACTCCGTCGGCGGCCGGGAGGGCGACGAGTTCCGCTACTCCGACCGCATCGCCGCCGAGTTCGGCACCGACCACCACCAGCTCCGCGTGCCCAGCACGGACATGCTGCTGGCGCTCGAGGACGCCGTCGCCGCGATGAGCGAGCCGATGGTCAGCCACGACGCCGTCGCATTCCACCTGCTGTCCGCGGAGGTCGCGAAGAACGTCAAGGTCGTGCAGTCCGGGCAGGGCGCCGACGAGGTCTTCGGCGGCTACCACTGGTACCCGCCGCTCGCGGGCGTGTCCCGCGAACAGGCCCTCGAGGTGTACAGCCGGGCGTTCTTCGACCGCGACCACGCCGGCGTGAACAGCATCGTCACGCCGCGGTACGCCGTCGACCACGACGTGAGCCGGCAGTTCGTCGCCGACCACTTCAACGAGCCGGGCGCCGAGACGGCGGTGGACGCCGCGCTGCGGCTCGACACGAACGTGATGCTCGTCGACGACCCGGTGAAGCGCGTCGACAACATGACCATGGCGCACGGCCTGGAGGCCCGGGTCCCGTTCCTCGACCACGAGCTGGTGGAGCTGGCGGCGCAGTGCCCGCCGGAGCTCAAGCTCGCGAACGACGGCAAGGGCGTGCTCAAGGAGATCGGGTACCGGCTGTTGCCGCGGGAGGTCATCGACCGCCCGAAGGGCTACTTCCCGGTCCCGGGGATCACGCACCTGGAGGGGAAGGTGCTGGACCGCGTCATCGACGCACTGCACGCGCCGGTGGCCCGCGAGCGCGGCCTGTTCCGCGACGCCTACGTCGACCCGCTGCTCGCGGATCCCAACCGGGAACTCACCCCCCTGCGCGGCAATAAGCTGTGGCAGCTCGGCCTGCTGGAGATGTGGCTGCAGGCGCACGGCATCCCGGCGGGAGGCTGACCGTGGCGGCACCCAGCACGACGCGACCCGGCGCGACGCAGCCCGGCACGACGCGGTCCCGCGAGCAGACGGGCCCGGGTGGTGACCCGGTGTTGCACGACGCGGCCGACGCCGACCCGATCTCGGTCGAGCACAAGGGCGTCGTCGTCGACTGCGGCTGGGGGCGGCTGGTCTTCGGCCAGACCTTCCCGAGCGGCGACGACGCGGCCGAGGTGCTGCGCGCCGAGGCACCCGGCTCCCGGGACATCTGCCTGTACCTGCCGGACCCGCACGTGCTCGTGGCGCGCCGCTACGGCGAGCTGTTCCTCGACCCGTCGTACACGTACCGGCTGGACCTGACGCGGCCGCTGCCGGAGCGGAACGGGCGGCTCGCACCCCCGGCCGGGCTGACCATCCGCCCGCTGCGCGACGCGAAGGACGCGGAGACCGTCAACTCGATCTACGCGCGCAACCGCATGGTGACGTCGCCGGTGGAGACCATCGTCGCGAACGCCACCACGCCGGTGTTCGAGCACCTCGTCGCAGAGGCGAGCGACGGGGCGGTCGTCGGCACCATCACGGGTGTCGACCACGTCGCGGCGTTCGGCGACCCGGAGGCCGGCACCAGCCTGTGGTGCCTCACGGTCGACAACCAGTACGCGCCGCCCGGCACCGGCATGGCGCTGACCCTGGACCTCGCCGAGCGGTTCGCCGAGCGGGGCCGCCGCCGGCTGGACCTGTCCGTTCTGGCGGACAACGCGGGCGCCATCCGGCTCTACGAGAAGCTCGGGTTCGAGCGGGCCCCCGTCTTCTGCGTGAAGCGCAAGAACAGCATCAACGAGCCACTGTTCGCCCCGTCACCCGAGGGCTACGACGCCCTCAACCCGTATGCGCGCATCGTGGCGGACGAGGCACGGCGGCGGGGCATCGACGTGGAGGTGCTCGACGCGGAGTGGGGCGAGCTGCGGCTCACCCACGGCGGCCGCAGCATCGTCACGCGGGAGTCGCTGTCGGAGCTGACGTCCGCCGTGGCGATGAGCCGCTGCGACGACAAGCGCATCACCCGGCGGCTGTTCGAGCGGGCCGGGCTCGCGGTCCCCGCCGGCCGGCTGGCGGACGGCGGCGACGGCGACCGGGCCTTCCTCGCCGAGCACGGCAGCGTGGTCGTGAAGCCGGCCCGCGGTGAGCAGGGCCACGGCATCACCGTCGGCATCACGGACCCCGCGGACCTGGAGCCCGCGGTCGCGGCCGCGCGCCGGTTCTCCGACGACGTGCTGGTGGAGCAGTTCTTCGAGGGGGAGGACCTCCGCGTCATCGTCATCGACCACGAGGTCGTCGCGGCGGCGCTGCGCCGCCCCGCGGAGATCGTCGGCGACGGGGAGACGGACATCCGCACGCTGGTGGAGCGGCAGAGCCGCCGCCGGGCCGCGGCGACCGGCGGCGAGTCCCGCATCCCGCTCGACGAGGCCACCGAGGCCACCCTCCGCGCGCAGGGCAGGAGCTGGGACGACGTGCTGCCCGCGGGGGAGCACCTGCGGGTGCGGCGGACCGCGAACCTGCACACCGGCGGCACGATCCACGACGTCACGCCGCAGCTGCACGCCACGCTGGCGGAGGCCTGCGTGACGGCCTCGCGGGCGCTGGACATCCCGGTGACGGGGCTCGACCTGCTCGTGGTCGCCCCCGACAGGCCCGACCACGTGTTCGTGGAGGCGAACGAGCGGCCGGGGCTCGCGAACCACGAGCCGCAGCCAACGGCCGAGAAGTTCATCGATCTGCTGTTCCCGGCGACGCGCGCCGTCCCGCGGGGGTGGCGCGCGGCGGGGGTCCCGGCGGACCGGACACCCTGACCTTCGCGAGTCGGGCATGAGGCGCGCAGAGCCCCGGTACTGTGAAGATGTGACTGCCGTGGATCTCCCCGCTCAGCAGCACGGAGAGTCCATCGCGGTCCCCGTTGAGATCGACATGGCCTACGTGCAGCGCGTCCTGCTCGAGCTGCTGCACATCCCCAGCCCCACCGGGCGCACCGACCACGTGCAGCAGTACGTCGGCGAGGAGCTGTCCCGCCTCGGCATGCAGGTCGTGATGAACCGGCGCGGCGCGATCAACGCGGTCCTCCCGGGTAGCCGCGACGGCGTGGACCGCGCGGTCGTCGTCCACACCGACACGATCGGGTGCATCGTCAAGCGGCTCAAGGACAACGGGCGGCTCGAGGTGCGCTCCGTCGGCACGCACAGCGCCCGGTTCGCCGAGGGCGCCCGCGTGCGGATCTTCACCGACGACCTGGAAACGGTCTACTCCGGCACGGTGCTCCCGCTGAAGGCGAGCGGGCACAAGTACGACACCCAGGTCGACACCCAGGGCGTCAGCTGGGAGCAGGTCGAGGTCCGCGTCGACGAGAAGGTGCACGACGACGCCGGGCTGCGGGAGCTGGGCATCGACGTCGGGGACTTCGTGGCGCTGCTCAGCGAGCCGGACATCACCCCGACCGGGTACGTCAACGCGCGGCACCTCGACGACAAGGCCGGCGTGGCCGCGGCCCTCGGCGCGTTCAAGGCCGTCCTCGAGGCGGGCCTCGTCCCCCCCGTCAACGCGCACCTCCTCGTCACGTGCACCGAGGAGGTCGGGCACGGGGCGAGCGCGGGGATCGACAGCAACGTCGCGGAGATCGTCAGCCTCGACACGGCGGTCGTCGCTCCCGGGCAGCAATCCCGCGAGGACGCGGTCACCGTCGGGATGGGCGACGGCGTCGGGCCGTTCGACTACCACCTCACGCGGTACCTGACGGGCCTCGCGCGCGCCAACGGGCTGCCGCACACGCGGGACGTCTTCGACTTCTACCGGTCCGACCTGGCTGCGGCGCTCGAAGCGGGCGCCGACACCCGGGTCGCGCTGCTCGGGTTCGGCGTCGACGCGACGCACGGCTACGAGCGGACCCACCTCGACGGGCTCAACGCCCTCGCGCAGCTCGTCGCGCTCTACATCCAGTCGGACCTGGTGTTCCCGGAGTGGGACGCCACCGCCGAGGGCCGGCTGGCCGACTTCCCGTCGCTGGCCGTGCAGCCCGCCGACGAGGAGGGGCCCCGCGAGGGCCCCATCGGCGACGTGTGGGACGACTGACGCCGGGTCAGCGGTAGGCGCGCCGGTGGTGGGGCCGGGCCAGCGCCAGCACTGCCACGTCGACCGCCACCGCGATGGCCGCCCCCCAGGCGACCCCCCGGGGGTCGGGCGTCGCCGCGGCCGTGTGCAGCCAGGCGAGCACCTCGGCGCGGGGCGTCGGGGAGACCGCCGCCCACATCGCCACCGGCAGCGCGGGCAACAGCACGAACGCCGCGCCGCCCCGACAGACCAGGCGCACCAGGTGGGGCATCAGCAGGATCACCGCGGCGGTCGCCACCAGGGTCCACTCCAGCGTCGTCATGGCCTGCCTCCCGTTTCCCGCGATCTCGTCCCCCCTTCAACGAGGGGCAGGGGTGGCGGGGGACGACCCGATCGGGTGATCCAGTCGAGCCCGGTGGGTCAGCGGTATTCGGGCCCCGCGAAGGTGGTCGCGGCCCGGCGCAGCACGGCCGCGCCGGCGCGGGCCTTCGCCGCCTGGCCCACGAGCGCGGGCGCCTCGTCGCTCGCCGGGTCGGCGAGCTGCTCGCGCCCCGCCGCGACGATGCCCAGGAACGCGGCGGCGCGGTCGGCGGCCGCGGCGAGCCGACCGCCGTACGCCAGCAGCAGGAGCGTCTCCCCGAAGCCGGCGAGATCGTCCGGTGTCGGGGTGTCCGGCAGCCCCGCCACCACCTCCGAGACCTGCTCGGCGTGGCGGCCCGTCTCGTACAGCAACCGGGCCTCGGCCGACCGGAAGTGCAGCCACGTCCGCAGCACGTGCAGCGTGAGCAGCACGTCCGGGAGGCTGCCGCTCTCGCTGCCGGACCAGGCCTCCGTCAGCTCGACGACGCCCAGTTCGTCCGCACGGCGCAGCGCCAGTGCGGGGTCGTCGCGGCCCACGGTGAGCAGCGCCCGGGCGATGTCCTCCGCCAACTCGGCGCGGCGGCCGGGGGAGGAGTCCGGCGCGGGAGAGGCGGGGGGCTGCTGCGGCAGGCTCGCCGGGCGGCGGAAGCGGGCGGCGTCGTCGGTCATCCCTGCGAGTGTCCCCCGAGGAGGCCCGACGACGCGCCATCGGCGGATTTCCCGGCTGGAGCCCCGGCAGGGGGAACACGGCGGGGCCCGAGAGGGGTTAGCCTGGACCAGCAGGGCCGGGCCGCATCACGGCCCCCGGGCTCACACCTTGTCGCTACGAGCGACGCCACGCCGAGAGGCGCCTGGCGGTCCGGTCCTGCACCTACGGTCCCGCTGCCCGCCCACCGGGCTGTCCGCCCGGAGGGTGTCCTGACCAGCCTGCGCGACGAGCCTGCGGGCCTGGGTCGGCCGGCGGCGGTCGCGCAGGAAAATTTCGAGCAGACGCGGTACGCCTGGCGCGTGCTGTCGGTGACGAGCCTCGGTGTCCTGCTCACCGGCGTGAACACGTCCTCGCTGGACGTGGCGCTGCCGAGCGTCGCCCGGCACTTCGACGCCTCACCGACCGCGGCCTCGTGGACGCTGCTGTCCTACATGCTCGTCATGACGATCCTGATCCTGGCGTTCGGCCGGCTGGCGGACATGGTCGGCCGGCGGCGGCTCTACCTGCTGGGGCTGGGCGTGCTGACGCTCGCCAGCCTCGGGTGCGCACTGAGCCCCACCGTCGGCTGGCTCATCGGCTTCCGCGCGCTGCAGGCCGTCGGCGCGGCCGCCATCATCACCAACACGACGGCCCAGCTGACCGACGCGTTCCCCGCCCGGCTGCTCACGACGGGGCTCAGCCTGAACGTCGCGATCGCCGCGGCTGCGCAGGTGGTGGGCCCGGTCGTCGGCGGCATCACGGCCGGCGCGTGGGGCTGGCGCTGGGTCTTCGCCATCAACGTGCCCATCGGCCTGGCCGGCCTCGCCTGGGCGTCGGTGACCCTGCGCCGGACGGCGGCCCCCCCACGCACCGAGCGGTTCGACCTGGGCGGTGCGCTGCTGTCGTTCGTGGTGCTGGGCGGCATCACGGTGGCGCTGTCGTTCGGTGGCGCCCACGGCTGGACGGATCCGCGGGTGCTGACGGCAGCGGCCGCCAGTCTGGTGTCCCTGCCGCTGTTCCTCCTCCTGCAGCGCCGCCGGCGTGACCCCCTGGTGGACCTGGCCCTGTTCGCCGATCGGGAGCGGGCGGCCGCCTACCTCTCCACGTTCCTGCTGGCCATCGCCCGGTTCGCCGTGGTGCTGCTCGCAGCGCTCTTCCTGCAGGCGGTCCAGGGGCTCGACCCCGCCGGCGCGGGCGTGCGGGTGCTGCCCGTCGCCGCCGGGCTGTCGATCGCGAGCCCGGTCGCGGGCCGGCTCGCCGCTCGGTTCCCGGCCCGCACCGTCTCCTCCGCCGGGATGCTCATCACCGCCGCCGGCCTGGCCGCGCTCGCCGTGCTGGTCAGCCCCCACGTGGGGTATCCGGCGCTCGCCGTGGCGCTGCTGGCGGTGGGCGTCGGCAGCGGCATCTTCATGACGCCGAACACCGCCTCCATCATGCGGAGCGTGCGGCCCGACCAGCGGGGCGTCGCGAACGGGGTGCGGTCGATGCTGCAGAACACGGGCTATGCCGTGAGCACCGCGCTGTCGCTCGCACTGGTCACCCGGCCGCTGTCGCCGGACCAGCAGCGCGCGGCCTACGCGGGGACGCTGGCGCGACTGCCGGGCGGCGACCTCGCCGCCTTCATCGGCGGCTACCGCGTCGCGTTCATCGTGCTGCTGAGTCTCTGCCTCGTCGGCGCGGTGGCCAGCCTGGCCCGGGGGAGTTCTCCCCCGCTGAGCCACCCCGAGCGTGCCGCTGACCTGGGATGACCGCACTGACTACCCTGGAGCCGTGAAGGCTCGCACCGAGCGGGAGCGCCAACGCGAGACGATCGCCGAGGCGCTCACCGACGCGGGCCGGGTGCTGGCCGAGACGGAGCGGTTGCGGGTGGCCGGGGCGCCGCTGCTGGGGACCAGCGCGGCGCAGTCCCACGCCGACCGCCGGGAGCGCCTGGCGGACCGGCTCACCCGGCTGACGGCCGAGCGCGACCAGGCGGACCGCGACCTCGCGGCCCAGCAGGCCATCCTCGAGCTGGTGCTGGACAGGCTCCTGCCCTCCCCGTACGCCTCGGTGGCCTGGAACGACCCCCACTGGGAGGAGTGGCAGCCGCCCGAGGACCTGCCGGACGCCGTCCGCCTCGGCACCCTGCGGCTGGACACGGCGAGCGGCGCGGTCCCCACGGTCGCCGTCTGCCCGGTCCTCGAGCACCCCACCGTGATCCTGGCGGAGGAGACGGGGTCCCTGGAGGCCGCCACCACGGCGCTGCAGGTGCTGACGGCCCGGCTCATCGCGTCCTGCCCGCCGGGGACGCTGCGGGTGTCCCTCGCCGACCTCGCCGCGTTCGGGTCGCGGCTCGGGGCCGTCGGCGGCACCGCCGCGCCGCTGCGGGTGGGGCCCACGGCGACCTCGCCGGTCCAGCTGCGCGCGATGCTGGATGAGATCGGGACGCACATGGTGCGGCTCAACACGTCCGGGGCGCTCGCGGCGGGCCCCTTGACGGACCAGGTGCGCCAGCACCTGCCGGGCCACGAACCGCTGCGGCTCGTCGTCGCCGCCGGGCTGCCCGCCGACCTGCCGACCGACCTGTGGCGGCAGCTGGGGGCCATCGCCCGCAACGGGCCCGCCTGCGGCGTCCACCTCGTCGTCCTGCCGGAGGTGTACGCCCGGGAGGACCGCGACAAGCTGCTGACGTTGCTCGGGGAGCACGCCGTGGTGCTGCGGGCCGCGGACGGGGAGCTGCGGCTGTCGACCTACGACGACACGCTGGGCTCGATCACCCCGTACCGGCTGTTCTCCGACGCCGCTCCGGGCCCGGTGCAGCGGGCGCTGCTCGCCGAGTCGCTGCCGCGGGCGAGCGTCGGCACGCTGCAGGCCCCCGCGCTGCTCGACATGCTCACCGACGCCCCGGAGCGCAGCTCGCGCGACGGCCTGGCGATCCCCGCGGGGCTCACCGCGGACGGCGAGATCTGGTCGCTGTTCGTCAACGACGCGGCGCCGCACGGCCTGCTCGCCGGTCAGAGCGGCTCGGGCAAGAGCACGCTGCTGCACGGCCTGGTGCAGAGCGCCAGCACGCTGTACGCCCCCGACGAGTTGCAGCTCGTGATGCTCGACCTCAAGCAGGGCGTGGAGTTCGCGGAGTACCTGCAGGACGCCACGACTCCCGAGCTGCCGCACATCCGGCTGCTCGGCATCGATGTGGATGCGTACCAGGCGCTCGAGGTGCTGCGCTGGCTCGTCGCGGAGAACAGCCGCCGGCAGCGGCTGTTCCTCGCCGCCGGCGAGCGCAGCTCCACGGCCGTCCGCAACATCTACGAGTACCGGCGCCTCACCGGGGAGCCGCTGCCGCGGCTGCTCGCCGTCATCGACGAGTTCCAGCAGCTCTTCGCCCCCGACGTCTCCGAGGAGGCGTGGACGCACCTGCAGACCATCGCGAAGCTGGGGCGCAGCCAGGGCATGCACCTGCTGCTCGCCACGCAGGGGCTCACGGGCATGGCGGGTGGCATCCGGGAACGCGAGCCCGTGTTCGCGCAGCTGGCGACGCGCATGGCCCTGCGGTGCCGGCCCGCGGACGCCGTCGAGGTGCTGGGGCCCGGCCGGTCCGGCTCGGTGGCCGAGCTGCGGCGGCAGGGCGAGATGATCGTGGCCGCCGCCGGCGGCGCGATGAGCGAGGACCAGCGGGTCCGGGTTGCGTTCATGGACCCGCAACAGCGGCGCCGGCTGCGCACCGAGCGGGCGCTCGCGCTGCCGCCCGCCCCGCCGGTCGACACCGTGCGGGTGATCCGCGGCGACCAGCGCGTCCAGCTCTCCGGGATGCGGGTGCTCGGGGCGGTCGGTCCCGAGGCCGTGCCGCTCGGCATGACGTGCGTGCTGCGGGAACCCGTGGCGCGGGTGGACCTGCGCCCCCGCCGGGGCCGCGGGGTCGCGCTGGTGGCGCGCTCGGCGCCGCTCGCCACGGCCGCGCTGGCGACGCCGGCCGCCGTGCTGGCCGCGGGTGACGACGGCCGGCCCGTCGTGATCGTCGACGAGGACGGCCGGCACCTGGCGGAGCTGGAGGGGCTCCTGGAGTGGCTGGGCCCCCGCGGCCGGGTGCTGGACGACCTGCCGGCCGACGCGGCGGGCGCGGCCGCGCTGGCGGCGGCGCTGCCCGAGCCGTCGATCGTGATCCTCCTCGACGTCCGGCACCCGGATCAGTTCGGGCCCGGCACGCTGGCGGAGCTGGCGAGCGGCAAGGAGGGGCACACGGTCCTCACGTGGCTGCGGCCCGAGGCCTGGCACCAGTGCGCACGGGTGCTGCGCGACATGCAGGTCCGGCTCGGCCGCGACATGCCCGTGACCGAGCTCTCCGCGACCCTCGGCGCGCGGCCGCCGCACCCCGCGCCCGACGGCTACCTGTGGTGGACGGACCTCGGCTCCGGCCGGCCGCCGCGGCTCGTGCGGCCGGCCGTCGCGCCGACCGCCGGGTCGCTCGAGGCCGACCTCGGTATCGCCGGGGGCCGTCGGGTCATCTCGCTCGACCCCGCGTCCCCGCGCCCGGTGGCGCCCTGATGACCGCCGAACTGGACCGCTACCTGCGCGAGATGCACGACCTCGCGGAGGCGGCCCGGTACCGCCAGGAGGCGGACGACGAGACGTGGCAGGCCACGCTCGACGTCCACGCGGCCGTCGTGGCGGGGCCGGACCGGCCCGTCGTCGTGGTCCAGCTCGACCGGGCGGCGGACGAGCTGCGCGGGGTGCGGGACGAGGTCTGCCGGATCGCCGGGCTGCCGCGGCCGCTGGTGACGGAGGACCCGGACGCGCCGGGGCTGCCGGGGCCCGAGGCGGGGGTGGCGCAGTGGTCCGAGCGCCTGACGCAGCAGACCCTCGCGCTCGACCGCGCCCGCGGCCGGCTGCAGGAGCTGGCCGTCGCCTGGCGGATGGACGAGCGGGACCGTGAACGCTGGGAGGGCAGGCTCGGGCTGCTGCTGGCCCGGCTGGCCGGCCTGCTGGGGCCGGCCCTGCTGGTGCCCCTGCTCCTCGACCTGCTCCCCGGGGTCAGCCGGGGCCAGAGCTGGCTGAGCCTGGTCCTGTCCGTGCTGCTGGCGGTCGCCGCGGGGGCGGGGGTGTGGCTCCGCGCCGCCAACCGGCGGGAGTTCTGCGACCGCGCCCTGGCGCTGACCGACCCCATGGTCAAGCTGCCGCACGCGGCCATCTTGTCCCGGCTTGCTTTGGGATTCGCGCTTTGGGGGATCCCGTGGCTGGTGGTGCGCTGAGGGGGAGGTCACGGGTTTCGCACGGCCCGATCATTCACACCCCGGTACTGATTCACTACGGGCAGTTGCACGGAAGCGGAGGAACCATGGCGATCGACGTCACGAGGCAATCGATCAGCAAGGCGCTCGAGGACGTCACCGAGGCCAAGAAGACGTTCAGCACCGCGCTCGAAACGGTCGAGGACACGGTCAAGAGCCTCGAGAGCGAGATCTCGGGCAGCGAGAACGACAACGCGAACGAATCGATCTCGCTCGCGAAGAACGCCTTGGACTCCGCCGAGGAGGTCCTCGCGAAGCTGACCCAGAGCGCGGAGTCGCTGGAGCAGTACCTCCAGGTCCTCTAGCGCCCCCGCCGCCCTGCGGTCTGCGGCCGCGGCGATTAGGTTGCAGGTATGGACTCTCGCATCCTCGGTACCCGTTCCCCCCTGACCGTCTCCGCCATCGGCCTAGGCTGCATGGGCATGTCGGAGTTCTACGGCGCCGGCTCGGATGCCGAGTCGACGGCGGTGCTGCAGCTCGCGGTCGAGCTGGGCGTCACGTTCTTCGACACCGCGGACATGTACGGCCCGTTCCGCAACGAGGAGCTCGTCGGCGCGGCCCTGCGGCCCTACCGCGACAAGGTCGTGATCGCGACGAAGTTCGGCAACCAGCGCGGCGAGGACGGCAGCTTCCTGGGCGTCAACGGCCGCCCGGAGTACGTGCACAGCGCGTGCGACGCGTCGCTGCGGCGGCTCGGCATCGACACCATCGACCTGTACTACCAGCACCGCGTCGACCCGACCGTGCCCATCGAGGACACCGTCGGCGCCATGGCGGAGCTCGTGGCGGCGGGCAAGGTGCGCCACCTCGGCCTGTCCGAGGCGGCCCCCGAGACCATCCGCCGGGCCGCCGCCGTCCACCCGATCACCGCGCTGCAGACGGAGTACAGCCTGTGGTCGCGCGACCCGGAGGACGAGCTGCTCGCTACCGTGCGGGAGCTCGGCATCGGCTTCGTGGCCTACAGCCCCATCGGCCGCGGGTTCCTCTCCGGCGAGATCCGCAGCATCGACGACCTGGCGCCGGACGACTTCCGCCGCCGGAACCCCCGGTTCACCGGCGAGAACTTCCAGCGCAACCTCGACCTCGTGGACACCGTCCGGCGGCTCGCGGAGGCCAAGGGGTGCACCCCCGCGCAGCTCGCGCTGGCCTGGCTGCTGGCGCAGGGCGACGACATCGTGCCCATCCCCGGCACGAAGCGGGAGAAGTACCTGCGGGAGAACGTCGCCGCCGCGGACATCACCCTCACCCCGGAGGAGCTGGCGGCCATCGACGCCGCCGCACCGCGCGGTGCCGCCGCGGGCGACCGGTACCCGGACATGAGCGGCGTCGGGCGCTAGTCCGCGGGGCGGTACACCGCCAACCGTGAGGGGGCGACGTGCAGTCGCAGGTCGCGGGGCGCGTCGCCGATCTCGCCGTCGCGGGCGAGCCGCGGGTGCCCGTTGCTCTCCTCGAGGACGAGGTCGAGCGACCCTCGCAGCCGCTGCTCGTACACCCGTGACCGGCCGAGCCGGCCGGTCAGGACGGCGAGCGCCAGGCGCGTGCGGGCGAGGCGCACGTCGGCGCGCACCAGCCGGACGTCGATGACGTCGTCGTCGAGCCGCGGCCGCCAGGACGGGGCGAAGCCGGCCGGCCGGTAGGGGCCGTTGCCGGCGAACAGCAGCCACAGCAACCGCGGCTCGCCGTCGAGCCGCACCGCGATGGGGTGGCCGTGCCGCAGCACGCCCGGCAGCGCCGCGGCGAGGGCGGGCCACTTGCCGAGCCGGTCCTCGCGCCGTTCCCGCCCCGCCACCAGCTCGGGGTAGACCCCGACGCTGAGCGTGTTCAGGAAGACCAGCTCCTGCTCCGGGTCGACGGCGTCGTCGGCGGCGCGGCCGACGGTGCAGGCGGCGGCGGTGCCCTCCCGCACCGCCCGCGCCACGTCCTCGACGCCGGTGATGCAGAGTTCGGCGGCGAAGTGGTTGAGGGTTCCGGCGGGCACGACCACCAGCGGCAGCCCCGCCCGCAGCGCGACCGCCGCCGCTGCGTTCACGCTGCCGTCGCCGCCCGCGATGCCCAGGACGCGCGCCTCCCGGGCCGCCTCGCGCAGGGCCGGCCGCAGGTCGCCCTCGACCAGCCGGGCCTCCGCCTTCGGCAGCTCGGCGAGCAGCGCGTCGACCATCGCCCGGGCACTGCCGTCACCGCTGTCGGCGTTGCCGACGACGATCAGCCCCTCGCCGTCGGGGAGCGCCGGGACGGTCGCCCGCGCCGCCGCGGCCCGTTCGCCGTGCGGCCGCGCCGGCCACCGCGACCGCACGAAGAGGGCGCAGCCGACCCCGAGCGCCAGACCCGCCGCGACGTCACCCGGGTAGTGGACGCCGACGTGGACGCGGCCGTAGGCGACGCCCGCCACGACCGGTGCGAGCGCCAGGCCCAGCGCCGGCCGCTCCAGCGCGACGCCGAGGGTGAAGGCCGCGGCCGACGCGGCGTGCCCGCTGGGGAAGCTGGACGAGGAGGGCACCCGGCGGAGCTGCCGGAGCTGCGGCACCCCGGCCACGCCCGGCCGGTCGCGGCGGGCCGTGAGCTTCCCGGGCAGGTTGGCCGCGAAGCTCGCGACGCCGAGGCTGACCAGGCCCCGCGTCGCGGCGCGGCGCTGCCCCGCGGCGGCGAGCGCAGCGGCGGTCACGGCCCAGAGCCCCGCGTGGTTCGCGCTGGTGGTGAGCGGCGGCAGGACGGCGTCGAACAGCGGGCTCTCGCGCCGGGCCGCGGCGGCGAACAGGGTCCGGTCCGTCCGGTCCAGCCGGTCGACGAGCCGCCGGGCGGGGGAACGGCGGTGGGGGACGAGGGGCGCGAGGGGCCGGCGGCGAGCGATCACCGCCGGGAGCTACCCGAGCGGGCGGTGGCCGAGACCCGCCGTGCGGGTGACGCAGCGTGCCGCCCCGGACGTGATGGTGGCGTGCGCCGATGCAGGCGGGACGGCGGCCATGCCCGCGGGCCGCCGGACCGGTTTCGCCGCGCGGTCGCTTCCACGGTTGATGGACCCGGCGCGACGGACCCGTCATCCGTGGAGTTGCACTGCCACCGCATGACCGAAGACGGGCGGGGCGCGGCTTGCCAGGCTCGTCGCAGCTCCCTTGGAGGAGCTATCGCACCGAGCAACACGCACCGCTCACGCCGGGTGGCGATCCGCCACCCCGGTCATCAACCCAGGAAGGAGACACGCATGTCGCACGAAGCCACAGGCGTCGCCGAGTCCGAGCTGCTGACGATCGAGGACCTAAGCATCGAGGAGCTCGACGACGTGGCCGCGGCCGACTGTGCCGGAACGGCCAGCACGGCAAGCACCCCCGTCAGTACGGCCGCCTGCATCGGCTGCGCCAGCTTCTAGACCCGTCGAGCTCGCCGGACGAACTCCTGAAAGGACGCACTCATGACGCACGACACCACACCCGAGCAGCACGTCGACGGCCTCGAGATGGACGAACTGGCGATCGAGGAGCTGACCGAGCTGAGCGGCGCTGCCAGTGCCAGCACGGCCGGGACCGTCAGCACCCCCGCAACCGTCGGCACGGCCGCGTGCCTCAGCTGCTTCTGATCCCGAGGACGCCCAGCACGGCCGCGTGACACGGCGGCCGTCGGCGCCCTGGCCGCGCGTCGGGCGCCGGCGGCCACCGCTCGTGACGACAGGGAGGACCCCGTGGACGATCTCGCCGCTTCGGCGGTCCGCTTCATCACGGATCCGCACTCGCAACAGGTGGGTGACCTGACCATGTTCGCCCGACTGGCCGTGGAGAAGCCGGTGCTGAAGGCCGGCCCGGTGTGGATCGTGTCCCGGCACGACCTGGTCTGCGCCCTGGCTCGGCACCCGGCCTGTGTCGTCCGTCTTCCGGACCGCTGGCGCCACGCCCCACCACTGAACCCGTCCGTCTCCCGGCTCCTCGAGGGACTCCTCCCTGTCCTGCCGACCCCCGATCACCGTCGGCTCCGACGCCTGCTCGCCGGGCAGTTCAGCGCGCGGTCCGTAGAACGGCTGCGGGGGGCGGTCGTGCGCATCGTCACCGAACTGCTCGCAGGACCGCTGCGCCGAGGCTCGTGCGATTTCGTGAAGGACGTCTGTCTACCCCTGCCCGTCTACACGACCGCGGCCCTGCTCGGATTGCCGGACGCGGACCGAGGCCAGCTGCTGGCCTGGGCCCAGGCGGTCAACGGCATGGTCCTCGCCGAAGTGACCGGCCGCGTCGGCGGAGCTGGCGGGGGGCCTCGGAATCCGGGCGTGGACCGCCTCGGCGAACTGGTGGCGTACATCGAGGAACTCGTACGGCGCAGGACCGCGGACCCGGGCGACGACCTGATCTCCCGGTTGGCGGCGGAAACAGCCACCGAGGACGGGCACCTTGACCACGACGAGTTGGTCTCCACGGTGCTGCTGCTGTTGATGACGGGTATCGATACGGTCGGTAGCGGCTTGGCCAACGTGGTGACCGTGCTGGGGCGCAACAGAGAGGCCTGGGCCCTGGTCGTGGCGGACCCGTCGCGAGCAGGCGCGGCATACCAGGAAGCGCTGCGGCTCCTCCCGCCGCTGCCCGTCATGAGCCGCATCACCGAGGCGGATGTCGAGGTCGCCGGACTCACCATCCCCGCTGCCAGCACCGTGCTGTTGGTCTACGGCGCGGCCAACCTGGACCCCCGAGTCTTCCCGGAGCCCTGCAGTTTCGACCTCGCCCGGCTGCCGACCGGTCAGCTTGCCTTCGGGCACGGTCCGCACCACTGTCTGGGTGCGAGCCTGGCAGTGCTCCAGGGGGAGGTGGTGCTCGCGGCGCTGGCCCGCTCGGCCCCGTGGTTCCACGTGGGAGCCGGTCCACGCCGCCGCCGCGACGAACTGGCGTTCCACTCGCCCGCCGAGCTGCCGTTGTGGCTGCGGGCCGAGCCTCCCGGATGCCGTCGACAGGTGTCCGCATGAGGCTGCCTGCGGCGGTGCCGTCGCGAGCAGGCACGGCGACGCCGATCGTCCGTCAGGTCGAGGACGCCGACTGCGGGCCCACCTGCCTCAGCATCCTCCTGGCACACCACGGCATCCACGTCCCGTCCGCCACGGTGCGCGCACAGTGTGGGGCGTCCCGCGACGGGTCGACCGCGGCGGACCTTACGCGCGTGGGCCGGCTCCACGGGGTGGAGATCCGTGGCATCCGTCTGACGGGGGTCGCCGCGGGGCGCGATGACAGCCTCGCAGCAGTGCTGTCGACGGTGCGACGGCTGCCACTGCCCGCGATCGCGCTGCTCGGCGATAGCCACTTCGTCGTCCTGGAAGCCGTCCGACGGGGCGACCGGGTAGAGCTCAACGATCCCGCCCGTGGTCGCACCGCCCTCTCGGGACCAGATTTTGTGGCCGCGTTCAGCGGTGTCCTGCTCACGGCCACGGCCACGGCCGCCACCGCCACCGGACTGCAGGGCCACACCCCGAGGCGCCACCAGGGCGAGTGGGTGCGCGTCTGCGCGGGCTGGCTCGCGCCCGTGCGCGGTCCGGTCGTGCTGTCGGCCGGTATGGCGTTGGGCGTGGGCTGCTGTGCAGCGGGCTGCCTCGCCGTCCTGCAGCAGGTCGCCCGCGCGCGGACCGACGGACGCAGCGGCACCGCGGCTGTCGTGCCTGCAGCCGCTTTGCTGCTCACCCTGCTCGCCGCGTCGCTCGGGTACGCACGACGGCGCCTTGTCACCAGCAGCACCGCGCGCCTGGCTGCTGGGCGCTCGCGGGAGCTGCTCGACCGGCTGCTGCTGCTGCCGGCCTCCTTCACGGATCGACGCTCCGCGGCGACCCTGCTGGTGCAGGTCCGCTTTGCCGGAACGGCGGGGACCCTGCTCGCCCTCAAGGTTGCAGCGCTGGTTGGCGCGGTGGCGTTCCTGGTGCCCGTGGTGGTTCTGGTCGGGGTCGTGGCACCGACCCTGCTGGTCGTGGCGGGGGTGGGGGGCGGTGCCGCGTGGTTGCTTCGGCGCACGGGGGACCGCCGGACGGCGGCCCCGTCGCGGCTCGTCGCGGGAGACCTCGCCCGGCGCTCCGCGACGGCACGCGTGGCGCTCGCCCGGGGGATCACCCTGCACGCGGACGGATCGGCGGACGACCTGCGCGCCGAGTTGGCCGAGGAGGGCCGACGCGATGTCCGCACCCGCCGCGAGCTGGCAGTGGGACAGGGTCCGTGGCGGGCGGCCGCTGCGGCGGTGGAGGTCGTCACGCTCGCCGCAGCGGGGTCCCAGGTCGTGGCCGGGGAGGCCCCCACGATCGGCTTGATCCTGGCCGTCCCGCTGCTGCTGGTGCACGTCCGCGAGGTGGGCGGCCTGCTAGGGGAATTGCCGGACTTCACCGCCCGGCTGGAGGTGCTGGACGACATATGCGGCGCCGAGCCCGAGCCGCAGCCCGGCCGGGGACCCGGCGCACCGGACGACGGCAGGCTGCGCGGACGGGTCGAGCTGCTCGGTCTCACATTCGGATACAGCTCCCGCCGCACCCTGGTCGGCCCGGTCAGCAGCCGCATCGAACCGGGTCGTCGTGCGGTCGTTGTGGCGCCTCCCGGCGGCGGCGGCTCGACCCTCGTACGGCTGCTGCTCGGGGCCTTGCGGCCGACGGCAGGAGCGGTATTGCTGGACGGCGTCCCGGTGCACGAGGTCCCCCGGGCTGTGCTGCGACGTTCGGTCGGTTACGTCGCGCAACGGCCCGCGTTCTTCCCGGCGACGGTGCACGAGAACGTCACCATGTTCGACACCTCGGTCCGACCGGAGCAGGTACAGGCGACATTGCGGGCGGTCGGCCTCGCGGACGTCGTCGATCGTCGCGGTGGCGCGCTCGTGGCCCGGGTCGCGCCCGGCGCAGCCAACTTCTCGGAAGGGGAGCGTCGGCTCCTCGCCCTGGCGCGCGCGCTGGTGCGGGACCCCTCCCTCCTGCTGCTGGACGAGCCGGTCGGCACGTCCGACGGGGCCCTGGCCCGACGGATCGACGGACTGCTGCGTTCCCGCCGGGTCACCACCGTCCTTGTGACCCGGCGACCCGACCTCATCGGGCCGGATGACACCGCCCTTGTCCTGCGCGACGGGCGGTTCGTCCCGTCCGCGGACCGCGGGCCCGGCTGGGACGGCGTGCCCAGCGCCCCGTCACGAGCGCTGCACGGTGAGCCCGGCGGACGGCCGTCGATCGCCGCGCCCGAGGTGCCCGAGGTGGTCGGCGGCGACCCCGTTCCTGGCGTGGCGGCGGGGGCAGCGGCGTCGTGGGAAGGGTGTCGCCGCCGCGTGGCAGCTCGCGGCGCCGTCGCCCTTGCCATGACGGGCGTCGTCGGCGCCCTGGTCTGTGCCCTGCCGGTGGCTGCCGCCGAGACGGCCCGCACTGCCGGACCCGCCGTGCTCGCGGTGGTCGCCGGGGCAGCCATCGCCCTGACGGGCTTACTCCGGGTCCGCGGGTCCGCGGCCGAGGCGATTGAGGCGGCGCTGCAGCAGGTCGTGGAGCCGGCGATCTGGGCGCGGCTGCTGGCCCCGCGTGCGCGCCGGTGGCTCCTGTCGGCGCCGGACGCGCTGGTCCGCACCGGTAGCTGCATCTCCCGCTTGCGGTCGCTGACTGCCCCGGCCGCACTGGACGCGGCGGACGGCGCGGCGGTCCTGCTGATCGCCGTCCTGGCGTTGGTGGCGACGCATCAGGACGCTGGTCTCGCTGGGGCGACCGTGGTGGTCCTGCTCGTGGGGGCATCGGTGGTCGTCGCCGCCCGGGCCCCGTCCCTCCCAGACGGGGCGGATGCGGCCGAAGCCCTGCTCCGGGCCGTGCCCGGCGGGCTCGACGAGATCCACCTCGGGATCGCCGAGGAGGCGGTCGCGGCTCGCGTCACCGGCCCGGTGTGCGCTGGGACAGCAGCGCGGGGGACGTCCGCGGCCCACAGCGAAGCCCTGCTGGGCGCATTCGCGGCGTCGCTCTTCCCGGCGCTCGTGACAGCTGTTGCCGCTGCGGTGTGGTGGCGGTCGACACCGGCTTCCGGTCTCCTCACCGGATGCCTGCTGCTGGCGCCGGTCCTATTGGTGGTGGCCCGGTGTGACGCCGTGGTGCGATCCGTCGGCATCGTCGGCCGTGGTCTGGTGCGTGAGGCCCGCGACGTGGTCGCGTCCGCAGCGCCGCCCACCGCCCCGGCGATGGCTGTGTCGGGCCCGCAGGCCCGTCGGGTCGGCGGGGCGCCGGGGACGGCCGTCGACCTCTGCGGCGTCTCGCTGCGCTACGCGACCCCCGGACTGGCTGCGCCAGGGCTCCCCGCCGTGGCTGAGGTGACGCTGACGGTGGCCCCCGGCGAGTTCGTCGTGCTGGTGGGCGCGTCGGGGGCAGGTGCCTCCTCCCTCCTCCGGCTCCTGGCAGGTCTGGAGGAACCGGACAGCGGGATCGTGCTGCACGACGGGACGCCGCTTACCGCGCCGGGCGTTTCTTCGGTCCGCCCCGGCACCGCCCTGCTCGTGCAGGACGCCGACGTGCCACGGGGAACCGTCCGATCGGTGCTCCTCGGCCACGGCGGCTCGGCGGCACCTCAGGACGCAGTTGCCTGGGCGCTGCTGCGTGCGGTCGGTCTCGAGGACGAGATCCGGGGACTGCCCATGGGTCTGGCGACCGTGGTCCCCAGCGGGTCAGGGGGTTTCGCCGCCGGACAGCTGCGGCGGTTGGCACTGGCCCGGGCGCTGCGACGTGGCACGCGACTGCTGCTGCTGGACCAGCCGGTCGCGCCCGCCGATCCGGACATCGGCCGGCTGGCCACCGTGCTGCGCGACCGGCGGGGCACGACGCGCGTCGTCGCCACGGCGGCCCCCGAGCTCGCGTGGGCCGCTGATCGGGTCGTGGTGCTGTCCGGGGGGAGGGTCGCCCAGGAGGGACGCCCGGATCACCTCCTGCGGACCGGAGGTCCCTGCGGCCGGCTGTTCCCGGATGACCTGTGCCTCACCCGCCCGCGTTTCCGACAGACCTGAGAGGGACCCATGGGCAAAGTCGTTCGCTTCAAGCGCAGCTCTCGCGCAGACGTCGTGGCCGGCGACGGCGTGTACCTGACGTCCGAGCGGTCGGGCCAGTACCGGCTGCAGGGTCGCCTCGTCGAGCGGCTGGCGCCGCTGCTCGACGGCGCCCGCAGCCGGGCGGAGGTCGCCGCGGCCCTGGCCGCCGAGTACCCGGCGGCCCGCGTCGATGCGGTCCTGGACACGCTCGTCGAGGCGGGGCACGTCGTGGACGTTGCGGCCGAGGTAGACCACCGTGCGGCTGGCTTCTGGGAGATGCACGGCCTGGGCGGCGACGCGGCGCTGAGTGCGGTGGGGGTCGGCTCAGTGGAGTTGGTCCGGCTGGGGGACGTGGACACCGTTGGCTTTCGGGAGGCCGCGCAGGAGGCCGGTCTGAGTGTGCGTGGCGCCACCGGTGATCCTGCCGCGCTGACGGTCGTCCTCGTGGACGACTACCTCAACCCCGAATTGCAAGCCTTCAACGAGCGGGCGCTCGGCGCGGGCCGTGCCTGGCTCCTCGCGAAGCCGATCGGCGGGATGGTCTGGGCGGGCCCGGTCTTCGAGCCTGGCCGCACCGCGTGCTGGTTCTGCCTGGCTGCACGGCTGAGCTCCAACCAGATGGTCATGACCTACCTGAAGCAGCGGAACGGGTTGGCCTCGCCGCCGGTCACCGCCCTGGCCGATCTGCCCGCGACGCGAGCGATCGGCGCCCGGCTCGCGGCGTTGCAGGCCGCGTCGTGGTTCGCCGGTGCGCTGGAGGTGCCGCCCGCTGCCGCGGGCCCGGATGCCGGTAGCGGTTACAGGCGTGCGGAGGTCGTCACCCTCGACCTCGTCGAGCTGGGCCTGCGGCGGCACGTCCTGACCCGGCGACCCCAGTGCCGGGCGTGCGGAGACCCCGGCCTGCAGGCGCGGCTGCAGCGGGAGCCGATCCGGCTGATGAGTCGGCCGAAGGCGGACGTGGCCGACGGGGGTCACCGCGCTGGGTCGCCGGAGCAGCTGCTCGCCGCCTACGAGCCACTCGTCAGCCCGATCACGGGACCCGTGAAGCAGCTCGTCAAGATGCCCATGCCCATGCCTGGACTCCACGCCTACCACGCCGGGCAGAACTTCGCCGTGCCGATGGCGCACGTCTCGGATCTCCGCGCGGGTCTGCGCAGCGCCGCGTCGGGCAAGGGGATGAGCGACGTCCAGGCCCGGGCCTCGGCCATCGGGGAGGCGATCGAGCGGTACAGCGGCCTGTACCGCGGCGACGAGGCGATGATCACCGCGTCGTACGCCGGGCTCGGACCGGAACGGGCGATCGCCCCGAACGAGCTGCACCAGTTCAGCGATGCGCAGTTCGCCGCGCGAGACGAGTGGAACGGCCGGGGTTCGCACTTCCAGCGCGTCTGCGACCCGTTCGACCCCGAGCAGGACATCGCCTGGACACCCGTGTGGTCGCTGACGCGGCAGCGCATGCGCTACCTGCCGACGGCGAGTCTGTTCTTCGGCTATCCGCTCCGGGCCGGTAACAGGTACGCCGGGGCGGACTCGAACGGCAATGCAGCCGGCACCTCGCTGGAGGACGCCGTGGTGCAGGGTTTCTTGGAGCTCGTCGAGCGGGACAGCGTCGCGCTGTGGTGGTACAACACGCTCCCCCGCCCTGGGATCGATCTTGCGAGCTTCGGGGAGCCGTACTTCACGCGGTGGCAGGACCGCTACCGGGAGGCCAACCGGGAAGCCTGGGCCCTCGACCTCACGACAGACCTGGGCGTGCCCGCCGTCGTCACCGTCTCCCGGCGGATCGACAAGCCAGCCGAGGACATCCTGATCGCGTTCGGCTCGCACTTCGACGTCAGGATCGCCATCTCTCGGGCGATGACGGAGATGAACCAGTTCCTGCCCGCGGTCCTGCAGGTCACGGCGGACAGCGACGCCTACGCGTTCCCCGATCCCGAGCAACAGCACTGGTGGCGGACGGCCACCATCGCGGACCAGCCCTACCTCCTGCCCGCCCCGGGGACCGTGCGCACGGCCGCCGACTACTCGGATGCCAGCAGCCCCGATCTGGCCGAGGACGTGCGGCTGGCGCAGCGCATCGTGGAGGGCGTCGGCATGGAGATGCTCGTGCTGGACCAGACCCGGCCGGACATCGGGCTGCCCGTGGTCAAGGTCCTGGTACCCGGCATGCGCCACTTCTGGGCCCGGTTCGCGCCTGGGCGGCTCTACGACGTTCCGGTGGCGCAGGGTTGGCTGGCGCAGCCGACGCCGGAGGCGGCCCTGAACCCCATCGCGATGTTCCTGTGAGCGCGTCCGTAGCGACAAGCCCTGCCAGTCCCGACGTGGATGACACGCCGGTCGGGCTGCGTGGGGACGTGATCCTGCAACGGGACGGCCGCGTGGTCCGGCTGCTGAGCCCGGTGGGGTCCCTGGCGTTGCGGGGAGTCGCCGATGTGGTCGGCGACCTGCTCGACCGGATGAAGAGCCACCCGGTCCAGCTGCGCAGGGCTGCGGCGCAGCTACCGCCCACCGAGGCCGGGCAACTGGCGCGTATCGCCGTCAGCGCGGGACCGCTGTTCGAGCGGTTCCTGGTGGCGGACGGACGGACGCTGGTGACCGTCGAGGTGACAGCGCGGGACGCCGTGGACCGGGTGATCGAGGTGTCCCTTGACGCTCCGGTCCGGCTCACCAAGTTCACGTTGCTGCGCAGTCACGGCGGTGAGCTCGTGGTGGAGTCGCCGACGGCCAAGCACCGCGTGAGGCTCGCGGATGCGGCGGCGCGGAACCTGGTCGCTGCCCTGGGGAGGCCGCGCCGAGGCCGCGATCTGGTGGGGCCGCTCTCGGCCGCAGCGGTGGGGGCGCTGCTGGGCCTCCTGGCAGGAGTGGGCCTCGTCGAGGTCGCGGCGACGTCCGGACCCGGCTCCGGGCCGGGGTCGCAACCCGAGTTTCCCTCCGACACCGACTCGGTCCTGCGGCAGTGGGACTTCCACGACCTGCTGGTACACGCGCGGGCCCGCAGCGGACGCTTCGACCAGCCGTTCGGCGGCATCTTCCCCTACCGCGGGGAGCTGCCCCCGCAACCCGCGGTGAAGGAACCGCCCGCCGGACCGGGGCTCGCACTGCCCCGACCCGTCCTCGAGGAGGTGCTGTCGCGCGACCCCGCCCTCACGAGTGTGCTCGAGGCGCGTACGTCGGTCCGGCAGTACGCGAGCGAGCCGATGACCGTCGCGCAGCTGGGGGAGTTCCTGTACCGAACTAGCCGCGTCCGGGCACGCTACGGACCTTCCGAGGCCACACCGTACGAGGCCACGACCCGCCCCTACCCGTGCGGCGGCGCGGCCTACGAGCTCGAGCTGTACGTCACCGTCCAGCGGTGCGCCGGCGTGGCTCCCGGGGCGTATTACTACGACCCGGTGGGTCACCAGCTGTTCCTGGTCAATGCTGATCCGGCCGACCGTAGAGCGATGCTGCACGTTGCCTCCGTCGCGACCGGACTCCAGGCTGACCCGGATGTCTTGATAACGATCACGTCCCGGTTTCAACGGTTGTCGTGGAAGTATCGGGCGATCGCCTACTCGGTGACCCTGAAGCACGTTGGCGTGCTGTACCAGACGATGTACCTGGTGGCCACGGCCATGGCGCTGGCACCGTGCGGGCTCGGGAGCGGCGACGCGGACCTTGCGGCCAGGGTGCTCGGCCTCGAATACCTGCAGGAGTCGAGCGTCGGCGACTTCCTGCTGGGGAGCCGCCCACTCGTCGCGTCAGATGCGCCACCGCGGCCGCTGCCACCGGCGTGGCAGCCGGTCAACGATCCCGGGTGGGGCACGGCCGCCCAGGCCGAGTTGGGCAGGCGCAGGCGGGCCGCCCCGTGACCCCGCGCGTACCGGACATCGGCACCTTGTCGCCGGCCGAACAGGTGGACGGTGCCGTCCTACCCGTGGTGGTGTCCCGGGTCGCAGGTGTGCCGGTGGCGGCGCTGGACGATCTGCTGGCTCCCGAGACGCTGGACGCGGTCGCACGGGCGGACGCCGCGGGCACGGAGGCCCTCCGGCTCGCCGATCGCCTGGCTGACGGGCTGCACGCACTTGTCCCCCTGCTACCGGAACCCGTGCTGCGGCGGACCGCCATTGCACTCCGGCGTGATGTTCACAACGGGCGGTGGTCCGACCGGAGTGTGCGGGGAGTCGCCCTGCTGGGGCCGCACCTTCTGCCCGCGGTGGGCCACGACCTGGCGGCGTGGCGGAGCGTGCGGGAGCTGCATCACGCAGCGGAGGATGCGGCCGCGGCCTGCTTCGCTGCGGAGGTCTCTCGGGCAGCGAAGGCACTGCAGCACCACTTGTGCGAGCCGACCCTGGCCGCGGGCCTCGCGCTCTCGAGTCCGGTGTTCACCCGTCGACTCCTCGGCTCCCCGCTGCCCGACGAGCCATGGTCACGCGCTGCATGCACCGCCACCGCGTACCTGACGCGTGTCGCGGTGAAGACGAGTCCATCGAGCACGCTGACCACCGTCGCCGCTTCGGGCTGGGGGGCGGAACGACGGTCCCGTGGCGGAACAGGTTCGGTCCGGTGGGCCACGCCGGGCGATACCGGGAAGTCGGATCTGCGCTCGGCGCGGCCGGTGGCAGCAGCGCTGCTTCTCGCGTGCGTCTGGCATCCGCAGGCGGTCCGGATGCTCGACGTGACTGTCGCTCACGGGCTACGCCGCCTGGGCGACCGGTGGTTCGCGGTGCTTCCCATCCGGACGGTGGCCGGGCGAACGGCGGTCCGCCTCGATGAGCTGACGGAGTGCACGCGCTACGCGCACCTAGTGCAGGGGCTGCCGGACACCGCCGTCCCGTGGGACGACTGCCGGGCGCTCGTGGCGCGGCGGGCCGGCGAGGACGAGGGGTTGCCGCGCCGGCTGCTGGAGGTCGGTCTGCTGCAGCCCGTCGCCCCGTGGCAGCTGGGCGCCGGCTGCGATTTCGATGCCTTGGCGAGCTGGGCGCGGGATCGGCTGCCGCGCGGTCTCGCCGCACTCGCCGCCGCGTTGGACGAGCTGCGGGAACAGGAACTCCGCGTGGTCGTCCGCGACGCGTCCGAACGTTGCGCCGCTGTCACGGTGGCCAGAGGTGCCATACGGGACGCCTTCGGCGCCTTGGGGAGCCCGGTCCCAGCCTGGCTGGCGGAGCTGCCGCTGTTCCATGAGGTGTCCGCTGCGGGGCCGGCTCAGCTGGGGGAGTCACCCGCGTTGCCTCCCACCGTGCGGGAGGACCTCGCGACCAGCGTCCGGTGGCTGGCGCCGCACACCTGGCGCTCGCCGGTGTACGACGAGCTGGTGCGGTGCTTCATCAACCGGCACGGTTGCGGAGCAACAGGGGTCGAGTTGCTGGACTTCCTGTATGCCTTCCTCGTCGGGGTCGACGCCGCGGCGCTGACCCGGCTGGCGCCCCGGATCGACCGCGCCACGGCCGCGGATCCTGCCCGGCTGTGTGGGTACGGCACTGCGGCGAGCGCCAGCTACGCGCTCTTCTTCCAGGTAGCGGCGGCGGGGCCGGCGCAGGTGGCAACCGGCCAGCACCGCACGGTCATCAACGCAGTGCACTCGGGTGGCTTCGGTCTCGTCGCGCGCTGGGCGGGGCTGCCTACGGTGTGCGAGGTCCTCGCCGGCCCCCTGGCCGCCTGGCAGGCCGCACTGCACCCGGCCTGCACGACCTACCAGGTGTGCGCGGCCGCGGACTGGACGGATCTTCAGCGTCCCGCGCTGCCGGCGGTGCCCCGACTCCGGTGCCCCGGGGACCTCGCCGACGGCACCGCCTCCAGTGTCCTTCCCGCCTTCACCGTTGCGCACGACCCGGCGTCGGGGACGCTTCAGGTAGCCGACGGCAACGGACATCCGGTCGCCTTCGCCTGCGGTGGGGCGACGCCCCCGCACCTGCTGCACGGCGTACCCCGGCTGCTGTGTCTCCTCTCGAATCCGTGGACGGTGATCGGCAGGGTGGACCGCGACCGCAACCTCTGGGATGACGGCGGGCGGGCGGAGGTCGTCGTCCACCCACGGGTCACGCGGGAGCGCATCGTGTGGGCGAGGGCGCGCTGGAGCTTCCCCGTCCGGGACGTTCCCACGCCGAACAGTGGCCGGTCGGCACTGGGCGCGCTTGCCGACGTCCTGCGCTGGCAGGAGGCACACGGACTGCCCGAGGAGGTGTTCGTGACAGCGGTGGGCCGGCGCGGCGGGCGGGTCGTGAAGCAGAAGCCGCAGTGGCTGGGGATGCGGCATCCGCACACCATCTGGGGGGCGCTGGGACGGCTGGGCGACGACGTGGAGACGGTCGACGTGGTGGAGGCCTTGCCCAGTCGGTCCGAGCACTGGCTGCGCGACGCGGAGGGTCGGCCGAGGGTCACCGAGCAGCTCGGGATGGTCCGGTGTGCCTGAGGGCCCGACGGGTCACGCGGGCCCGAACGACGACTGGGTGTACTACCGCATCGCAGTGCCTCCGGGCGGCGCGGGTGACCCGCTGCTGCGGGGGGTGGTGATCCCGGCGCTGGCGCGGCTCGCGGTGCCCCGGGCGACTGACGGCGGAGGGCTGCGCTGGTTCTTCCTGCGCTTCCTGGACGCCACCGGATTGCACGTCCGACTGCGTCTGGCGACGTCCCCCTCCCGGCTGAGTGAGGTGGAAGCAGTCCTCGACGACGAGCTGACCCGGACGCAGCGGGAGCCGATGCCGCTCTGCACGGGTTACGCCAAGGGGCTGTATGCGCCTGAGACCTGGAAGTTCGGCACGGGTCCCGCCCTGTACCGCTCCGAGGCGCTGTTTCAGGCGACGAGCGAGCTCGCGCTCACGTGGCTGCTTCGCGGCGGCGGCTCCCGGGTCGGTGTTGCTGCAGCTCATCTGGCGCAGTTGGTGTCAGGTCTCCCGGTGGCCCAGCAAGTGGGCTTCTTGCATCAGTACGCCTGGTACTGGTCCGGTGGTCCGGCGCTCCCGTCCGGTGCGGCGCGGTCCGGTCCGAACCGACCCCCCGAGAATTCGCAGGGCAGTCGGATCCTGGAGCAGGCCGACCGCGTGACGGCGGATCCAACGCTGGACGCAGCCCTTGGTCGGTGCACCGAGCTCTTCTGGGGCCAGGACGGCGTCGGCGTCACAGTGCTGCCCAGTCGCCGGGTGAGCGTGTTGTTCGATCACATCCACCTCGCGAACAACCGCCTCGGGGTGTTCCCCCGCGCGGAGGCGACGATCGCGCGTGCCCTCTGGGGCCGGTGCGCAGCCGGTGGACCATGACGGATGTCACCATCGGGACCCCGCGCGACGCAGCGTGCATTCATGACGTCCGTGACTGGGCGCGGCCACCGCCGGGTCCGTACTTTCGCCTCATGGCCGAGATGGTTCTTGAAGTGAACGAGCTGCGGAAGGAGTACGGGCACGTCCGCGCCGTCGACGGGGTCTCCTTCGCGCTGCACCGGGGCGAGATCTTGGCCCTTCTCGGCACCAACGGCGCGGGCAAGACGACGACGCTCGACGTCCTGCTGGGCAACGTCGCCCCGACCGCCGGTCGCGTGCGGGTCCTGGGGGCGGATCCCCGCGGGGAGCGGCGGCTCATCGCCCCCCGGGTCGGCGTAATGCTCCAGTCAGCGGGTTTCTTCGACGATCTGACCGTCCAGGAGACGGTCGACGCCTGGCGGAGGTTCACCCCGGGTGCCCGGGAGCGGGGCGAGGCACTTCAGCTGGGGGGCCTTGAGGCGCAAGCCCGGACACGCGTGGGGCAGTTGTCCGGCGGTGAGCGACGCCGGCTGGACCTGTGCCTCGCGCTGCTCGGCACCCCCGAGCTGCTCTTCCTGGATGAGCCCACGACGGGCCTCGACCCCGAGGCGCGACGTAGCTGCTGGCGCCTCCTGCAGCGCCTGAACGAGGCAGGGACCAGCATCCTGCTCACCACGCATTACATGGAGGAGGCCGAGTACCTGGCGGACACCGTGGCCTTTCTGGACCACGGGCAGCTCGTACGACAGGGCACGCTGGCCGAAGTGGTCTCGCGGGGCGAGGCCGCCATCTCCTTCCGGCTCCCTGCGGACATCGCCCTGAGCGACCTTCCTCCGCTCGCCGACGCCGCGCCGCATTGTGAGCGGGGGGTGGTGCACCTGCGCACGCCGCAGCCACAGTCGACCCTGGTGAGGCTGCTCAGCTGGGCGGACGCGCGGGGAGTCGTTCTCGGCGACCTACGGGTGGACCCAGGCTCCCTCGAGGACGTCTTCCTGGACATCGCCGAAAAAGGGGAGGCTGTGCGATGACCTGGGCCGCTTACACGTGGGCGCAGTTCCGGCTGTCGACGCAGGTCTATGTCAAGCGCATCGGGATCGCGCTCACGGGGACGCTGGTACCACTCGGACTGGGAATCATGATGCCCACGGAGGCCGTCGGCGCCGCGCCGGTCGACGGAGCACGGCGATCGGTGTTCATCATCACGGGATTCATGGCCTTTGCGCTCTTCTTCACGGTCTACAACCTGGTGAACGCGGTGACCTCCCGTCGGGATGCCCTCATCTACAAGCGGCTGCGATGCTCGGGGCTCCCGGACAGCTCCATCTTCCTGGGTGAGGGCGCCGCGGCAGCGGTTCCAAGCTGCCTGGTCGCGCTGGTGCTCATGACGTATGCCGTCGTTGTGCTGGGGGCGGGTGCGCCGAGCAACGCCGTACTCGTCGTAGGCGGGATCCTGCTGGGGTCGCTGATGTTCGCGGTGCTCGCGGTCGGGATCTCCGGGGTGCTCCCCGGCGCCGGCACCGCCATGTGGATCGTCACGCCGGTCATGGTTCTGTTCATGTTCTGTTCGGGCATCTACACGCCCATCGGCTCTTTGCCGGGACCGTTGCGCGAGGTGGCGGCCTATCTCCCGATGTCCCCTGTCGTCAGCGTCCTGCGCACCGGTTACCTGGGTCGCGACTTCGCATCGCACGGGGCGCTCGTGCGCCTGATCGGGACGGGCGCACCGCTCGGACTGGCCGGAACCTTCCGTGCCTGCCTCGGCGCCGTCTGCATCATGCTTGCCTGGACCGCCATCGGCTGGACCCTGGCGCGACGCCTGTTTCGATGGGATCCACACCGCTCGGGTTGAGGTCGACCGATCGGCCCGCCCAGGGGGAGCCTGGGCGAGCCTGTGCCGGGCGGGTACAACGCTGTCAGGTCCACGGACGGACTGGGGAGGACGGCATGGCAGGACGGCTGGCTCTCGCCGCCCGCTCGGGCACCGTGCCGCTGATCGTGCTCTGCGTGGGCTACGGCGCGGAGCCGCTGCTCACGGGCGGGTTCGGACATCTGGGGCCCGGCGCGCTGTCGCTGGCCCTGCCGGGGATCGTGGCGTTCTCGGTCCTGATCGTCCTCGCCGTGTGGCGGGGTGCAGAGGAAGCGCCGGCACGGGGCAAGCCGTGGGAGCTGGTCGCCGCCGGGTACCTGGCGCTGGCGCTCTACCTGCGTTTCGGTCCAGCGGTCATCTCCCTGCCTGCCCTGTTCGGCGGGGCCGCCGCCTTTCTCCTCACCCGCTGGCGCTCCGTGGGGCTCGTCGCGCTGAGTGTCGGCTGCCTCTATGCGGCGTTGCTGCGGCGGGATCTGACCGGCGGCCAACGTGCCGAGCTGATGGGCCGGGCGCTGATCGTCATGGCCGTCGTCTACGCGGCTGGAAGGCTGCTCCTCCTCACGCGGGTCCTGGACCGCAACCGCGGCGAACTGGCCCGGTTGGCGGTCGTGGAGGAACGACTGCGCTTCTCGCGCGACCTGCACGACGTCCTGGGGCGCAGCCTGTGCGTCATCGCGTTGAAGGGCGAGGTGGCGGCCCGGCTCGTGACGCGCGACCCGTGTGCCGCCGCGGTGGAGATGACTGCGGTCGCGAACCTCGCCCGGCAGTCGGTGGCGGATACGCGGGCCATCGTCCGCGGCTACCGGGGGCACGAGCTGGGCGCCGAGGTCGAGGAGGCGGTCAGCGTGCTTGAGGCCGCCTCGGTGCGCTGTGCCGTGGACCCGGTTCCGGACGGTCTGCCGGAACCGGTGCGCGAGGCGTTCGGCTGGGTTATCCGGGAGGGTGTCACGAACGTCCTGCGCCACAGCGTGGCGACCTGGTGCGGCATCAACGTCCGGATCCGCCCCTCGGGCGCGGAGCTGACCATCACGAACGACGGTGTACGGCCGCCGGTGGGCCGTCCGGTGCCAGGGCCTGGCAACGGGCTCGCCGGGCTCACCGAGCGGCTGGCGGCCCTGGGTGGGTCGCTGCTGGGTGAGCGGACGGGCGGCGAGTTCCATCTGGTGGCGCACATCCCCGGCGCGGCCGTCCCCGGGCCCACAGTGCGAGGAGTTCCGGAGGCCGCCCCGAGCGCCGGAGGCGTGCGGTGATCCGGGTACTGGTCGCGGACGATCAGGAACTCGTGCGGACCGCCTTGGCGACCCTGCTGTCGCTCGAGCCGGACATCGAAGTGGTCGCGCAAGCGCCCGACGGTGAGGCGGCGGTGGCCCGCGCTGCCGAAACGGCGTGCGACGTGGCGCTCCTCGACATCGACATGCCGGGGATGGACGGGCTGACGGCGGCAGCCACGCTCCGTGTTCGTCAGCCGCACCTGGCGGTCGTCCTGCTCACCAGCCACGGCCGTCCCGGCTACCTCCGCCGCGGGGTCGAAGCGGGCGCGGCGGGGTTCATCACCAAGGACGTCTCCGGCAGCCGGCTGGCGGCGGTGATCCGGGAGGCCCACGGCGGCGGCAGGTACCTCGACCCGCAGGTGGCGGCGGATGCGGTGTTCGCCGGCGACTGCCCGCTCGCACCGCGGGAACTGGAGATGCTGCGGCTCGCCGAGGACGGCCGTCCCCTCTCGAGCATCGCCCGCGCCGCCGCTCTGCACGAGGGAACAGTGCGCAACTACATCTCGTCCGCCATCACCAAGCTCGGCGTCGACAACCGGGTCGGCGCCGTCCGCCACGCTCGCGCGATGGGGTGGCTCTGAAAGGCGCGTCCCCGGCTGCGGGGCACGCAGCGTCAGGAAGGAGTGCGGAATGGGTCTCTTCCGGAGAAAGTCAGTGGGCAGGGAACCCCCCTTGCGCAAGGTGATCGGCTCCAAGGGGCTGGGCCCTCGCCTGGGCAGGCGGAAGCGTCGTGACCCTGACCTGTTGAAGCGGCTGTCAGGTGGTTGGGGGAATCCCGGTAGCAATTGACGCTGAGGGGTGCCGCGCGGTGGCAGGTCAGCGCCGCGCGGCGCTCCCGGTCGGTGAGGTAACCCGCTGGGCGTGAAGGGTGGGCCCCGGGGACCGGCCGGCGTCGTGGTGGGGCATGAGGATTCCGGCCTTACACGCCAACGCGACGGCCTGGCTGCGGCTGCGGACCTCGAGCTTCTGCAGGATGTGGTGCACGTGGGATCGCACGGTGGCTCTGGACAGGACGAGGTCGGCGGCGACGTCGTCGGTGCACCACCCCTGCGCCAGGAGCGTCAGCACCTCGGCCTCCCGGGCCGTGAGCACGGACAGGGTCGCGGCGTCCCGCGCCTCCGCCGTCGTCCGGAGCACCGAGGCTACGTGCTCGCTCACCGCCCTCGGCAGCAGGAGCGCGTCACCGGCGTCAACCAGCCGAATCGCGTGCATGAGTTCGCCCGGGGAACCGCCGGCGGGCAGGACGGCGCGGGCGTTGAGCTGCAGGACCTCGGCCGGACAGACGAGGTCTGCGGCGTCGGCGAACGTGACGAGTTTGGCTGCCGCAGCCAGGGCCCGGTAGCTGCGGACCTCGCGAGCCAACGTCGCTATGACGACGGTGGCGCCCGTCCGTCGGATGCCGCGGACCGCCTCCTCGACGGCCACGGACGTCCCGACGACCTGCAGGTCGTCCTGTCCCTCGAGCAAGGCACCCAGGCCCGCGCACGACAACCGGTCCGAAGCGCAGATCCAGGTACGGATGGTCACGTGGTTCTGCCCCCTGGACGTCCTCGGGCGCCGCATCCGTGTTGCGGAAGGCGGGCCCGTCGTGCGGCGCGAGCTGTGGTTCAGCTCCGCGCCGATCTCAACTGCTGTGAAGCTATCGTTCAGGAGAGCTTCGTCGCTAGTGGGGTCGACTCCCTGAGTCGTGCGGCATGACCCTTCCGGGCCCGGTCTCGCGGGGCACCAGCCGACGGGCGCGCTTTCATCTCAGAAGACGGGGCCAGGTCGTGCGGTGTAGCGTCGGGCTGCCATCAGGGCCGAGCGGTGGGGCGCAAGGGGCTGCGATGACCGACCAGGGAGCGCGGCCGACGCTTGCCGACCGGCTGAACCGGCTCTTCGCCACCATCCGTCCCGAGGGCGCTGCCGAGTACAGCAACGAGCACGTGGCCGCGGCGATCGTCGCGACCGGCGTCCGTGTGTCGCAGAGCTACATCTGGCAGCTGCGCAAGGGTCGCAAGACCAACCCGACGCTCCGCCACCTCGAGGCGCTGGCCACCTTCTTCGGGATACCGACGGCCTACTTCTTCGATGACGAGGTCGCCCGACGGGTCGAAGGACAGCTCGATCGGCTGGCGAGGGAACAGGCCAGACTCGCCGCCGCCGTCGGGAGCCACGATCTGCGGCTGATGGCCATGCGAGCCGGTGAGCTCTCGTACGAGCGCCGCATGCAGGTCATGGATCTCCTCGACGTCGTGTACCGCCTGGAGCAGGCGGAGCGGCGGGCCTCCCAGATCGACACGCCGGAACGAGGACGGTGAGCCGCCAGCTGTGGGGCAGCGATTGGACATCGGCGGGCGCCGGACGGAGGAGCAGGTGCGGGAACGGGCGCTGCGCCGTCGTTGCCGGGAGCAACTGAAGACGCTGGGGGTGCTGGCCCCGGTGCGCATCGAGGAGCTCTGTCGCCTCGTCGGGGAGCGGCGGCGACGCCCACTGCGCCTGGTGGCCCACACCATGCCGATGCCCGGGCCGTTCGGCGTGTGGATCGCGAGCCCGTCGGCCGACTACATCCTCTACCACCGCGAGACGAGCCCGGCGCACCAGGAGCACATCATCTTGCACGAGGTGGGCCACATGCTGGCAGGGCACGAACCCACCGGGGCAGCCGACCCGCTGCACTGCGGCCCACTGCCCGGAGGAGCCGGCCGCCGCCCCTGCAGCTGTTCGTACGGGCGGGAGTGTGAACGGGAGGCGGAACTCTTCGCCACCATCATCGCCGAGTGGGTCTCGGTGATCGAGCCCCGGCGCCCGCCCCCAGCGACGGACCCGGGGCTTCGTCGCGTGCGAGCGGTGCTGGGCGAGCCTCCGGGCCGGCTGTGACGCCCGCTGCGGTCCTCACGGGCGTCCTCGTGGTCCTCGCACTCCTCTGGAAGGTGCGACAGCTGCTCGACGCCCGCACGGATCGGCCCCTCCGTGCGATGACGGCGTGCCTCGGGTGCGCCGCTGCGTCGCACGTCCTGGGCGTACCCGTCATCCGCCGGTGGGTGGACGCGCACGTCGCAGTCGGTACCGGCAGTCTCCTGCAGAACTTGCTGTTACTCGTGGTGGTGTACCTGTTGCTGTGCTTCTACATCCACTCGGAAACGCCGGCGCTGGACCGGGCCGTGTCCCGGATCCGCTGGGAGGCGGTGCCCCTGGCTCTCGCGCTGATCCTGCTCACCGTCACCATGTACGCGACACCGCAAGGGGTGCGGGGGCGCGGTTATCGCGTGGCGGACCTGCGCGTCGGGCAGGTGGCGCTGTTCTACGCGGTGGCCGGCTGCTACCTCGTGTACGGCCTCGGAGCTGCCCTGCGCTGGACGGTTCGGTATGCGCGGCTCTCCCGTCGTCCGCTCTCGACGGGCTTGTGGCTGACGGCGGGGTCATTGGCGGGCATGGTGATCGCCTGCCTCCAGAGACTCGGCTTCACCGCGGCTGCGTGGCGGGGGGCGGCTGTCCCTCGGCCGCTGGTCCTCGCGGCTGCGGCGACGCTCGGCGTCGCTGTACCCCTGTTCGCCGTCGGGATCAGCTACCCGGTGGTGGCGATGCGGCTTGCCGCCTGTCGCCTCTGGTGGCGGCATCGCCGGGACTTTCACCGGCTGGCCCCGCTCTGGACGGTGCTGCACCAGGCCTTCCCTCAGGACGCACTGGAGGGCGTGGAGCCCTCCGGCGGGTCGGTACACCGGCGCTACTATCGCCGCGTCATCGAGTGCCGTGACGGGCTGGTTCGGATCAGCCCGTATCTTTCCTGCCCCGCTAGCCACCCCAGGCCGTCCAGCTCTGCCGTCGCGGCAGACCTCTGCGGCGCGCTGGCCGCGTACCGGGCCGGAGCCGCGCCGAGGTCCGCGACCGTGGGAGTCGCCCTGCCGGAGGCTGCGGGGCTGGACGCCGACGTCGAGCAGCTGGTGGCCCTGGCGGACGCTCTCGCCGCAGGGCCGGCACAGTTGTCGCACGAGCGCGGTGGCCGTCCGAACACCCCGTCGCCCAGCAAACTGCGCCGGGCAGCGTGAGCGGCCTGCCGAGCCTGAGACCGCGCCCCGCTCACGCCCCGGCGACCGGGCTGGCCGTGACCGGCGGCGCCACGCTTGGCGCGGCCGTCGCCGTCGGGCCGTCGGCACCCGGGGCGGTGCCCTCGCCCTGCGGGGGTGGCCCGCTGCCGGTCTGCCCGGTGAAGCCCTGCACGCCGACGGGGTGCTTGGCGTCGTAGAGCACGACCGTGGTGCCGACGGAAACCTGCGGGAACAGCCAGTCCTGGTCGGCGTCGCTGACGCGCACGCAGCCGTGCGACGCCGGGTAGGCCGGGACCGCCTCGGCCCCGTGCACCGCCCACCCGCCGTAGAAGTACAGCGGCCGGTAGAGCGTGCCGAGCGGCGCGACCTCCGGGTAGTCGAGGCGCCGCTGGACCCGGTAGCTGCCGGTCGGGGTGGACGCCTGGACCTGCTGGTGGCTCCGCGGGTCGGTGTAGATGGCGTCGGAGCCGCTGCTCACGTTGAGGATCGTGGTGCCGGCGCCGGTCACCACGAACGCGATCTGGCGGGCGAGGTCCACCTCGATGCGCGGCACCGGCTGGCCGCTCACGGGACCGGCCCCGGTGGGCGCCGCCAGGCGGCTCCGCACGCCAGGGCCCACCTGGCCGTCGCGCGCGAGCCCCTCGTGCTTCTGGAACGCCATGACCGCCGACGCGAGCTGGGCCCCGTAGTGGCCGTCGACCGGGCCGGGTCGGTACCCGAGGGCCGTCAGTCGCTGCTGCACGCCCAGGACGACGGGCCCGAAGGAACCGGCGGCCAGCAGATCGGTCTCGCGGGCCGGGGTGGGCGTGGCGACGGGCGCCGCTGTGGCCGCAGCGGTCGGCGTCACCGTCGCCAGCGGCGCCGGGGTGGCAGCCGGGGCGGGGGACAGCACGGCGGGCTGAGCGTCGCTGCGCAGCGCCGTCGGCCCGTTCGTGCCGCTCGCGTAGACCGTGGCGACGCCGCCCGCGAGGACCGCGGTCAGCAGGGCCGCCAGCGGCAGGAACCGGCGGGCGCGGGGCGTGCGGGGCTGCAGTCGCACGGTGCGGACGCCTCCTGGCGGGTCGGGCGCGCCGGGATCGCGCGGGCACGCGTACGCGGCAGCATGGCACCCCGAGGCTGCCCTGACAGTGGCGTTGTGACCAGCATTACGTCACTTCGTCGGAAGGGCGCCGGCGTGGGTGGGGAAGCGCCCGGGCCCTAGGGTGATCTACCGCACCCCCTGTACGGCGGCGTCGGTGGCCGTGCGGCAGGATGCGCGGGACTCGAGGAGGAGCCTTGGACATCACGCGGACGGTCGGGAGCACGGTGACGGGCGTCGCGGAGCAGGCGCGCACCATCGGCGGCACGGTCACCACGATCGCCCGCACGGGGCTGCTGGCGCCCGTCCGGCCCGACAAGCTGGCCCGCATGGGCGCCGCGTTCCTGCGCTACGGGCCCACGCTCGCCGCTGCGCTGGCCGTCGGCGCGGTGCGCTGCCCCGACCGGATCGCCGTCATCGACGACGCCGGCCAGCTGACGTACGCCGAGATCGCCGCCCAGGCGCGGGCGCTCGGTGCCGGGTTGCGGGAGCTCGGCGTCCAGCAGGGCGACCAGGTCGGCGTCCTGCTGCGCAACGGCCGGCACATGGTGATCACGCTGGCGGCGCTCTCGCACGTCGGCGCGGACGCGCTGCTGCTGAACACCGGCTTCGCCGGGCCCCAGGCCGCCGAGGTGATGGAGCGGCACGACGCGAAGGCCGTGATCCACGACCAGGAGTTCCTCGACATCGTCGACGACGCGGCCGCCGGGCGGCTGCGGGTCGTGGGCTGGGTCGAGAGCGAGGTCGGCGAGGGCGCCACCTGCATCGACGAGCTGATCGAGAAGTACGCCGGCGCGGATCCCGGCAAGCCTGGCCGCGAATCGAAGCTGATCATCCTGACGTCGGGCACGACCGGCACCCCCAAGGGCGCGGCGCGCGGCGGCTCCTCCACGGCGGTGGCCGCCAGCCTGCTCGACGGCATGCCGCTCAAGGCCGGGGACACGACGGTGATCGCCTGCCCGATCTTCCACGCGTGGGGGCTGGCGAACCTGGCCGTGGCGCTGGTGCTCGAGTGCACGCTGGTGCTGCCACGCACGTTCGACCCCGAGCGCACCCTCGCGCTCGTCGAGGAGACGGGCGCGGCCGTGCTGGCGGTCGTGCCGGTGATGCTGCAGCGGATGGCGGACCTGCCGGAGGACGTCCGGCAGCGCTACGACGTCCGCAGCCTGCGGGTGGTCGGCAGCAGCGGCTCGGCGCTGCCGGGTGACCTGCCGGAGCGCTTCATGGACGCGTTCGGGGACGTGATCTACAGCCTGTACGGCTCGACGGAGGTCGGGTACGTGAGCGTCGCGTCGCCGCGCGACCTGCGGTCGACGCCCGGCACCGCGGGCCGGGTGATCCGCAACGTGAAGGTCGAGCTGCTCGACGACAACGACCGGGCGGTGCAGGACGGCGAGGTCGGCCGGATCTTCATCGGCAGCCCACTCCTCATCGACGGCTACACGGGCGGGGGCGACAAGAAGCGCGTCCGCGGCCTGATGTCCTCGGGCGACATGGGCTGCTTCGACGGCGACGGCCGGCTGCAGGTCACCGGCCGCGATGACGACATGATCGTCAGCGGCGGCGAGAACGTGTTCCCCGGCGAGGTGGAGAACCTGCTGGCCTCCCAGCCCGAGATCGAGGAGGCGGCGGTCCTCGGCGTTCCGGACGAGAAGTTCGGCCAGCGGCTCGTGGCGTTCGTCGTGACCCGCGAGGGGCAGCAGCTCGACGCGGAGACCGTCCGCGGCCGCGTCAAGAAGGAACTGGCGAACTACAAGGTGCCGCGGGAGGTGGTCTTCCTGGACGAACTGCCGCGCAACGCCACCGGCAAGGTGCTGAAGCGCGAGCTCAAGCAGGTCGGGGCCGACCGCGGCGGGGACACGGCCGACTCCGGCAAGGGCTGAGCCCGCTCAGGCGTCGGCCTCCCGGGTCCGCAGCACGCGGCCGGCCAGGTCGCGCTGCTCCAGCAGCACCCGCCGCAGCCCGTCGGGGAGCTCGCCGGCGAGCAGCGCGTCCGTGCCGGCCAGCAGTCGGGTGTCGACCACCTGCGTCGGGTACAGCCGCCGGACCAAGAGCTGTGCGACCTCCTGGCTCTCCCGGTCCCACAGCCGGTGCACGTCGGTCAGGTACCGCTCGGCGTAGGGCGCGGTGACGGCGTCCTGCTGCGGCTGCCAGAACCCGGTCGCCACGGCGGCCAGCTCGTGCTGCGAGAGCGCCCGGCCGGTCCCTGGCTCGCGGCCCGAGAGCAGCGTGTCCCAGGCGCGTGCCTTCGCTGCGGCCGTGGGCAGGCTCGCCCGGGCGCGGGCCAGCGCGAGCTGCCCGCGGGACGACGGGTCGCGCACGCCCTCGGCGGCTAGCAGCCCCTCGTCGGCGGCTCCCAGCGCGGCGAGCCGCTCCACCGCCGACCAGCGCAGGTCGGGGTCGTCCCGGACCCCCGCCGGCAGGGTGGTCGCCGGGGCGTCCAGCACGCCCCGCAGCACGCCGGCGTCCGGCGTGTGCCGCAGCCAGGCCTGCGTGGCGGCGAGGCTCAGGTCGGCGTCGGTGGTCGACCCGGCGAGGGCCCGGCAGATCCCCGCGAACCGCTCCGAGCGCGGGATCCGCAGCGCCGGCCGGCCGTACACGTCGAGCATCTGACCTGCCTGGGCGAGGATCTGCCGCCGCAGCGACGGGTCCGTCTCGCCCCCCAGGCTGGTGGCGACCAGGTCGACGAACCGCCCGGCCCGGAGCTCGGCCTCCTTCGCCGCGTCCCACAGCGCCACCCAGCACACGGCGCGGGCGAGGCTGTCGGGAAGCCGGTCGACGCCGAAGTCCAGCGCGGTGAGGGTGAGCCGGTCCAGCCGCAGCCGCGCGAAGGTCTCGTCCCCGTCGTTCGGCAGCACCACGGCCGGCAGGGGCTGGCCGATCAGCGAGGGCACCTCGACCGGCTCACTGCCCATCAGGTGCACCCAGGGGGCCTCGCGGCGCACGAGATCGCCGTCGGGCGTCTCGTCGTAGATACCGAGCGTGAGGTGGTGCGGCCGCGCCACGGGGAAACGCGGGTCCTCCGTCGCCCGCACGACGGCCCTGCTGACCAGCCCGTCGGCGGCCCGCACGTCGGCGGTGATGGTCGACAGGCCGGGCGTCTCGAGCCAGACCCGGGCCCACGCGTCCAGGTCCTGACCCGCGGCCACCTCGATGGCGCCGAGCAGGTCGGCGAGCGTGGCGGTGCCGAACGCGTGCGCCCGCATGTAGGCCCGGAGCCCCGTCAGGAACGCGTCGTCGCCGACGTGGTGCACGAGCTGCCGCAGCGCCGACGCGCCCTTGGCGTAGGAGATGCCGTCGAAGTCCTGCAGCGCGCTGATGGTGTCGCTCTTGGGCCCGGCGATCGGGTGGGTGGTCGGCAGCAGGTCCTGGTTGTAGCCCCACGTCTTGCGGCTCGTGCAGAACTCCGTCCAGGCTCCGGTGAACCGGGTGGCCGCCGCGAGCACCCGGTAGCCCAGGTACTCGGCGAAGCTCTCGTTGAGCCACAGGTCGTCCCACCACCGCATGGTCACGAGGTCGCCGAACCACATGTGGGCCATCTCGTGGGCGACGATGTCGGCGCGGGTCTGCCGCTCGGCCTCGGTGACCTGCGACCGGAACACGTACTCGTCGCGGATGGTCACGCAGCCCGGGTTCTCCATGGCGCCGGCGTTGAACTCCGGCACGAACACCTGGTCGTACCGGCCCCACGGGTAGTCGACGCCGAACAGCCCCGCGAACGCGTCGAAGCACTGGCGGGTGATCTCGAGGATCTCGTCCGCGTCCAGGTGGGCGGCCAGCGAGCGGCGGCAGTGGACGCCCAGCTCCAGGTCGCCGTGCCGGCCGTCGACCGTGACGTACGGCCCGGCCACGACGACCGAGAAGTACGTGGCGAGCGGCGGCGTCCGTGGGAACTCCCACCGGCCCGGACGCGGCTGCGCGGGCTTCCCGGTGGAGAGCACGGTCCACTCCTCGGGCGCGGTGACCGAGAGCGTCAGCGGCGCCTTGAGGTCCGGCTGGTCGAAGCAGGCGAACACCCGCGACGCGTCGTAGATGAACGTCTGCGCGTAGGTGTAGGCCTCCCCGTCGGCGGGGTCCACGAAGCGGTGCAGCCCCTCGCCGGTGTGGGAGTAGGCGCAGTCGGCCCGCACCACGAGCGTGTGTTCGCTGTCCTCGGCCAGCTCCCGCAGCGGGATCCGGAAGCCCTCGCTCGCGTCGGTCGGGACCTCCAGCGGTGTGCCGTCCAGCTCCGCGGCGTACACGAACGGCGCCGTGATCTCCGCGAAGGTCGCGGCGACGTCGCGCCGGGCGCGGAACCGGACGGTGCTGACGGAGCCGAACAGCGCCGGACCGCGCGTCAGGTCGAGGTCCACCTCGTAGCCGAGCACGGCGATGTCGGCGGAGCGGGCGGCGGCTTCGTCACGGTGCAGCGAGCGCATCGCCCCATCCTTCCCGGATCACGTCCAGGGCGACCTCGCCGCGGGAGGTGACCCGCGCCTGCGGCGGCAGCTCGGCGACGCTGCGGGCCCGGTGCTCGCGGGCCTCCGCGAGCGGCGTCTCGGCCACCTTCGCGCCGCCGCGGACCAGCGGCACGGACAGCAGCCGCTCCCGGTCCGGGCGCGCGGCGGTATGGCCGGCGGGGCGCACCACGTCGGCGACGGCGGTGCCGTCGGCGGCGTACAGCCGGCTGACGGTCTTGGCGCCGCCGCGGCTGGCCTTGTGCAGCGACCGCTTGGCGACCGGCTCCCCGTCCCGCTCCACCAGCTTGTAGACGAAGCCCGCGGTCGGGGCGCCGGAGCCGGTGACCAGCGAGGTGCCCACGCCGTAGGCATCCACGGGGGCGGCCGTGAGCGCGGCGATCGCGTACTCGTCCAGGTCGCTCGTCACCGTGATCCTCGTGTCGGTGGCGCCCAGCTCGTCCAGCAGCGCCCGCACGCGGTGGGCCAGCTCGCTGAAGTCGCCGGAGTCGAGCCGCACCGCACGCAGCTTCGGTCCCGCCACCTCGATGGCCGTCCGGACGCCCTCCAGCGTGTCGTAGGTGTCGACCAGCAGGGTCGTCTCGGTGCCCATGCAGGCGAGCTGCGCCTCGAACGCCTCCCGCTCGCTGCGGTGCAGCAGCGTGAACGCGTGCGCCGAGGTGCCGATCGTCGGGATGCCGTACCGCAGCCCGGCCTCGAGGTTGCTGGTCCCGGCGAACCCCGCGATGTACGCGGCGCGGGCCGCAGCGACCGCAGCCGCCTCGTGGGTGCGGCGGGAGCCCATCTCCAGGCAGGGCCGGTCGCCGGCCGCGACGACCATGCGGGCGGCCGCGGACGCGATCGCCGTGTCGTGGTTCAGGACGGACAGCAGCAGCGTCTCCAGCAGCACGCACTCCGCGAAGCTGCCGCGCACGGTGAGGACCGGGGTGTCGGGGCTGAACACCTCGCCCTCGCGGTGGCCGTCGATGTCGCCCGCGAACCGGTAGTCGGCGAGCCACGGCGCCATGGACTCCGACACGACGCCGCTCTCGACGAGCCAGGTGACGATGCCCGGCGGGAACCGGAAGTCGTCGAGCAGGTCGAGGAACCGGCCCGTGCCCGCGACCACGCCGTAGCGGCGGCCCGGCGGCAGGCTGCGCGTGTAGACCTCGAAGACGCACGGCACGTCCGCGTTCCCCGCCGCCCGCGCCGCGCTGGCCATGGTGAGCTCGTACTTGTCCGTCAGCAGCGCGACGGTGGCGGGCGCACCGGCTCCGGGTAGGGGGGTCGCTGGGCTCATGCTCTGCTCCTTGCGCACGGGACCCACGATCAAACGGGGAGGGGGCCGGGCCGCCAGTCTGCCGGACCGCGGCCGCGCGCCGGGGCTCCCCGGGGCGTGTCACGGGCTGCGGCGGGTGCGAGAATGGGGCGATGACCCCGGCGATGCAGGCGGCGCGCGGCGCCGCGGAGGCCGTCTCGCCCGCGGCGGTGAAGGTGGTCACCGCGACGACGGTGGCGCCCGAACGGACCCTCGGCACCGAGACGGGCACGGCGGAGCAGGTCGCCCCCAGCCCCACGTGGGTGACGGTCGTGTGGGACGACCCCGTGAACCTCATGGACTACGTGACGCGGGTGTTCCAGCAGGTCTTCGGCTACTCCAAGGGCAAGGCGAAGCAACTGATGCTGCAGGTCCACCACGAGGGCAGGGCCGTCGTGTCGAAGGGCAGCCGCGAGGACATGGAGCGCGACGTCACGCGGCTGCACGAGCGCGGCCTCTGGGCGACCGTCAGCGACGGGTGATGGCCTTCCGGATGTCCCGCCCGTTCACGCGCACCTCCGCGGGGGTGCGGGTGCGGCTGCGCCGCGACCACGCGTTGGTCGTCCTGACGCTCGTGACCGACCTGGTGGCGCTGCTGAGCGAGGAGGCCGTCGCGTCGCCCGACGCGCCCCCGCCCGACCCGCTGGAGGAGCTGACCGGGTTGTCCTCGCGGCGCCGCGAGACCCCCAGCGACCCCGTGCTGCGGCGGCTGCTGCCGGACGGGTTCGGAGTGCCGGGCGCGGACCGGTTCCGCGAGGAGTCGGCGGAGTTCCGCCGGTACACCGAGGGCGAACTGCGCCGCGGCAAGCTGGACCGCGCACGGGCGGTGGCCGAGGAGCTGCAGATGCTGCAGGACGGCGTCACCCCCGACGGCAAGGACCTGGTGCTCGACGCCGCGGGCGTCGAGCGGTGGCTCACCGTGCTGAACGACCTGCGGCTCGCGATGGGGGAGCTGCTCGCGCCGTTCCTCGACCCGGCGACGACGGAGCGGCTCGCCGCGGACGACCCGCGGGCGCCGATCGTCGGCGTGTACGACCTGCTGACCTGGCTGCAGAGCGTCCTGCTGGACGCCGCCCCGGTCTGAGGCCGGCGCCGGTTAGGGTCGGTCGCGTGCTGCAGCTGCCCGAGAAGTTCCGCGACGCGATCGTCGCCCACGCCCGCCGCGACCACCCCGACGAGGCCGTCGGCGTGCTGGTCGGCCGGGAGGGCGCGCCGGAACGGATGGTCGAGCTGACGAACGCCGAGCGTTCCCCGACGGGGTTCGTACCCGACAGCGGGGAGTGGCTGCGGCTGCACAAGCAACTCGACGACGACGACGCCGAGATCGTCGTGCTCTACCACTCGCACACCATGACCGAGGCGTACCCGTCGCGGACGGACATCCGGTGGTCGGCGAACACGCCGGGCGTGTCGTGGCTCCTCGTGTCGACCCGGCCCGAGCTGGGCGACGAGGTCGAGCTGCGATCGTTCCGGATCGACGGCGGTACCGTGACGGAGGAGCCCGTCCAGCTGGTGGCGGGGCCCTGACGGGGTGACCGACCGCATCCGGGGCCCCCGGAACAGCGGGGCACCTCGGGGGTGTTGGACACTGGCACCGGGTAGGTGTGTGCAGCGCCCACCCCTCGCGGTCCGACGGCGGACCGCGACGACGACGACGAAGAGGTAGGACCAGCGCATGGCCGTGCAGGTGCGGATCCCGACGATCCTGCGGACGTACACGGACGGCGAGAAGAAGGTCGAGGGCTCCGGCGACACGATCTCGGCGCTCATCACCGACCTCGAGGGCAAGCACCCCGGCATCAGCGAACGGCTGATCAACCCGGACGGTGGCCTGCACCGCTTCGTCAACGTCTACATCAACGACGAGGACGTTCGCTTCCTCGGCAGCCTCGAGGCGCCCGTCAAGGACGGCGACGAGGTCACCATCCTCCCGGCCGTGGCCGGCGGTAGCCGCTGAGCGGTCGGGTTCGCCCGGCCCCAGCGTCCAGCTGATGCGCTTCGACTCCCTCATCGACTCGGTCGGTGGCACCCCCCTGGTGGGGCTGCCCCGGCTGTCGCCTTCGCCCGACGTCCGGCTCTGGGCGAAGCTCGAGCAGGACAACCCGACCGGGTCGGTGAAGGACCGCGCCGCCCTCTGGATGGTCGCGGAGGCCGAAAAGGAGGGGCGCCTGTTCCCGGGCGCCACCGTGCTGGAGCCGACCAGCGGCAACACCGGCATCTCGCTGGCCATGGTCTGCCGGCTGCGGGGATACAAGCTGATCTGCGTCATGCCGGAGAACACCTCCATCGAGCGGCGGCAGCTGCTGGAGATGTACGGCGCGGAGATCCGCTACTCGCCCGCGGCGGGCGGCTCGAACCAGGCCGTCGCCGTCGCGAAGGGGCTCGCCGCGCAGCACCCGGACTGGGTGATGCTGTACCAGTACGGCAACCCCGCGAACGCCCGCGCGCACTACGAGTCGACGGGCCCGGAGCTGCTGGCCGACCTGCCGACGATCACGCACTTCGTGGCGGGGCTCGGCACCACCGGCACGCTCATGGGCACCGGGCGGTACCTGCGCGAGAACGTCCCCAACATCCGCATCGTGGCCGCGGAGCCGCGCTACGGCGAGCTGGTGTACGGGCTGCGCAACATCGACGAGGGGTTCATCCCCGAGCTCTACGACGCGTCCGTCCTGACGACGCGCTTCTCCGTCGGGCCGAAGGAGGCGCTGCGGCGCACCCGCCAGCTCGTCGAGGAGGAGGGGATCTTCGCCGGCATCTCGACCGGCGCGATCCTGCACGCCGCGATGGGCGAGGCCGACAAGGCCGTGAAGGCGGGCGAGCGCGCGGACATCGCGCTGATCGTCTGCGACGGCGGCTGGAAGTACCTGTCGACCGGCGCCTACGCCGGCACCCTCGAGGAGGCCGAGGCTGCCCTCGAGGGTCAGCTCTGGGCCTGAGGGGTCGGTTCCCGCCGTTCTGCGGCGTCCGCCCTGTGGACGACCGCGGCGAGGGCGTCGCCATCGGACCACCCTGGAGCGGTGAGCACACCCCTGGTTGAGCTGCTGCGACGACAGCACGGCGTGGTCACCCGGGAGCAGGCGTTCGCTGCGGGTCTGACGCGCCACGGCATCGCCCATCGGCTGGACCGCGGGTGGTGGCGCCGGGTGCTGCCGGCGACGTACGTCGTGGCCTCCGCGGACGAAGGTGAGCTGAGCCGCCGATGGGCGGCGCTGCTGTGGGCGCCGCCC
>JAOPWU010000162.1 GCA_025965515.1 Mycobacterium sp.
GGGGCGGCCGCGCCGCCCCCCGTCAGGTCCGCGCACAGCGCGGCCACCGCCGCGGCCCCGAGCCGCTCCCCGGCCGCGGCCCGCCGCATCCCGTCGGTCGCGGCGAGCAGCGCGTCCACCGCCGCGGCGATCCCCGGGCCGCCGCGCTGCTGCTGCAGCCGGCCGAGGACCTCCTCGGCCGCGTGGGCGAGCTCGACGACCTCGTCGGCGGCGAGCAGCCGGGCCGACCCCTTCACGGTGTGCGCGTCCCGCAGCAGCGCGGTCAGCGCCTCGCGGGTCCCGGTCCCCTCCCAGGCCAGCAGCCCGGCACCGAGGGCCGCGATGCGCTCGTCGACCTCGTCGGCGAGGACCGCGGCGAGCTCGGGGTCGTCGGCGAACGCCGGCACGTCAGGAGACCTGGAAACGCGCGATCGACGAGCGCAGGTCGCCGGCGAGGTCCGTCAGTTCGGCCGCGGCGGACGCCGTCTGCCGCGAGCCGAGCGCGTACTGGCGCGACACGTCGGAGACCTGCTGCATCGCCGACACGACCTGCTCGGAGGCCGCCCGCTGCTGGTGCGTGGCCACCGAGATGTCCCGCGCGGCCGTGGTCGTCTCGTCCACCATGCCGCTGATCCGCTCGAGTGCGTCGACCACCTCGCGGGCGAGCTCGGTGCCCGACCGGGCCTCCTTCGCGCCCTCCTCGCTGGCCACGATGGTCGCGTTGGTCTCCTGCTGGATGCCGCGCACGAGCTCCGCGATGGCGCCCGTCGAGCGCTGCGCCCGCTCGGCGAGCTTGCGGACCTCCGCGGCGACGACGGCGAAGCCGAGCCCCTGGTCGCCCGCCCGGGCCGCCTCGATGGCGGCGTTCAGTGCCAGCAGGTTGGTCTGCTCGGACAGGTCGTCGATGACCTCGACGATCCGGCCGATCTCGTTGCTGGACTCCCCCAGCCGGCCCGCGCGCACCGTGATGGTGTCCACGCGGTCGGCGAGCAGGTCCATCGCCCGCACGGACGCGGCGACGGCCTCGCGGCCCGCCTCCGCGTGCCGCAGGGTCTGCCCGGCGAACCGCGCGACGGACTCCGCGGTCTCGGCGATCTGCGCGGCGGTCGCCGCCAGCTCGGCGATCGTGGAGGTGGTCTCGGCGACGGCGCTGGACTGCTGCGACGCGGAGACGGCGTGCTCCTCGGCGGTGGCGAGCAGCTCACCCGCGCTCGCGCCGATCTGATCGCCGCCCGAGCGGATCTGCCCGACGAGACCCCGCAGGTTCCCCAGCATCGTGCCGAACGACACGCCGAGCTGCTGCAGCGCCGCGGTGCTGGCGCCCGCGTCGGTCGGCTCCGGGATCTCGAGCGAGAGGTCCCCGGCACTCGCACGCTCCAGCGTCGCCGAGAGCTCGGCGACGTGTGCAGCCAGTGCGTCCCGCTCGGCCACGGCCTCGGCGCCGAGGCGGAGCACTCGGCCGGCCAGGGAGCTGGCGAACGCGGCGAGCGCGGGGAACGTCGGCAGGACCAGGAGCAGCGTGGCGGCCTCGTCGACGTGCAGGTGCCCGGCGAGGAACGTCGCCAGCACCAGGCCGCCGCCCGCGGCGAAGCCGAGAACGACGGCGGGCAGCCCCGGCACCGTCAGCGCGGCGAAGACGACCAGCGGCAGGTAGAGCAGCCAGGCGGGCCCGTCGACGCCCCGGTACCCGGCGACGACGCCGGTGTCGCAGGCCAGCGCGGCGAGTAGCAGCAGGACGCCAAGCGCGGGCGCCTCGGCGCGGATCCGCACGGCCGCGGCGTGCGCGCTGACCACCCACTGCAGCCCCACCGCCACCACCGCGCTGGCGGCCGCCCAGCCCACGACCATCAGCAGGTTCGGGACCCCGGCCGGCGTCGCCTGGTGCGTGAAGGCCGCTGCGGCGACCACGAGGCCGAGCAGCACCCAGGACGCGACACCGGCGGCGCGCGCGAGCGGGCGGGAGGGGTCCATCGACTGCCTTCCGTTCTGCCCGGCGGCAGGACGCGGCCGTGGCAGGGGGAACATCGGCGGGCCCGGGGGCCTCCTCAAGGGGCCATCGGTGTCAGGCGTCGACCGGCAGGGCTCCCCCGCTGCGGGCGTGCCGCAGGTCCAGCAGCGCGGTGACGTCGAGCACGGCGACCGGCTCGCCACCGGCACGCACGCACCCGCACCACAGCGGGCCGCGGCTCGCGGCGGGCAGCGGCTCGGGCTCGCCCAGCGCAGCCAGGTCGTCAACCCCGTCGGCGAGCAGCAGCGCGTCGAGCTCCGGCAGGCCGGGCGGGTGCAGCCGCAGGCCGCGGCGGTGGTCCCGGCCACCCGACGCGGGCGCCGGGGCGGGCGTGCCACCGGTCCCCAGCAGTAGCGCCCCGGAGAGCACCACGGTCAGCCGGCCGCGCAGCGCGGTGACGCCCAGCACGAACGGCGGGGTGCCCGGGACGCGGGCCACGTCCGGGGACGGGAGCACCTCGGCGACGCCCGTCAGCTCGATGGCGAAGCGGACGCCGCCCGCACGCGCGAGGAGGTAGGAGGACGCCACGCAGCGCTTATCGGCAGCCGGGGGCGCCGCCTCGAGCCCGGCGGCCGGGTCCGTACAGGGCGAGCAGCGGGCCCAGGAGCAGCCCGCAGACCAGGAAGGTGAGCCCCCGGGTGTCGCTCAGCACCACCACGGCCCCCGTCGGCCGGGGCAGCAGGAACACCAGCACGGCCGCGTACCAGGCGACGGCCACGGTGACCGCGGCCGCGGTGCGGCCCACCCAGCGGGCAGCCTGCCAGACGAGCAGCGGGTGCGCCGCGAGCGCCACCAGCGCGCCCCACGAGACCACCCGCAGTCCCGGCACGTCCACCACCGAGGCGGACGAGAGGAACGCGGCCAGGGCTCCGCTCGCCAGGCCCTGCACCGCGAGCAGCCCCACCAGCGGGGTCAGCACCCGCGCGGCACGGCGGGGGCTGGGCTGGTGGGGCACCCGTGGATCGTAGGGGCCGGGCGGGTCAGCCCCGCACGGCCGGCGCCGGGTCCCGCAGGTCGAGGACCGGGCGCCCCCCGGCCTCGTCGAGCACCGCGAGGATCTCGCCCTCGACGAGCTCCGAGCGCTCCACCAGCGCGTCGCGCAGCGCCTCGACGAGGTGCCGGTTCTCCCCCAGCAGCCGGACGGCGACGTCGTGCGCGGCGTCGAGGACGCCGTCCAGGGCGGCGCGCCCGGCGGCGTCGCCCATGATGCGGGCCACGGTGTTGCGGCCGCCGAGCCCGTCCTGCGCCGCCGCGTAGGAGACGTAGCTACCGGTCATACCGGCAGTGCCGACCATCTCGGCGGCCACGCCGGTCGCGTAGAGCAGGTCGCCGGCGGGGCCGGTGGTGGTGTCGCCGTAGAAGATCTCCTCGGCGGCGAGCCCGCCGAACGCGATCTGCACGAGCGCCGTCAGCTCGCTGCCGGACCGGGTGAAGACGTCCTCGGTGTCGCCGTGCGCCAGCAGGCCCAGGGCGTCGCCGCGCTTGATGATCGAGACGACCTCCAGGCGGCGGCGCGGCGCGACCAGGTAGGCCATGACCGTGTGGCCCGCCTCGTGCGTGGCGATGAGCCGCCGCTCGTGCGGGGTGTACTCGGTGGCCTGGCCCAGCCCGACCGAGGTGAGCAGCCGGGCCGCCTCCACGTCGCGCCAGGACATCGCGGTGGCGCCGCGGCGCAGCGCCATGACCAGTGCCTCGTCCATCAGGTTCTCGATCCGCACGGGCGTGAAGCCGGTGGTGACGGCCGCGAGCGCATCGCGGCGCTCGTCGGTGTCCAGCTCGGCCTCGTGCGCCTTCTTGCCCAGGTAGTAGTCGACCAGGGCCCGGCGGCCGGGCTTGTCCGGCGCCTGGAAGGTGAGCCGGCGGTCGAAGCGGCCCGGACGCAACAGCGCGGGGTCCAGGCTCTCGCCGCGGTTGGTGGCGGCGATGACCAGGACGTTCGCCTTCGCGGGGGTCGGGAGCGGCCGCTGCCGCTGCGGGGGCAGCAGCAGGTTCAGCGCGCTGAGCACCGCCCCGCGGGCCCGCTCCGCCATCGTGAGGCTGTCGAAGCTCTGCATCTGGACGAGGAGCTCGTTGACGATCCCGCTCTGCCCCTCGTTCACGATGCCGCTGCCCGACGGCGCCAGCAGGGTGCCGGCACCCAGCGCGGGCGCGGTCACCGACGGCAGCCCGGTGAGCCCGCCGCAGCACAGCGTCCCGGTGGCCGCATGGGCCGTGGGAGCGGCCGTCATGGCGAGGCCGCCGCGGCTCATCCCGATGGCGTCGATCTCCTCGATGAACGCGATCGCCCCGCCCTCGCGCAGCGCCGCCCGCCGCACCGCCTTGAAGTACGAGCGGACCTTGCGGGCCGTCGCGCCGTGGAACATCGACGGGAACGCCGTCGCAGAGACGAAGAGGAACGGGACGCCGGCCTCGGCGGCCATCGCCTTCGCGAGGTGCGTCTTGCCGGTTCCCGGCGGACCGTCGAACAGCAGGCCGCGGCGGGCGGTGCCGCCCATCTGCTCGGTGAAGGTGCGGTGCGCGAGGAACAGGTTGAGGCTGCGGACCACCTCCTCCTTGACCGGCTCGATGCCGAGCACGTCGTCGAGCCGGACGTCGAGCTGCTCCGGCCGGTACATGACGTGCGGCGAGCGGCCGGCGGCCCACTGGCCGCCGCCCATCGTGGCGATCAGCAAGCCGAAGAACACGAGCGGCGCGACGGTCAGCCAGTCGATGTGGACCGAGAAGGGGTGCGCCGCCGTGGCCGTGTAGTACGACAGCGCCGCGATCACCACGGCCGTGCCGACGATGAGCCGCCGGAGCCGGCGGCGACGGCGCCGCTCCCGGAGCTGGCCGACGTCCGCACCGCCGGCGTCGACCACCGCGGCCCCGGCCCCGAGCAGCGCATGGACCTGGGGCCGGCCGCCGGCGGCGGGGGCGGCAGGTCCTGTGGTGGTGGGTCGGGGCGCGCTCATCGACGTCCTCCCGGGGCGCAGGGGGCGGCAGGGGGGCGCCCCTGCCGTTTGGTTGGACAACCCCACGAGGCGGTCCTACGACACGGGGCCAACCGGGTGGTCCGCCGGTCCCTGCACGCCCGCTGAGGATTCGGCCGGGCCAGCCCGCGACGCGGGGGGCGCCGCCGCGTTGCTGTGGTGTGACGTCCATCACCCCCGGCCCGGTCGACCTCCCGGCGTCCTGCGAGGTCGTCGAGACCCCCCTCGGCACCTTCGCCTGTCCGTCGGACGCGTTCGCCGACCACCTCCGTGACCTCGGCGGGCACCAGCGGCCGGACATCGCGTCGATGGCTGCGCTCGTCGCGCCCGGCGACCTGGTGCTCGACGTCGGCGGCTTCATCGGGACGGTGGCCGTGCCGCTGGCCCGCGCGGTCGGCCCGACGGGGCGGGTGGTCTCGTTCGAGGCGATGCCCGACCACGTGCGCATGCTGCGGCACAACCTCGCCGCCAACGGCGTGGCCGACCGCGCCGAGGTGGTGCACACCCTGGTCAGCCCGCACCGCGGCCGCGTCAGCGCGCACCGGCTGGCGCTCTCCGCCGCCACCACCTGGTACGAGGTCGACACCGCCGCGCCGGCGGCGGAGACGCCGGACACCGCGGGCGCGTCGGTGGACGGCGCGGACGTCGCGGTCGGCTCCACCACTGTCGACGCGTGGCTCGCGGGGCGCCCCGACCTGGCCGAGCTACCGGTCTCGCTGCTCAAGGTCGACGTCGAGGGCATGGAGCTGGACGTGCTGCGCGGCGCCGAGCAGCTGCTGGCTCGGCACCACCCGGCGCTGCAGGTCGAGGTGGCGCGCTACCAGCTGCGGCGGCACGGGGCCGACCTGCCCGACCTGCAGCAGTTCCTGACCGCGCACGGCTACCGCTGCTACCTCAACCTCACCGCCCGGGACACGGCGACGGACACCTTCACGCTGGGCCGGCTCGCGGACCTCCGGCTGCTCGGGGACATGCTCACCGACGTCCTGGCGGTGCACCGGGACAGCCC
>JAOPWU010000217.1 GCA_025965515.1 Mycobacterium sp.
CCGATTCGGACCTATCTGCGCAAGCCCACCACTGGCGACGGCGCAGGTGCCCCCAGCCGCTCCAGCTCGCCCTCGGGCGTCTCGACGACCTTGCCGCCCATCTCGACCTTCGCGGCCATGTCGACGAGCCCGGCACCGTGCACCCCGACGCTGGTCACGTAGAACGACTCGGCGGGCGTGGTGCCGACCATCACCTCGCCGTCGCGGTCGTACACCGCGGAGGTGATCGTGTAGCCGCCGCCCAGCAGCCGCACCTGCAGCGTCACCTCGGCGTCCAGCGGCCGGCCCGGCCCGTGCACGCCCGCGTAAGCGCCTGGGAACGTGTGCGTCGTGTAGGCCGGGGCGCCGAGCCCGACGGGCGCCACCATGATGCCGAGGATCGGGTCGCGGACCTCCTCCTCGAAGGTCGCGCGGATGCGGACGGTCAGCTCCTCGCCCGTCGCGAAGGTCCGCTGCCGCGTGCCGGCCGCGTCGACCAGGTCCTGCAGCACCTCAGCACCGCCGACGTAGGTCTGCGCGTCGCCGCCCTCCTGCAGCAGCAGGTCGGCGCGGGTCCGTTCGCGGGTCTCCTGCTGCATGACCTCGTGCATCCGGCCGATGGCCTGCTCCGTCGGCCCGTCGTAGACCATCCGGCCCTTGCTGAGCAGGACGGCCCGCGGCGCGGTCCGGTCGAGCGTGTGCAGGTTGTGCGTGACGATGACGATCGTCGTGCCGGCGCGCTGGATCTCCCGCATCCGGTCCATGCACTTGAGCTGGAACGCCAGGTCACCGACGGCCAGGACCTCGTCGAGCACCAGCACCTCGGGCTGCGTGTGCACCGCGACGGCGAACGCCAGCCGCAGGAACATGCCGGAGCTGTAGTACTTCACGGGGGTGTCGATGAACTTCTCGATCTCGCTGAAGTCGAGGATCGCGTCGAAGTTGCGCCGCACCTCGGCGTCGGTCATCCCCAGCAACCGGCCGTTGACGAAGACGTTCTCGCGACCCGTCAGTTCCGGGTTGAAACCGACGCCGATGCCGATGAGCGGCGCCACCTTCCCGACCACGCGCAGCCGGCCGGTGCTCGGCGCCGAGACACCCGACAGCAGTCGCAGCAGCGTCGTCTTGCCGGACCCGTTGCGCCCGATGACGCCGACGGTCTCGCCCTGCTCGACGCGGAAGTCCAGGTCGCGCAGCGCCCACATCTCGCTGTGGTTGCGTCGCCCCAGCCGGCGGACGCGGCTGAGCAGCGTGGCGTCGCCCTGGTCGGTCTGCACGTAGCGCTTGCCGACGCCGGCGAGCTCGATGGCCGCGGTCACGGGGTGTCCTCTCGCACGGGGGTGGTCATCAGAGCCGGTCGCAGGCGACGCGCTCGAAGCGGGAGTAGGCCAGCACGGCGATCGCCGCGAGTCCCACCAGCCACGCCGTCGTCGACAGCAGGGCCGGGCCGAGCAGGTCCGCGTGGCCGGTCAGCGCGAAGCGCGTCAGCTGCACGACCCCGGTGGCCGGGTTGGCCACCACCAGCGGCCGGAAGCCCGCCGGCAGGGCCCGCACCGCCCCCGTCGCCGTCAGGAAGTAGATGACGGGCGTCGCGTAGAAGAGCACCAGCAGCCCCGCCTGCACCACGTACCGGATGTCGCGGCTGTAGACGTGGGCGAGCGAGGCCACGGCGCTGACCAGCACGGCCAGCAGCCACGCCAGCACCACCGCGCCCGGGATCACGACGAGCGTCCAGTGCAGCCCCGCGCCGGAGCCGAGCGCGACCACCCACGCGATCACCAGCGAGATGACGAGCCCCGGCAGGTTCGCGCTCGCCGCGATGGCCGGCAGGATCAGCCGCGGAAAGTAGATCTTCCCGGCGATCGCGCCCGCGTCGACGATCGAGGTCGCGCCCGTCGACACCGACTGCTGCAGGTACGACCACGCGGTGATGCCCGTGATCACGTACGGCACATAGACGCTGACGTTGCCGCCGCCGACCAGGTGGCTGAACACGACGGCGATGACGACACCCTGCAACAGCGGCAGGAAGACCGACCACAGCAGCCCCAGCGAGGCGCTGCGGTACCGGGAGTTGAAGTCCTGCTTCCCCAGCAGCCAGAGCAGGTCGAGGTGGCCGGCGAGGTCGCGGAGCAGCCGCGAGGGCGGCGTCCACTCGCCGGTCAGCTCGAGCACGTGGCTCGGCTGCGCCGGGCTCGGGTCGGCGCTCGGCTGCGCGGGCGCGGCCGGGGCTGGGGTGGTCACGGTTCCTCCTCCACCGGAGCGGCTCCGGTGCACGGTGGCAGGGGTGGGCCCGCCGACGGGGCGGCGTCCGCTGGGTTCAACGGCCCCGCCTCTGCACGGTAACGAGCCGGACGGGTGGAACCTCGCGCTCGGCCCGGCCGGTTCAGGTCCGGCCGCGCCCACCTCCGAAGCGCTGCGCCAGCGACCGGGCCACCGACCGCGGCAGCAGGCCGGCCACGGCCACGACCGCCTGGTACTGCCGGCTGGGGACACAGACGACGGTGCCGCGCGCCAGGTCGGCCAGCGACGCGTCGACGACCTGCTCGACCGACAGCCACGCGGGGCCGCTGCGGGCGCCGGCGTCGATGCCCGCGCGGGCGTGGAACTCCGTCCGCACGAACCCCGGGCAGAGCGCCTGGATCGTCACGCCCGTGCCGGCGAGCCCGCCCGCGAGCCCCTCCGACAGCGCGATGACGTACGACTTCGACGCCGAGTACGTCGAGCCGCGGCCCGGCAGCAGCCCGGCGACGCTCGCGACGTTGATCACCGCGCCCGAGCCGCGGGCGACCATCGGGCCCAGCGCGGCGTGGGTCAGCTCCAGCACCGCGGTGACGTTGACGTCCAGCTGGCGGCGGAGCTCCTCGATCGGCACGGTCCAGAACTCGCCATTCACACCGAACCCGGCGTTGTTGACGAGCAGGTCGACGGCTGCGAGGCGCCCGGCGACGGCTTCCCGGCCCGGCGCGGTCGTCAGATCGGCGACCAGCACCTCGGCGCGGACCCCGTGCTCGGCGGCGAGCTCGTCGGCCAGCGCCTGCAACCGCGCCTCGTCGCGGGCCACGAGGACCAGGTCGGAGCCGTCGGCGGCCAGCCGGCGGGCGAACCCCGCGCCGATGCCGACGCTCGCACCGGTCACCAGGGCGGTAGGCATGGCAGGACCTTAGCGGTGCCGACAACGCCGATCACGGCTGCCGCCCATGCCCTAGCGTCTGCCGCGTGCGCCTGCTGCTGACCCACCCGTACTTCTGGCCGCACGTGCGGCGGGGCGCCGAGCGCGAGATCCACGACCTCGGCACCGGGCTGGTCGCGCGGGGCCACGAGGTGCGGCTGCTGACCGGGCAGCCGCACGGCGTCACGCGCCGGGCCGACATCGATGGGCTCCGGGTCCGCTACGTCCGGACGCCGGTGCCCGGGCCGCTGGCGCGCCGCGGCGTCAGCACCCCGGCGGCGTTCGGCGCTGTGGCCGCCGCCGGTGCGGCGCTGTCCCGCTCCGACGCCGTGCTGTCCTTCCTCTATGCCGACGCGTACGGCGCCACGCTGGCCGGCCGGCTGCCGCACCGCCGTGGCGTCCCCGTGGTCGTCAAGCTCACCGGCACGGTGCTGCCCGAGCGCATCACGCACGAGCCCGTCGAGCGGGCGCTGTTCCGGCGGGCGCTCGACGCCGCGACGGAGGTCTGGTGCAACTCGGCCTACGCGCGGGACGTTATGGCGGACTTCGGCGTCCGCATGCGGATCGTGCCGGCCGGCTTCGACCCGGACGTGTTCCGGCCGGCCGGCGAGCGGGCCGCCACGCCGACCGTGTTCTGCGCGTCCGCCCCCGACGAGCCCCGCAAGCGGGTGGTCGACCTGGTCCGGGCCTGGCCCGCGATCCGCGACGGCCTGCCCGGCGCACGGCTGGTGCTCGCCGGGCACGCCTCCGCGGCGACGCGGGAGCAGCTGCTCGCCGAGCTGCCGGAGCCGCTGCGGGGCGAGGTGACGTTCGCCGGGCTGCTGGACGACGCGGCACTGGCGGCTGCGTACAGCAGCGCCACGGTCGTGGTGGCCCCGTCGGTCCACGAGGCCCTGGGCCTGGTGGTGCTGGAGGCACTGGCCTGCGGCACGCCGGTCGCCGGCGCCGACTCCGGGGCGACCCCGGAACTGCTCGGAACGCCCGGCACCGGGGCACTGTTCGCCCCCCTCGACCCGGACGCCTGCGCCCGCGCGGTGCTCGTGGCGGCCGTCCTCGCCGCCGACCCCGCTACCCGCGACCGGTGCCGGGCGGCGGCCGCACCGTGGGCCTGGCCGGCCATCGTGGACCGGGTCGAGGAGCGGCTGACCACGCTGAGAACCGGCCGGGCCTGACCCCTCGGATCTGTCGGACACCCGGCCCACCATCGGGCCATGAGCAGTTGGCATGACTTCGCCGCGGCGGCGCCGGAGCTCGCCGCCCGCGTGCGGGAGCGCCTGGAGGCGACCGGCCTGGCGCTGATCGCGACCTTGACGTCCGACGGCTCGCCGCGGATCAGCCCCGTGGAGCCGCTGATCGCTCTGGGGGAGCTGTGGCTCGGCATGATGCCCGCCAGCCGCAAGGCCGCCGACCTGCGCCGCGACCCCCGGATCGCCCTGCACGGCGCCACCGTCGACAAGCAGGTGACGGCCGGGGACGCGAAGCTGGCGGGCCGCGCGGAGCAGGTCACCGACCCGGCGACCGTGCAGGCCTATCGCGAGGCGTTCGGCGCGCAGGCCGGGGAACCGGTGCCGCCCGCGCTGGCGCTGTTCCGGGTCGAGCTCACCAGCGCCTCCTTCCTGGAGCCCGCGGGCGACCACCTCGACGTCACGGTGTGGCGGGAGGGCGGGCCCGCGGCGACGGTCGAGGTCCGGTGACCACGACGGTGTCGCGCGCCGCGGCCGGCGGCGGCGCATCGGCCGGTACCGTCGTCCCTGTGGACATCCACGAGTTGGACGCCACGATGCGCGCCTCCTGGCCTCCCCTGCACACCGTGCGCATCGGCGGCTGGCAGGCGGGGCTGAGCGAGGGGTTCACCCGCCGGGGCAACAGCGTCCTGCCCGTGGGACCGGTCGGCCACCTCGGCGAGGCGGTCGACGCCGTCGAGCGGCTCTACGCCCGGCACGGCCAGCCGGCCGTCTTCCACATCGGGCGCGACGTCGCGCCGCCCGGGCTGGACGCGGCGCTCGCCGACCGCGGGTACGTCGTCCGGGACCCGACGCAGGTCCTGGCGCGCGCCATCGAGACCCCGCCGGCCGGTCTCGGGAATGTCTCCCTGCGGGGGCGCCCGGACGCCCCCTGGCTGGACCTCTGGTGGGCGGTCGACCGGGGTGCCGGCGACGCCGGCCGGGCGGACCCGCGGCGTGTGATCGCGGAGCGGCTGCTGACCGGCGCCACCGCCCGGTACGCGAGCGCCACCGACGCGGCCGGCACCGTCGCCGTGGGCCGGGCCGTGACCCGCGGCGGGACCGTCGGGCTGTCGTGCCTCGCGGTTCGCCCGGACGCCCGGCGCCGCGGCCACGGACAGCAGGTGGTCCTTGCGCTGCTGGGCGACGCCGCCGGCCGGGGCGCCTCGGCGGCCTGGCTGCAGGTCACCGAACGGAACACCGCTGCCCAGGAGCTCTACGCGGGGCTCGGGTTCGCGCCCTTCGCGGACTACCGCTACCGGGAGCGGGCCACCACGGCGGCCTGAGGGGAGGCCCACAGCGGAGCGCGCGCCTGCGAGCTTCCTGCGGGGACTGTGTCTACTCTCCTCCGAGACTTCGGAGGGACCCCAGGAGGCCCGGATGGCGGCGGTGGGCGACGCGGTGACGGCACCCGTGGCCCCCCGGGTCCGGCGGATCGCCGCCCGACTGGACGTCGTGGCCCTCGTCGCCGGGCTCGCCGCGCTGCTGCTGGCGCTCGGCACGAGCTTCGTGCCGCACATCCTCGGGCAGGCGAACAACGGCGACTACATCCGGCTGCTGTGCCAGTTCGACCTGGCCCCGGGCACGCCCGGCCACGTCACCACCTACTTCACCCACATCGACCTGCGGTGGGTTCCCGCCACCGGGCAGGCGGCCTGCGGGCAGCGCTACCCGTCGACGACGGTGTACCTGCTCCGTATCGCCCGCTGGGTCACCGGCGGCGGGGCGATCGACCTGCGGGTCGTCGCGGTGCTGCAGGCGGTCATCTTTGCGCTCGCGGTCGGCGCGCTCGTCGCGGCGCTCCCCGGCAGCCGACGCGTCCGCGGCATCACGGCCCTGCTGGTCCTTGTGCTCCTCGGGGACACCGCGTTCCTGGCGCCGTTCCTCTCGGCGTACTCGGAGCCGCTCGGGCTGAGCCTGCTGCTCGCGATCACCGCGGCGTTCCTCTTCCTGTGGCGGGCACCGCGCGTGCGCCTCCGGCACCTGCTGGCCGCCGGCGTCCTGGCCGGGCTGCTGGTGTTCGACAAGGCCCAGTACGCGGCACTCGCGGTGCTCTTCGTCCCCGCCCTGCTCTGCCGTCCCATGGCTGCCGGGCGCTGGCGCGGCCGGGTGCTGCCCGCACTCGTCGCGGTGGCCGTCGGCGCCGCGGGCGTCTCCGTCGTCACGCAGGAGCCGCTGCCGCAACGCAACGCCAGCATCTACGACGCCGTCTTCAACGAAGCCCTCGCGCAGGGCCACGGCACCGACCAGCAGGACCTGGCGTTCCTGCACCTCGACCCGTCACTCGCGAAGTACGCCCACACGTACGCGTTCGC
>JAOPWU010000219.1 GCA_025965515.1 Mycobacterium sp.
CGCACCTCCGGACTGTCGAAGCTGGCGACGGCCTGGCGGATGGTCTCCTGGTAGATGCGGTGCCGCTCGTGCATGCCCGGCAGGAAGTGCTCCAGCAGGTCGCCCGGCTCGTTGATGTCGAGCACGAGCACCAGCGGCCGGGCCTCGAGGCGCACGTTGTTGATGCACCGGCGCAGCTGCCCGCCGAAGCGGCGCGGGGTCATCTGCCACGTCTTCGTCCCGACGACCGGGCTGGCGGCGCGGCGGAACGTGCGGACCTGCTTCCACAGCGGCTGCGCGACGTACTTGCGGTAGCCCTTCGCCGAGCGGGTGACCGCCTGGTGCTGCACCAGCAGGTGCCGGATGAGCCACACCGGCACGAGCCACGGCTGGCTCTCGTTCAGGCCGTACTGGATGACGACGACGTCGGGCAGGTGGTTGCGGACCCGCTGCTGGTACTCCCGCATCCCGCGGTGGATGAAGTCGAACCAGCGCCCTTCCAGGTGGGGGGCCGTCGGCACGCCCGCGGCGGTGAGCTGGTCCGCCAGCACCTCGAGGTAGGTGCCGTCGGCACGGTCCTGCCGCAGCGGCAGCTGCAGCGTCGTGACGCTGTTCCCGAACGCGACGACGGACAGCGGCCGGCGGTCCGGCGGCCACGGCAGCCGGGGACCGCGGAGCTCGTCGGCCAGCAGGCCGGCGGCGGCGGCACCATCGGTGCCGGCGGGGGTCTCGGCGGGGGGCGCGCTCACGCGGCGTCCTTCCCGAGCCACGCCAGGATCTCGTCCCGCAGCAGCTCCGCGGTGAGCCGGTGCGCCGCCGCGGTGCGGTGCAGCCCGTCGGGGACCTGGGTGTCCACGTCCGTGATGGTCTTCGACGCCTCGACGACGCGCACGGCGTCGTCGAACTGCCCGGCGATCTCGAACAGCAGCTTCTGGTAGTGCTCGCGGCGGGGGTTCTGGCCCGGCAACCAGTACTCGACGCGCCCCGTGATCGGGTCCAGGTCCACGAGCAGCACCAGCGGCGCGACGTCCTTGCGGATCAGCTCGACGAGCCGGGTCATGTCGCGGGTGAAGCGCTGCGGGGACAGCCGGTGCGTCCGGCCGTCGTCGTGGGAGCCGGCCCACCGCTGCCAGGCACGGGCCCGCTTCCACACCCGCCCGGCGACCTTGTCGCGGTAGAGCTGGGCGCCGGGGCGCGACGTCCGGTGCCACGTGCCGAAGTGCCGGAAGATCGTGCTGGGCAGCACATTGGTCTGCGCCTCCGCCTGCCCGAAGTGCAGGACCAGCACGTCGCAGAAGGTGTCGCGGAAGTCGCGCTCGTAGCGGCCGACGAAGTCGCTGACCAGCCCGAACCAGCGGCCCGCGTGCGTCGTCTGCGTCGGCACGCCCACGGCGGTGAGCAGCTCCGCCACCTGCTCGCCGTAGTTGCCGCCGCCGGTGCGCGGGCCGTGCTGCGGCTCGACCAGGAACGCCGCCGAATGCCCGACGACGTGGACCCGCAGCGGCCGGGCGGTACTGATGTCGGTCGGCGGCGTCACGACGTCACTCACACAGGCACTCTTTCATCCGATCGATCCCACTCCAGCCGGTACGCCCACCCAACGAGCGCGGCTACAGCAGGATGCGGCGGTACCGGACGCTCCCGGCGACCAGCACCGCGACCTCCGCCACGTCGGTGGCGGCGAGCTGCAGCCCGGCGCGGGGGCCGGCCTCCCGCGTGCGCCGCACGACGTGCGGCGCGGCGAGCAGCAGGGCCCGCCGGTCCACCAGGGCGCCGGCCAGCCCCGCGAGCGCCAGCGCGCCGGTGGTGTGGCTGCGCTTCCAGAAGTACCGGCGGTGGGCCAGGGGACGCAGCTGTGGGTGCCGCCGCGCCACCAGGGGCAGCCCGGACCACCGGGGCAGCGACCGCAGCTGCTGGCCGAATGTGACCGCCCGGACGGCGTGCCAGACCAGCGCGTCGTCGGACCAGGCGGGCGGCTCGCCGCCGGGGGTGGTCTCGATGACGCGCCAGGCGAGGTCGGTGTCCTCGCCGCCGTGCATCCGCTCGTCGAAGCCCCCGACCCGCTGCAGGGCGGCGACCCGGACGAGCTGGTTGCAGCCGGGGTAGAAGCCCGGCGCCTCGCTGTTCACGGTACGGGCGAACGTGCCGGTCACGGTGGCGTCCCCCGGGTGCGGCGCCACGGGCCCGGCGGCGAGGTCGGCGCCCGGCTCCTTCTCCGCCGCGGCGAGCAGCCCGGCGAGCCACCCCGGCGCCGGCTCGCAGTCGTCGTCGGTGAACGCCACCCACGGGGCACGGGCCGCGCGCCAGCCGGCGTTGCGCTTGGCGGAGACGCCCCGGGCGGCGATCTGCAGCCCCTCGATGCCGCGCTCCGCGAGGAGCCGCACCACACCAGCGTCGCCGTCGTGGACGACGAGGATCTGCACCGAGCGCGGCGGCAGGTCGCGCTGCCGGGAGAGCCCGTCGAGGCAGCGCCCGAGCAGGACGGTCCGGTCGACCGTGGGGACCACGACGGTGACGGCGGGGGCAGCTGTCATGCGGCCGACCCGGCACGCGCCGCGGCGAGCGCCTTCTCCCACGGGAGGGTCATCTTCTTGTTCCGGGCGGGGACGCCGCTCGCGAAGTGCCCGGGCGGAACGTCCTTCACCACGACCGAGCCCGCCGCGGTGATCGAGTAGTCGCCGATGGTGACACCCTTCGTGACGACGGAGTTGGACGCGGTCCAGGTGTTCGCGCCGATGATCAGCGGCGCGGTCGCGGTGTTGTGGTACCACCACACGTCCGGCTCCGTGAAGAAATGGCTGCAGTCCGACAGGGTGACCCGGTCGGCGAACCCGGCGCGGGCACCGATCTGCACCCGCTCGGCGCAGTGGATGGCGCCGTACCAGCCGAGCGTCGCCTCGGGCGCCATCGTCAGGTCCCCGGAGATGCTCAGCACGCCGTGGTGCCGGACCGCGGCGAGCGCCGCGAGGTGGACGCTGCCCCCGCGCAGCAGCAGCTGCACGTAGTCGCCGAGGTGCGCCTGGCTCTCCAGGACCACCCGCGAGGGCACCCCGGGCGTCAGCTCGACGGTCAGGTGCCGGCCGAGCCGGACGTCGGGCGCCACGTCCAGCTCCAGGGGCACCCGGTACCAGGCCGCGAGCGCGCGCAACCGGGCCACGAACGCCTCGCGCCGTGCCCGGTACACCTGCGCGCGGACCGCAGGCTCGGCCTCCCGCGCGGCCCAGTACGCCCTCGACGCCAGCGCTGCTGCTCCCTGTCGTTCCATCGGGCCCTCCCTGGTCCGTCGCACGGTGCCCGCGACGGTTCCACGTGCACGGCCGGGCTGTCACCCGGGGGATGCCCGCGTCTCAGGGGCGCAGCGGGGTCACGGTGCCGCCCTGCGCCAGCGCGAGCGACTGCTCCCACGGCAGGTGCAGCGACCGGTTGGTCGCCGGGACGCCGCTGACGAGGCTGCCCGTCGGGGCGTCGGCGGTGACCACCGACGCGGCCGCCACGATGCAGTGGTCGCCGATCGTGACGCCCTTGGTGACGACGGCGTTGGGGCAGATCCACGTGTTCGCGCCGACGGTCACGGGGGCGGTGCGGGTGTTCTCGTAGAACCAGTCGGACGGCTCGGTGAAGTAGTGGCTGGAGTCGCTCACGGTGACCCGCTCGGCGAGCCCGACGAGGTCCTCCAGCACCACGCGCTCGGCGCAGTGCACCGCGGCGTAGAAGCCGGTGATGGCGCGGAAGCCCGCGTGGAACTCGCCGTAGACGTTGAGCATCGCGTTGTGCCGCAGCTGGGCCAGCGGCTCCAGGTGGACGCTGCCGCCCCGCAGCTGCAGCCGGACGTCGTCCCCGATCTGCACGCCCCGCTCCAGCACCAGGCGGGTGGGGACGCCCGGCTTCAGCTCGAGGGTGAGGTTGCGCCCGATCTCGATGTCGGGCGCGATGTCCAGCTCCAGCGGGACGCGGTACCAGGCGGCGAGCGTGCGCAGCCGCGCGATGAACACCTCGCGGCGGACGCGGAACCGCTGGGCCCGCACGGCGGGCTCGGCTTCCCGGGCCGTCCAGAAGGCGCGACTCGCCAGCGCCGCCGGGCTGCGCCCTGCCATGGCCACTCTCCCTCAGCTCCTCACGCAACGATCGCCCATGACCACTGCGCGTGACTAACGGAGTGTGCGCCCGAAGGTCGTGCCCCGGGCGGGTGACCTACAGGAAGACGAGCTCGCGGACCCGGCCGCGGCTGTCGACGAGCTCTACCTTGCCCCCCTCCGCAAGCGTCTCCTCGACCAGTTTCCAGGTGAGCAGGGCGCGCCGGACCCCCTCGGTGATGGTCATCCGGCGACGCTTGGTGAGGTCCCGCAGGAACGCGGCCACATCGGTCCCGATGTTGACGTTCAGGCGGGTGTAGGCGGGCGCGTCGGCGTCGGTGCCCCGGACGGCGCTCCCGGCGGCCCGGCGGCCCGTGGGACGGGCCACGACGGTGTCGGTCTCGGACATGAAAGAACGCTCTCCCCTGGGTGGGTGGTGCGGTCGTACTGCGCTGACGAACGGGCGCGAGGTGACCTGTACGCACGTAACACTCATCCTCTGTGTACTCCGCACGCACCAGTGGTGTCCAGCCACCTGCCCTCCCCTTGGGTGATGCGCATGTCAGGTGGGAGTCATACGCATATAGCCCTCACACAGGTTGTAGATGCACATGTTCCGGATACGCTTGTCAGGCGCGGACTCGCACCTGGGTCCGCCTGGGCGCGACGGAGCGAGGGATCCGATGACGCACCTGCGAGGCCGGGCGAGGTTCGTCCGGTGGCCGCTGCTGGAGGCGGCCGACCGCGGCGAGGTGGCCCTGGACGAGACCACCGAGGCCGCCGAGCAAGGGACCGCCGTGCCAGGAGGCCGGAACGTCCCCCCGGACCTGCGCACGGTGCGCGAGGAACACCGCACGATCGAGCGCCGGCTGGCGCTGCGCTACGCGCTGGTCCTGTCCATCGCCGCGCTGGCCTGCATCGCGGCGCTCGCCGCCGTCGGGCGGCTCACGCCGGAGACCGTCGAGGCGATCGCCGTCCTCGTCGGCGGGTCCGGCGTCCTGGTCGCGGTCGTGTCCGGCCCCTCGTCCCGCGGCCACCATCACAACCAGGGGTAGGGCCCCGGACCGCGCCCCCTAGAGCACCGGCGTGCGGTGCCGCACCGAGCCACGCAGCAGCGCCACGCTGATCGCCAGGTCGAAGGCCGCGCCGGCGGCTGCCTCGGTCAGGGCGCGGCGGCTGCGGCCGCGCGGCCGGTGCCGGCGGCCGAACGGCAGCGCGGCCGCCCCGGCCACCGCTGCGCCGAGCAGCGGCTGCCGGGTGGCGGTCGCCGCACCGACCACCAGCCCCGCCAGCAGCAGGTCGGTCTCGGCCGAGCGCCGCCGCAGGAACACCCGGTGCCACAGCAGCCGGCGCTGCTCCGGGAACGCGGCGAGCAGCGCGGGCCAGTTCGCGTACCCCGCGGTGCGCCGCAGGTGCCAGCCGAACCCCGGCGTGGTCACCACGTGCTCGACGACCGCGTCCGGCGCGAAGCCCGCGTGCCCGCCGGCCCGCAGCACGCCCCACCCGGCCGCCGTGTCCTCGCCGAAGAAGCCGACGGCCGCGTCGAACCCGCCGCCCGCCAGCAGCGGGGCGCGGCGGTAGAAGACGTTGCAGGCCTCGAACAACCCCGTGAAGCCCGGCAGGTCCTGCGTGGCGCTGAACGGCACGGTCGGCTCGTGCTCCGGCACGGTCCGGCCCTGCACCACGGCGAGCGGCTCCCCGGCCACCCAGGGCGCGTCGCCCGCCGCGGGCCCGTCCACCGGCACGCCCGCGGCCAGCGCGGCCAGTCCCGCCGCCAGCCAGCCCGGCCGCGGCCGGCAGTCGCTGTCGGTGAAGGCCACGACGTCCCCCGTGGCCTCGCGGGCCGCCCGGTTCCGGATCGCGCCCAGGCTGCCCCGGTCCTGCACGACCCGCAGCCGCGGCTCGGCCGCCGCCCGGTCCAGCAGCGCCTCGTACGTCCCGTCGGTGCTGCCGTTGTCGACGACGACCACCTCGTCGGGCGCCGGCGCCTGGGCCAGCACCGCGTCGAGGCAGCGCAGCATGAGCTCCCGCCGGTCCTTCACGACGACACAGACACTGACCCGCGTCACGCGGCACCCCCGGCGTAGATGCGCTCGAACGCCGGGACCACGGCGGCGTCCCAGTCGAAGTCCGCCGCCCGGGCCCGGCACGCCTCGGCCGTCCCCGGACGCTCGGCCAGCTCCACGGCCGCCGCCAGCGCCGCCGCCAGCGCCTCGGGGGTGCGGGCCGCCAGCCGCCCGACCTCGGGCCGCACGACGTCGGCCGGGCCCCCGCCGTCGGTCAGCGCGACGACGGGCGTGCCGCTGGCCAGCGACTCCACGAGCGTCATGCCGAAGCTCTCGGCCACCGAGGGCAGCACCGTGACCCACGCCCGGGCGTACCGCTCCCGCAGCTCGGCGTCGTCGACCAGCCGGCAGGTGGTGACGGCCGCGCGCCCCGCCGCCGGGGCCGCCGCCAGCACCGCGGCCGGGTCGCCCGGCCCGAGCAGCTCCAGGTCGACGTCGGGCAGCTCCTTCCGCAGCAGCGCGACCGCCGCCAGCAGCAGCGGCAGCCCCTTGCGCGGCTCGGTGAGGCTGCCGGCGTAGAGCACGGTCGGGCGGGGGTTCCGCCGCGCCGCGGGGGCGTGCTCGGCCAGCCGCACACCCGGCGGCACCACCGCCGCGCTGCGGCCGTAGTCGGCCTGCAGGAACTGCGCCGCGGCGGTGCTCACGCAGACGTAGTCGTCGATCGACCGCACGACGGTGCGGTGGGCCCGCCGGTCGGGCCGGGCATCCCGCGAGCGCGCCGCAGGGAAGCCGTGGTCGGTGAAGACGGTGCGGATCCCGCGGGCGGCGAGCCCCGCCAGGGCCGCCGCGGCCCCGTCCCCGGTGGAGGTCGCGTGCCACACATCGAGCCGTCCCGCCAGCGCGGCGGGCCCCAGGTGCGCCCCGGCCTGCAGCCCGAACGCGGCCTCGACGGCCAGGTCGCCCCACGGCTCCGGCCAGCCGCCGCGGCGGGGCAGCCGGCGGACCGGGAGCCGGCGGACGGGCACCCCGAGGACGGTGTCGCTGCCGGGCGCGGCGCCGGTCGACAGCAGGGTGACCCGGTGCCCGGCGCGGGCCAGCGCGGCCGCGAGCTCGTGCGCGTACCGCTCCCCGCCCCGGCGGACGTCGGGCCAGCAGTGCACGGAGCTGACGGCGATGCGCACCGTGCCTCCTCCCCCGGGAGATCATCCGCGCGACACCCCCTACCGTGGGGCGCCGTAGCGGCGCCACCTTCTCATCCCGGCGCCGGGGGACGAGCGGAGGAGCGCGCGTGCGGCGACCGACCGTGCTGCACGTCGTCGAGCACTGGACGAGACCCAGCGAGTCCTTCGTCGCCGACACCGTCCGCTCGACGACGGCGACGCGGGCCGTCGTGGCGGCGCAGCGCCGGATCGCCGGCAGCGCGGCGCAGGGCTGGGCCGGGCCCGTCCACGACCTGTCCGGCTGTCCCGACGCCGCCCCGGCCGACCCCGGCCTGGACACCCTGCCGCCCCGGCGCCGCGCCCTGCTGACCTCCGCCGGCGGCCGGCTGCCGGTCCGGACCGCCCTGGCGGGGATCGCCGTGGCGGAGCGGGCCGCGGTGCTGCACGCCCACTTCGGGCAGGCCGCGCAGCCGACCTGGCGGGCCGCCCGGCGGCTGGGGCGGCCGTTCTCCGTGGCGCTGCACGGCTGGGACCTGCTGGTGGGGGCCGGCGAGGACCCCGGCATCGGGGAGGCGGTGCGCGCCGCCGACCTGGTGGTCGTGCCGAGCGGGTTCCTCGCCGGGCACGCCGTCGCCGCGGGTGTGTCCCCCGACCGGCTGCGGGTCGTGCCGAGCGGGCTGGACCTGGCCGGGCTGCCCTTCCGGGCCCGCACCGGCCCGACCGGCGTGCCCGTGGTGACCTTCGCGGGCCGGTTCGCGCCGAAGAAGGGCGTGCTCGAGGCGGCCCGGGCGCTGGCCGCCGCACGGGAGGCAGGGACGCCGCTGCGGGCGGTCTTCGTCGGGCACGGACCGCTGGCGGCCGAGCTGCGGGCCCTGCTGGCAGAGCTGAAGCTGGACGCCGAGATCCGCGACGGCCGCGCCCCCGGCGCGGTGGTGGCCGCCCTCGCCGCCACGGACGTGGTGCTCACCGCGAGCCACACCGCCGCCGACGGGGACGCCGAGACGCTCGGCCTGGTCAACCTGCAGGCCCAGGCGTGCGGGGCCCCCCTGGTCTCGGTGCGGCACGGCGGGATCGGCGAGGCCGTCGCCCCGGCCGGCGCGATGCTCGTCGAGGAGGCCAGCGGCGACGCCCTGGTGGGCGCGCTGGCCGCCGCGGTCGGGGACCTGCTGGCCCGGCCCGG
>JAOPWU010000224.1 GCA_025965515.1 Mycobacterium sp.
GGGGAGCTCGCCGAGTTGCTGGACCCCTGGCAGCCCGCGCTCCTCGAGCTGGTGCGGCTCACGGCGCGCGCCGGGCAGGACCACGGCAAGCCGGTCGGGGTGTGCGGCGAGGCCGCGAGCGACCCGCTGCTCGCGGCGGTCCTGGTGGGCCTCGGGGTGACGAGTCTGTCCATGGCCCCCGGGGCGGTGGCCGAGGTGCGGGCCACCCTGGCCGGGCTGTCGCTCGCGGTGTGCCAGGAGCTCGCGGCGCTGGCCCTGCACGCCGCGGACGGCCGCGCCGCCCAGGCCGCGGTGGCGGAGCGGGTGGCGGTCCTCAGCTGACCGCCTAGCATCGGGCGCATGACGGTCGCGGAGCTGCTGGCGGAGGCCTTCGGGCGCATCGGGCCGGCGGCTGCCGCCGCGGTCGAGGGGCTGCCGGGTGAGCTGCTGACCGCCCGCCCGGGGCCCGAGGCCAACACCATCGCGTGGCTGCTCTGGCACCTGGCCCGGGTGCAGGACGACCACGTGGCCGACGCGGCGGACCGGGAGCAGGTCTGGATCTCCGGCGGCTGGGCGGAGCGGTTCGCCCTGCCCTTCGACGACCGCGCCACCGGGTACGGGTTCTCGCCGGAGGAGGTCGCGCAGGTGCGCGTGGACTCGCCGGCGCTGCTCCTCGGATACCTCGACGCGGTGACGGCGGCGACGCTCGACTTCGTGCGCGGGCTCTCCGGCCCCGACCTGGACCGGGTCGTCGATGTGGCGTGGGACCCGCCCGTCACGCTGGGGGTGCGGCTGGTGAGCGTGCTGTCGGACGACCTGCAGCACGTCGGGCAGGCCGCGTACCTGCGGGGTCTCCTGACCTGACGGGTTCGGCGGGGAGCCCGTGTCGCGGGTGACTCGCGGCTTTCGTCCCTGAATGCTGGCGGAATGTCCGCCCGCTTCCGTCGTGCCCTGCTCCCGCTCACCGCTGTGCTCGTGGTCGCCGGGTGCGCCGCGCCCGGGCCGGCCCTGCCTGCCGCGCCGCCTGCGGCGGTGTCCACTACGCCGTCCCCCGGTCCGGTGCCCGCTGCGGCCACCGTCCCCACGGCCACGGCCACGACCGGGGACCCGGGCACCGCCCGGCAGGCCCTCGCGCAGCTCGCCGCGCTGCCCGTGAAGGGCCGGGCGCCGATGACCGGCTACAGCCGGGACGCCTTCGGGCCGGCCTGGGCCGACGTCGACCGCAACGGCTGCGACACCCGGGACGACGTGCTCGCCCGCGATCTCACGGGCGTGACCACGAAGCCCGGTACCCACGGCTGCGTGGTGACGTCCGGGACACTGGCCGACCCGTACTCCGGCACCGTCATCGCGTTCACCCGCGGCCAGGCCACGAGCGCGGCGGTGCAGATCGACCACGTCGTACCGCTGGGCGACGCCTGGCAGACCGGCGCGCAGGCGTGGACCGCCGACCGGCGCCGAGCCTTCGCCAACGACCCGCAGGAGCTGCTGGCCGTCGCCGGGCGGCTCAACGAGCAGAAGGGCGACGGCGACGCCGCGACCTGGCTGCCCCCCGCCGCGGGGTACCGGTGCGCCTACGTCGCCCGCCAGGTCGCCGTGAAGTCGGCCTACGGGCTCTGGGTCACCCCGGCGGAGCACGACACGCTCGCCGGTGTCCTGACCGGCTGCGCGGCCGCAGCCGGCTGAGGGGCCGGCCGCGGCAGCAGGTCAGCTCGTCGCCAGCTCCGGCAGGTCCGACACCCGCGGGTCACCGGCGTCGGCGAGGTAGTCGGTCGACGTGGTCGCGTCCCTGCCGGACGGCACGCGCAGCGACCGGAGGATGACGGTGCCGACGACGGCGATGACAATATTGATCACGAAGGCCGTCAGCGCGATGTAGCCGTTGCGCCCGTCCAGGAACGGGATGGGCGCGGACGAGCCGCCGAAGTGGCCGTGCGTCGTCGGGTTGATCACCTGGTACGCCTTGACCGTGCCGTAGACCATGCTGACCGCCCACCCGGCGAGCAGCGCCCAGCGGTGGAACCACCGCGTGAACAGCCCGACGACGATCGCCGGGAAGGTCTGCAGCATCCAGATGCCGCCGAGAAGCTGGAAGTTGATCGCCAGGGTCCGGTCGAGGCCGAGCACGAACACCAGCGCACCGATCTTCACCACCAGCGAGACCAGCTTGGAGACGCGGGCCTCCTCCTCGATCCCCGCCTGCGGGCGCAGGAACTCCCGGTAGACGTTGCGGGTGAACAGGTTCGACGCGGCGATCGACATGATGGCTGCCGGGACCAGCGCCCCGATCGCGATGGCGGAGAAGGCGATGCCCGTGAACCAGCTCGGGAACAGGTCCGCGAACAGCCGCGGCACGGCCAGCTGGGCGTTCGGCTTGCCGTCGAGCCCGACCGTCTTCACGTGCGCGGCCAGCGCCATGTACCCCAGCAGGGCGATGAGGCCCAGCAGCAGCGAGTACGCCGGCAGCAGCGCGGCATTGCGGCGGCCGACGTTGCGGTCCTTGGTCGCCAGCACCGCGGTGATGCTGTGCGGATACATGAACAGCGCCATCGCCGAGCCCAGGGCGAGCGTCGCGTAGGGCCACAGGCCGGCGGACCCGGGGATGATGCTGCCGGCGGGCTTGCCCGTGGCGGGGTTCTTGGCCGCCAGCGAGGTCTGCGCGCTGTCGAAGATGTGCGTCCAGCCGCCCAGCCGGTGCGGGATGTAGATGACCGCCACGATGATCACGATGTAGATCAACGCGTCCTTCACGAACGCGATCAGCGCCGGCGCCCGCAGCCCGCTGGAGTACGTGTACGCGGCCAGGGCGATGAACGCCACGAACAGCGGCAGGTCCGCGACGAAGGTGTTCCCGCCGCCGCCGACGCCCATGACCTCCAGCACCGCCTGGATGCCGACGAGCTGCAACGCGATGTACGGCATCGTCGCGAGGATGCCGGTGAGCGCGACGGCCAGCGCCAGCACCCGCGAGTCGTAGCGACCGCGCACGAAGTCCGCCGGGGTGATGTAGCCGTGACGGTGCGAGACGGACCACAGGCGGGGCAGGAACGTGAACACCAGCGGGTACACGATGATCGTGTACGGCACGGCGAAGAAGCCGATGGCGCCGCTCGAGAACATCAGCGCGGGCACCGCGACGAACGTGTAGGCGGTGTACAGGTCGCCGCCGAGCAGGAACCACGTGACGAACGACCCGAACCCCCGGCCCCCCAGCCCCCACTGCTCGAGGCTGGCCAGCGAGGCGGGACGCCGCCAGCGTGCGGCGGCGAAACCGAGCACCGTCACCACGGCGAACAGCACGATCACGATCGTCAGCGCGACCGCGTCCACCCCGTGGTTCATCGCCGCGCCGCCGGCGCCGAGCCGGTGCGGCGGCGGCGCTCGGCCCGCCGCACGATGACGTACGCCGTCCAGGTCAGCGCCGACGCCACGAACACCCACACCAGCTGGTACCAGTAGAAGAACGGGAAGCCGAGCCAGCGCGGCTGCACGCGGGCGTAGCTCGACACCCACAGCAGCGCGACGAACGGCAGCGCGAGGAGCACCCCCGCCACGGCGTACGGGAGCGGCTGGCGGGGCGGCGGCGCGACCTCCGTAGCAGCAGGCGGGGCAGGGACAGGCGCATCCATGAGCTCTCCTCGACTCCGTCGTCGCCGACTTGTTGCGCTGATCTATCCCACTGCCGCGGCGGCACTGCAAGGTGCCGCCCGCCACTTCTCATCAAGAAGCGGGCTGCCCCGTGGGAGGCTGCGGGGATCGTCGGGCGCCGGCCCGGCCGCCCGGGAGGAGCCCCGTGACCGACCGCCCCACCCCGCCCACGGCGGAGCTGCACCTGCACATCGAGGGCACTCTCGAGGCCGAACTGCTCGTCCGCCTCGCCCGGCGCAACGACGTGCCGCTGCCGACCTACGACCCGGCGGCGCTGCGGGAGCGGTACGAGCACTTCACCGACCTGCAGTCCTTCCTCGACGTCTACTTCGCGAACCTCGCGGTCATGCGGACCGAGCAGGACTTCTACGAGCTGGCCACCGACTACCTCGACCGGGTGTCGGCGGCGGGCGTGCGGCGGGCCGAGGTGTTCTTCGATCCGCAGACGCACCTGCAGAAGGGCGTCCCGCTCGCCGACGTGTTCCGCGGGCTCGGGGCGGCGTTCGGTGAGAGCGAGCGCACCCACGGCGTGTCGTCGGACCTGATCATGTGCTTCACGCGGGACCTGGGTGGCGAGGCGGCCGAGCAGACGCTGCGGGCGGCGCTGCCGTTCCGGGAGCACTTCATCGGCGTGGGCCTGGACTCGACGGAGGTCGGCTACCCGCCGGAGCTGTTCACGGCCGCGTACGGCATCGCGGAGGCCGAGGGCCTGCACCGCACCGCCCACGCCGGCGAGGAGGGCGGCCCGGACTACGTGCTGCAGGCGATCGACCTGCTGCACGTCGAACGGATCGACCACGGCAACCGCTCGCTCGAGGATCCGGCTCTGGTGGCCCGGCTCCGGGAGGAGCGCATCCCGCTCACCGTCTGCCCGCTCTCCAACGTCTGCCTCAAGGGCGTGCCCTCGCTCGCCGAGCACCCGCTGCCCCGGATGCTCGCGGAGAACCTGCTGATCAACGTGAACAGCGACGACCCGGCGTACTTCGGCGGTTACGTGGACGACAACTACGACGCGGTCACGAAGCAGTTCGGCCTGACCACCGCGCAGCTGGCGCTGCTGGCGCGCAACTCCTTCGAGGCCGCGTTCATCACCGACGGGCAGCGCGCCACGTGGACCGCGGAGGTCGATGCCTGGGAGGCGGCCGCCGGGGGAACGCTGTAGCGCATGAGCGGTCCCGTCACGGTCCAGGACGTCCCGGCGGCGCGCCTCGACCCGGCGGCGCCCGAGCCGCCGACCGTCGAGCTCAGCGAGAGCCGCGTGGCCGAGGTGGGCGGCCTGCGGGTCCGGCGCGCGCTGCCGAAGCGGGGCCGGCGGACGGTCGGCGCGTGGTGCTTCGTCGACCACGTCGGCCCCGCCACGCTGCGCGCCCCACGGGCCGTCGAGGTCGGGCCGCACCCGCACTGCGGGTTGCAGACCGTGACCTGGCTGCTCGAGGGTGAGCAGTTGCACCGGGACAGCCTGGGGTCCGAGCAGCTCATCCGGCCGGGGCAGCTGAACCTCATGACGGCCGGCGGCGGGGTGGCCCACGCCGAGGAGTCGCTCGACTACAGCGGCCCGCTGCACGGGGTCCAGCTGTGGGTCGCGCAGCCGGCGGCCACCCGCCACGGCGCCGGGGAGTTCGACCACGTGGCGGAGCCGCCGCGCGTGGAGCTGCCGCACGGCGAGGCCACGGTGCTGCTGGGTGCGTTCGCGGACGCTACCTCCCCGGGGCGCACGGACACCCCGCTCGTGGGGGTCGACCTCGCGCTGCGGCCCGGCCTGCAGGAGCTGCCGCTGCTGCCCGGGTTCGAGTACGCGCTGGTCGTGCTCGCGGGCGCCGTCCGGGTGGACGACACGGTGGTCGAGCCCGGCCGGCTGGCGTACCTGGGCGAGGGGCGCGACGAGCTCCCGCTGGAGGCCCGGGAGGACACGCGGGTGCTGCTGTTGGGCGGGGAGCCGTTCGAGGCTCCCGTGCTCATGTGGTGGAACTTCGTGGCCCGGACCCGCGAGGAGATCGACGCCGCCTACGCGGACTGGCGGGACGACACCGGGCGGTTCGGGCGGGTCCACTCCGACGCGCCGCGCATCCCGGCGCCGGTGCCGCCCTGGTGGCCCGGTCCGTAGGTGCGGCCTCCGCCGCGCAGCGGGACGGGCTCGTCGTGCCGCGGGCTGACGCCGGACCTCGTTCACGTGGCGACACGCGGTGGTCATCCCTGCGTCACGCGGCCCGGCAACCATGATCAGGTTGCCCACCGCCCGGAGGTTCCGCCGCCCGTGACCACCCTCTCGCTGCCCGCCCTCGACCCGACGTCGGACGCCTTCCTCGATGACCAGCCGGCCACCCTGGCCGCCGCCCGCGCGCAGGCACCCGTGGCGGAGAGTCCCTTCGGGCTCCACGTCCTCACCCACGCGGGCTGCGACGCGCTGCTGCGCGACCCGCGGCTGCACCCGGGCGTGGCCAAGCTCTGCGCGGCGTCCGGCATCACCGGCGGCCGCTTCCACGAGGACTTCACGACCTCGCTGCTCACGGCGAGCGGGGAGCGGCACCGGCGCCTGCGCCGGCCCGTGAACCCGTTCTTCACCGCGCGCACGCTCGAGCGGAGCCGGGTGTGGCTGCGCGACTACGTCGTGCGGCTGGTGGACGACGTGCGCGGCCGGGACGCGGTCGACCTGCACGGCGAGATCGCGGCGCTCATCCCGTCGGCCCTCTTCTGCCGGATGGTCGGCGTCGGCGAGTCCGAGATCCCGTTCGTCGCCCGGGTGTCCGACGCCGTCCTGCGGATCTTCGAGAAGGACCCCGCGCACGCGCCGCGGATCACCGCCGCCTACGACGAGCTCGCCGACTGGTGCGAGGACCTACTCGCGCTCCGGCGCCGCGACCCCGGCGACGACCTCGCCTCGGTGCTGGCCACGGCGGACGAGCTGACCCCGGCCGAGCAGGTCAACCTGCTCACCACGATCCTCGAGGCCAGCACCGACAACACGAGCAACCAGCTGTCCCTGGCAGTCGACCTGCTGGTCGATCGCCCGGACACGTGGGCTGGGCTGCGGACGGCCGGTGCGGACGCCGTCGGGGCGGCGGTGGACGAGGCCATGCGCCTGCTGCCGCGGGTCACGACCGGCAACCGCACCTGCGACGAGGACCTCGAGGTGCTGGGCGTGCCGGTGCCGGCGGGCTCCTGGGTGTTCGCCTCGGTGCTGTCGGCGCAGCGGGATCCTGCTCTCCACGATGACCCGGACGCCTTCCGGCCGGGCCGGCCCCGCGTCGGCGCGCCGCTGCTGTTCGGGCTGGGGCCGCACTACTGCATCGGGGCGGGCCTCGCCCGCATGGAGCTCGAGGTGGCGCTCGAGGTCTTCCTCGACCGCTGGGTGGCGGTGGACCGGGCCGCCCCGGCGGTCCGCTTCCGGTCGTGGAGCCAGGACGGGCTGGTGACGCTGCCGCTCGCCCCGCGGGCCGCCTGACCGTCGCGGGCCAGGGCTCACCCGACCCGCAGCTGCGTTCCCGCGACGGTGACGACGTCGCCCGCGGCGAGCTGCCGGCCGCGTCGGGTCTCCACCTCGCCATTGACCAGGACGACGCCGTCGGCGAGCAATGCCTTCACGTCCGAACCGGCGTCGACCATGTTGGCCAGCTTCAGGAACTGGCCCAGTCGGATGCCCTCGCCGGAGACCGCCACGTCACGCACGGCTGCAGTATCCGTCAGGCGGGCGCTCACGTCGGGAGCAGCCGCGTGCGGAAGAAGTCGAGGACCCGCCGGACACCCTCCTCCTGCCGGTCCATCGTCAGCACCGAGTGCGTGCGGCCTGGGAACTCCATCGCCTGGAACGCCCCGCCGAGCTGCTCGCGCAGCGTGTCGAACCGGTGGGCCGACCCGGCGTCGTCCGTGAAGCGGAGCCCGAGGACCGGGCACCCGGCCGCCGTCTTCTCCTTCACCACCGCGAGGTCCGCGTCGCTGAGGTTGACGTCCCGGCCGCGGGCGCGGCCGATCGGGAACGGCAGCGACGGCTGGGCGACGACGGGCGCCGTGACCGGCGCGTCGACCATCATCGCCAGCGCAAAGCCGCCCGAGTAGCACATGCCCAGGGCTCCGACGCCCGGCCCGCCGAGCTCGGTGTGCAGCGTGCGGGCGAGGCTGCGCAGCCACGAGGCGATCGGCGACGTCTGCCGGAGCCCGAGCTTCGTGAACTCCCGCGACACGCAGAGCTGTCGCAGCGAGGACACCGTGGTGCGCACGGTGAACGGGGCGCCCGGCGTCCCCAGCAGCGAGGGCAGCAGGACGGTGAACCCCGCGCCCACGACGTCCTCGGCGAAGCGCAGCACTTCCGGCGTGATGCCCGGAAGCTCGTGGATGATGATCACTCCGGGCCCGCTGCCCCGGCGGAACACGGGGTAGCCGCGGCCCTCCGCGGTGTGCACGCTGCGCGTCCACCCGGGCAGTTCGGACGCAGCCTCGTCGGGCATGGGCGTTCTCCTCGTGTCTCGCTGCGGGGAGCGTAGCGGCGCCGGGCCCGGGATGATCGGCGGGCAGCGGGGCAGAGACGTGCGGTGCCCCGAACCAGTGCCGGTCTGCTGCTCGCCCGACGTCGCCCGGACCCGCCGGAGGCCGGCCGCCTCGAGTTCTTCCTCGTGCACCCGGGCGGCCCGTACTTCGCCCGCAAGGACGCGGGCGTCTGGGGCATCCCGAAGGGCGAGCTGGAGCCCGGGGAGGACGCGCGCGTGGCCGCGGTCCGCGAGTTCGCGGAGGAGACCGGCTTCGTGCTCGCCGACGAGGCGGAACTCGTGCCGCTCGGCCCGGTGCGGCTGCGCTCGGGCAAGCAGGTGCTCGCCTGGCTCGTCGAGCAGGACGTCGACGCCGACGCCCTGGTGAGCAACACCTGTCCTGTGCAGTGGCCGCCCGGCAGCGGCAGGTGGATCGACATTCCCGAGGTGGATCGCGGAGCCTGGTTCCCCCTCGACGCCGCGTTGGAGAAGATGGCCGAGCGACAACGGCCGCTGGTCGCCGAGGCGGCGCGGCTGCTGTCCGGATGAGTCTGGAGCAATCCCGCGCGGCGGCGTCTCTACCGTGCCCGGCGCTGTCAAGATGCTGACAATCGCGCCGCCGACCGGTTACCCGGGTGCTGGTGGCGCGTTGGGGAATCGGCGGACGGAAGGAGGCGCACGGTGGCAGACAATGAGCACGCCATGGCTGGTGGCGGGCCGGGCATCCCGGCCCAGGGCTCGGCCCCGGCCGACCCGTGGGACGCCCTCGAGCACGAGATGGTGGTCCTCCTCCGGCGGGCGCGGTCCATCTCCGAGGATTCGGCGCGCATGGTCGACCCGACGCTCGGGGCGGCCGCCTACGGGCTCCTGCTCCGCATCGACGACCAGGGCGCGGCGCGCGCCAAGGAGTTGTCGGACTTCTTCGGGCTCGACAAATCGACGATCAGCCGGCAGATCTCGCTCCTGGAGGAGCTGGGCCTGATCGACCGCGAACCCGACCCGCTGGACGGGCGGGCCCGCCGGCTGATCCTCACCGAGCGTGGCCGCGAGCGGGTCCACGCCGCCCGCACGCGCCGGCGCGTCAACTTCCGGTCGCGGGTCGACGACTGGGACCGGAACGACGTCGCCCTCCTGGCCCAGCTGCTCGGCCGACTGAACGCGCTCTACGCCGGCTGAGCCAGGGCCGCCGGGTCACTCGTCTGCGGCGTCGAATGCGGTCAGCGCCCGGCGCACCCGCTCCGGTGGCGCGGCGAACCGTGGCGCCACCGCGAAGATGACCAACGCGAACCCGATGACGACCACCATGTCGACGCCGAAGGGCAGCACCTTCGCCCCGTCGAACTGCCCCAGCGCGGACAGCACCGTGAGCCCGACGAGGTAGGGGCCCAGCCAGAGCAGGCTGCGCCAGTCGACCGGCTCGCCCGGCATGCCCGGGGCCTGGGCCTCGGGGTCGCCCGCCACGGCGCGGCGGGAACGGATGTGCGCCACCGCGAGCAGCCCGTACCCGAGCAGCAGGGCCACCATCAGCTTCCACACGACGTTCCAGCCGCTCCAGTAGACGATGAGGGCGGCGGCCGCGAAGGACGCCGGTGCGAGCACCCGCACGACGGGCGTGCGGTACGGCCGCTCCCGCCCCGGGTCGTTGCGGCGCAGCGCCACGAGCGCCAGCGGCGCGAAGCTGAACATCAGGGCGGACGCCGAGCTGATGAACGTCACGAGCTGCTGCCAGCCGGGGAACGGCAGGAACATCACCAGGCCGACCACGAAGCTCAGCCCGATGCTGACGACCGGGACACCCCGGCGGTCGACGCGGCCGAACGCCGCCGGCAGCGACCCGTGCCGGGCGAGCGCGTAGCTCGCCCGGGAGCTGGTGCCCACGTAGACCAGCCCGGTGCCGCCGGGGCTGATCACCGCGTCGGTGTAGAGCAGGACCGCCAGCCAGCCGAGGCCGAGGCCCGTCGCGAGCGTGGCGAACGGCCCGAAGTCGCCCTTCGGGATGGGGTCGGCCCAGCCGTGCAGGATCGCCGACGGCGAGATCGCGCCGAGGAAGGCGACCTCCAGCAGGAAGTACAGCGCCACCCCGATGAGGACGGAGCCCACCACTGCGCGGGGCATGTCGCGGCCCGGGTTACGGGACTCGCCGCCGAGCTGCACGGCCTGCTCGAAGCCGGTCAGCGCGAAGACGACGCCGGCCGGGAGCGCGGCGAGGATGCCCTTCGCGCCGAACGGGGCGAAACCTCCGGCGGCGCCGTTCGTGAAGTTGCTCCCGTGGAAGGACACGACGAGCAGCGTCGCGACGGTCAGCACCGGGATGGCGGTCTTCCACACGACGGCGATGGTGTTGCTCTCCGACAGCCGGCGGACGCCGAGCACGTTCACGATCGTGAACAGCAGCATCAGCACCGCGGCCACGGCGTACCCGGGCGTCGTGAGGACCACGGAGCCGGCCGAGCCGTGCGTCAGCTGCACCCAGCTGACCTTCGGGGTCAGGTACTGCAGGGCGGCCTCGACCTCGATGGGCGCCAGGGTCACCGAGCCCAGCCAGGCGACCCACCCCGAGGTGAAGCCGGCGAGGGGGCCGAACGCCAGCCGCGGCACCTGCGCCAGGCCGCCCGTGACGGGGTAGGCAGCGCCGAGCTCGGCGTAGACCAGCCCGAGCGCCAGCACGATGAAGCCCGCGAGCACCCAGCTGACCAGCGAGGCCGGGCCCGCCTTCTGCGCGGCCGACAGCGCCCCGAGCAGCCAGCCCGACCCGATGACGCAGCCGAGGGACGTGAAGGTCAGCCCCACGAGACCCACGTCCCGCCGGAACCCGCGCCGTTCGGCGGGCGGGGCGCCCGCGGTCGCCGTCGCCATCAGACCTCCCTGTCCTGCGCCGCCGCTCGGCGCCTCGCGGCAGCTCTCCCCGCGCAGCGCCGGAGCAATCCCCGCGGCGAACCGGGCCGGGCTCAGGCGCGGGGGTGCTCCGCGAGGGCCAGGGGAACGTCGGTGGGGTCGGTGGCCGGACCGGCGGCGCGGCGGGCCGCCCGCCCCCGGCCGCGCAGGCCGTCGACCGTCAGCACCAACAGCGCCACCCACACCAGGCCGAACCCGATGAGCTGCGCGCCGCCGAGCGACTCGCCGCGCACCGTGACCCCGAACAGCAGCTGCAGCACGGGCGCCAGGTACTGCAGCAGCCCGAGCGTGGACAGGGGCAGCCGGGACGCCGCACCCGCGAACAGCAGCAGCGGCACCACCGTGACGAAACCGACCAGGACGAGCAGCACCGCGTGGCCGGCGCCGGAACCGACGAAGGTGCCGTGGCCGCCCGCGGTGACCACGGCGATCGTGACGAGCGCGGGCAGCACGAGGACGGCGGTCTCCACGACCAGCCCCTCGTCCGGTTCGACGCCGACCTGCTTCTTCATGAGGCCGTAGGTGCCGAACGACAGCGCCAGGAGGAGGGCCAGCCAGGGCGGCCGGCCGTAGTCCACGGTGATCACGACGACGGCCGCCGCGCCGACTCCGAGGGCGGCCCACTGCACCGTGCGCAGCCTCTCCCGCAGCACCACGACGCCGAGCAGCACGGTCACCAACGGGTTGATGAAGTACCCGAGGCTCGTCTCGACCACGTGGTGGTGGTTGACGCCCCAGATGTAGCTGCCCCAGTTCACGGCGATCACGACGCCGGCGACGGACAGCCGCACGACGGCCGGGCGGCTCAGCCGCCGGAGCCGGCCGAGCCGGTGCCGCGCGGCGACCAGGATCAGGATGGTGACCAGCGAGAACACGACGCGGTAGGCGAGGATCTCCAGCGCGCCCGTGGGCTCGAGCAGCGGGAAGTAGAGCGGGAACAGCCCCCACAGCACGTACGCCCCGGCGCCGAGCAGGATGCCGATGCGTCCGGTCCGTGGCATGCGGCCAGCTTACGTTGTCGTTGCAACCGGTTTCCGCGGCGCCCTGAGGCCGCGTCAGAACAGCAGGTCGGCCCGCGCCGCCTCGAGGAGCCGCTCGATGTCCCGCCAGAGCGGCCCGCCGCGGTGCCCCGCGGCGGCCTGCTCGGCCGCGTACTCGTCGAGGAGTTCGGCGACGGTCTCGGCGTCCTGCCGGGAGATCACCACGGTGCGCTGCTCCCCGAAGCCCCGCGGCCGGGCGGGCGCGGCGGCCAGGGCGGCGGCCACCGCCCCGGGCACCTGGTCGGCGAGCGGACCCGTCAGCGCGGCGACGCTGACGCCGGCGAGGGTGATGCGGACCGTCACGGCCCGGCGTCCCGGTCCTCGACCAGCAGCGTCTGCGCGCTGCGGCCGACCCGCCCGGCGGTGTCGAACAGGGCGCTCTCGGCGACGGCGCCGCCCGAGTCCCCGAGGTCGGTCCGGGCCCGCAGACAGATCCACTCGCCCACCGGGTCGCGCGCCAGATGCACCGACAGGTCCGGGTTGACGAAGCGCCACCGCTCGAACGGCAGCACGGCGGAGATGCCGTTGCCGAAGTCGGCGGCCGCGCAGGCACGCTGCGCCGGGCTGGGCTCCTCGCCGGCGACGAGCGGCCGGGCGAGCCGGATCCAGGCCTCGGTGGGTCCCGGGCGCCAGGGGCCGCCCAGCAGCCGGATCTCGGCCCCGTCCGTGTGGAAGGCCGGGTAGGCGAAGTCCTCGCCGGTGAGGATGCTCGACCGGTGAGCCTGGTCCGGACCCGCGGGCGGCGTCTCGCCCGGGTCGACGGCCGGCACCACCACGGGCTCCCGGCGCAGCAGCAGCCCGACCGCGCGGGCGACCGGCCGTCCGCCGGCGAGGACCTCCGCCTCGACGAGCCGCAGCTTGCGCCCGGGGCGGACCACCTGCGCCCGCACCGTCAGCGGCTCCACCGGGACGGGCCGCAGCAGTTCCACCGTGAGCCGGGCCAGCCGGACAGCCGGTGCGGGTGCGCCGCCGGCGATGGCGGGCTGCGGGGCGCGCTCGCAGGCCCGGGCCAGCAACCCGGCCACCGGCCCGCCGTGCAGGGCGCTGGGGTCCCACGGGCCACGCGTCAGGGGGCTCGGCTGCCACACCTCCGCATCCCCGTCGGCCGCCCCACCGGTCGCGCGGGAGAACAACGGCTCGAGGTCGGGGTGGCGCGCCATGGGCGGCACCGTACCCAAGGGCTCCGACGCCGGTGGACGGCTCATCGCGCGGCGGCGGCCCACCAGCGGTGCAGCGGCGCCCCGAGCTCTGCCAGGCAGCGCCGCACAGCGGGCATCGACAGGCCGATGACCGAGCTGGGGTCGCCGTCGACGCCCGCGATCAGCGCCGACCCCCGGCCGTCGAGGGTGAAGGCACCTGCGCAGGAGAGCGGCTCGCCCGTGCCCACGTAGGCGGCCACCTCCTCAGGGGTCGCGTCGACGAAGCGCACGGTGGTGGCCTCCTGCGCCGACCGGCTGTCGGCGACCGCCCCGCCGCGCAGCAGCAGCAGCGCGTGGCCGGTGCGCAGCACCCCGCTGCGGCCCGCCAGCACCCCCCAGCGCGCGACGGCCTCGGCCGCGTCGGCGGGCTTACCGAGCGCCACCCCGTCCAGGTCGAGCATGCTGTCGGCGCCGATGACCACGGCGCCGCGGGTTCCGGCCGCGGCCGCAGCGGCGGGACCGGCCGCCGGGTCCGCGAGCAGCCGGTCGGCGACGGCCCCCGCCTTGGCCTCCGCCAGGCGCACCACCAGCTCGGCCGGCGGCAGGGCGCCGAGCGCCTCCTCGTCGACGCCGCTGACGATCACCGTGGGGTCCAGCCCGGCGGCGCGCAGCAGGCCGAGCCGCGCGGGGCTCGCGGAGGCGAGCACCAGCACCGGCAGCAGATCGGTCGCGTCGGACGGGGGAGCGGGGAAGGCCGTCGAGGTCACCGCGCCATCCTCGCCGACTGCGCCACGCGCGTGGCGCCCGGGCGCGGGCCGGCGTCTGGCAGGCTGGGCCGGTGGGACTGCCCCTGATGGTCGAGCTCCGCGGTCGCCGCGTCGTGCTGGTCGGGGCCGGCCGGGTGGGGACCCGTCGGCTCCCCGCGCTGCTGGCGGCGGGTGCCGATGTCCTCGTGGTCGACCCGGACCCCGCCGCACTGGACCGGGCCGTGGCTGCGGCGGCGGGCGCCGCGGTGGTGACAGCAGAGCGCGGCTGGCTCCCGGCGGACTGCGACGGCGCGTGGCTGGTGCTCGCCTGCACCGACGACCCGGCGGTCAACGCCGCGGTGTCGGCCGCCGCCGCCGACCGGCGCGTGCTGTGCGTGCGGGCCGACGACGGACCGGCGGGGACGGCGACGGTGATGGCGGCGGCCACCGAGGACGGCGTCACCGTGGCCGTGTCGGCGGGCCGCGACCCGCGCCGCGCGGCCGCGC
>JAOPWU010000050.1 GCA_025965515.1 Mycobacterium sp.
GCCACCTCGAACTCCAGCCCGTCGGGGTCGTGGGCGTAGAGGCTCTTGCTGGCGGTGTGGTCGGAGGCGCCGACGAGGGCGCCGGCCTCCGCCAGCTTCACCGCCAGGTCCGCCAGGTCGTTGAGGGTCTCGACCTCCCAGGCCAGGTGGTACATGCCGACGGTGCTGCGCCCGGCGGGCGACGCCCCCGCCTGCGGGCCCATGGCGAACAGCCCGAGGTCGTGGTCGTTGGTCGAGCCGGGGGCCTGCAGGAACGCGGCGCGGCCGGGGATCTCGACCTTCACGCGGAAGCCGAGCACGTCGCGGTAGAACCCGACGCTCGTCGCCACGTCGCGGATGTACAGCACCGCGTGGTTCAGCCGGTGGATGGACATGACGCCTCCTGCTCGCGTGCCCCGGTGCGCCGGGGCTAGGAGAGCAGCGTACGTGCGAATGATTAAAGCTTCAACTATTACGGGTCAGGCGACGCGGTGGGTCTCGGCCGCAGCCGGGGCCGTGACGGTGGCGGGCGTCTCGTAGTCGTAGAGGTCGACCGTGGTCGCGATCGTCTCGCCGCTCGTGGCGGGGCTGACCGTCTGGGTGTACCGGGTGACCCGCCCCTGGGCGTCGACCCACACGTCCACCGGCAACGTCGTCGTGCCCAGCTGCTTGGCCAGGGCGGTCGCGGTGGGCTGCTGGTCGGGGCCGAGCCGGGACGTGTTCGCGAGGTCCAGCGTCACGGCGTAGTGCGTGCTCGGCTGGCCGTGCACGTCCTCCTGGCCGACGCGGGACACCGTCTGGCTGACGCACGGCAGCAGCAGGATGGCGGCGGTCGGGTCCTGCGCGACCTGCGCCAGCTCGGCCAGGCCGGGCACCCCGCCCGCCTTCGCCGGGTCGAACGCGATCCAGGCCTTGCCGTGGGACAGCGCCGAGGCGGTGGCCGAGGGCGGCTTCACGTAGTGGAGGCCGCCGGTGCTGCGGACCTCCAGCGTCCCGGTCTGGACGCCGGTCAGCGTCGCCGTGAGCTGGTAGGTCCGCCCGGCGAAGTCCTCCACGCCCGTCCCGGCCACCACCAGGTGCGCCGCGGTCGTGGCCACGGTGATCGTCGTCGCGAGGCGGGCGCTCCCGGCGGCGGTCGTCGCGCCGGGAGCCTGGCTCAGCAGCTGCACCGGGTCGACCCCGAACGGCGTGCGCGAGGCGTCGGGGTTCGTCTGGCCGTCCCAGGTGGCCTGGCCGCTGTGGGTCCCGCACCCGGCGACCAGCAGCAGCCCGGCCGCCGCGGCCAGGCCGCGGGCCCGCGTCCTGCGGCTCATGGTCAGCTCCTCGCCCGGCCCGGCCGCCCGGGAGCGGGCGACGGCAGGTCATTGCAGCATGCGCCGGGCGCGCGGCCGATCACAGTGACGAGGAACCGCCCGGGCGGAGCAGCGGCCCGTTCCCTCAGCTGGCGGTGCCCGGGGTGTGGGATCCGAGCTGCGCGGTCGTCACGTCGGCGACGTCCGAGGCCGGGGGCGCGGCCACCGTCACCGGGGTGCCGTAGTCGTACACGTCCACGCTGACCGACACGGTGGGCGCTGCCGTGCTGCCGGCCGGGCTGGTCGCCTCGGCGAACCGCGTGATGCGGCCCTTGTCGTCGATCCACACGTCGACCGGCAGGTTCGCCGTCCCCAGCGTCTGCTTCAGCTGCGTGGCCGACGCGCTCAGCTGCGGGTCCGCCGCGGCGGCCTTGTCGAGGTTGATGGTCGCCTTGTAGTGCGTGCTCGGCTGACCGTGGACGCTCTCGCTGCCGACCTTGGTGACGCTGTCGGAGGCGCTGTTCAGCAGCGCGAAGGACTGCGTCGGGTCGTTGGCCAGCGAGGACAGCCCGGACAGCGCCGACCCGGCTCCGATCTTGCTGGGGTCGATGGAGATCCAGGGCTTGCCGCCGCCGATCGAGCCGCCGAGCTGGCTCGGCAGCTTCAGGTAGGCGATGCCGTTGACCTCACGGACCGCCACCTGCCCCTGTGCCGCCCCGGCGAGGTTCAGCGTGAGGTCCGCCGCCTTGTGGGCGAAGTCCTCGACCCCGCTGCCCGTGGCGTTGACGGCGGAGCCCGCTGCGGAGCCGCCGATCGTCAGGCTGAGCTTCGCGCTGCCCGCGGCCGACGTGGCCGCGGCGGCCTTCGTGAGCAGGGCGGCCTGCTGGCCGGTGGCGGCGCTGCCGGCCGCCGAGGAGCTGCTGCCCCCGCCGCACGCGGCAGCGCCGACCGCGGCGGTGGCCAGGAGGACGAGGCCCAGGCCGGTGCTCCGGACGGGACGGGTGAGGTGCGGCATGGAAGCTCCTCCGTAACGGGCGTCGGCGGCTGCCGGACGCTGATGGGACTGCACGCGAGCGGTCGCCGCCCCCGATGCTTCCCCTCGTCACCGTGGCAACGCCCGTCCGGGCGGGCCGGTTCCGAGGCTAGCGCCGGTGGGCGTTGCGGACGTAGGGCTGCGGCAGGAGTTCCCGGATCGGCACCGCCACCGGGCCGCCCTCGCCGGGGACGAGCACGTGCAACGCCGGGAAGTAGTCGCTGAGCATCTGCCGGCACTTGCCGCAGGGCGACAGCACGCCCCGGCCCTCGTCACCCACGGCCACGATGAGCTCCAACGGCGCCGCCGAGGCGGCGGCCGCTGCGCCCATCACGACCATCTCGGCGCAGGGACCGCCGGTGAAGTGGGAGACGTTGACGCCCACGAAGATGCGGCCGTCGGCGTCCCGCCCGGCCGCCGCCACCGTGTGGTCGGGGTGGGCGTGCCGCGACGCGAGGACGCGCGTCGCCGCCTCGATGAGGTGGGCCTCCGCTTCGGTGGGCACGGCAGCAGTATCGGCCGCGCCCGCGCCCGCGCTCAGGCGAGTCGACCGTGCGCGATGGGTGCGGTGAGCTGCTGCTCCGGGATGCGGAACGCGTCGACCAGCGCCACGGCGTCGGGCCGCAGCTGGGCGCAGAGCTCGTTCAGTGACGTCACCAGCCCCTTCGAGGCACCCGGCGTGAGGTGGCCGTGCTCGAGCAGCCAGCCGCGGTCGGCGTGCAGGATCGTCACGGCGTAGAGGTCACGCAGCTGCTCCAACGTGGGCCGCGCGGCCGCCGGCGCCGCCTCGACGCGGGCGGTGAACTGTTCCAGGCAGATCCGCTCGAGCTGCGCCCCGGCCGTCTCCAGCGCGTGGTCCTGGCAGCGGATGAGCGCGCTCCACGGGTCCAGGCCCTCGTCGATGGCGGCCTTGAGGCGGCGCCCCAGCGCGTCGATGCGGTCCTGCTCGCGCCAGCTGAACGCCTCGATCTGCCACGCCGGGTCGCGCACGTCCGCCCCGCTGCCGAGCCTCGCGAACGGGTTGGCCCCGGCCACGAAGGACGCGATCCGGTCGGTGACGGTCCGGACCATCCCCGGCAGGCTCATGTCCTCGAACTGCTGGGCGTACTCGGTGAGCATGGCCTTGGCGACCTGCTGGAGCAGGACGGTGTTGTCGCCCTCGAACGTCGTGAAGATCTCGCTGTCCGCCTTCAGCGCGGCGAACTGGTTCGCCGACAGGTACCCCTGGCCGCCGCAGCACTCGCGGCTGTCCTGGATCGCCGCGGTCGCGTGCCAGCTGGCCAGCGCCTTCAGCCCGGCGGCGAGCCCCTCGATCTCCCGCTGCTCCGCCTCGTCGACGCCCTCGACGACGGAGCGCGTGTACCGCTCGACGAGGTGCTGCCAGGCGGCCTGCTGGGCGTAGACGGTCGCGATGCGCGGCAGCAGCCGCCGCTGGTGCGTGAGGTAGTCGAGCAGCGGCGTCTCGCCGTCGCCCTGGTCCTGCGGCCCCGCCTGCTGCGGATCGCCGGAGCCGCTGCCGAACTGCCGCCGGGTCTCGCCGTACCGGGTCGCGACGGTCAGCGCCTTCATGGCCGCGGCGATGGAGGCGCCGGCGATCGAGATCCGGCCCTCGACCAGCGCGCCGAGCATCGAGAAGAACCGCCGGCCGTCGCTGTCGATCGGCGAGGTCCACACCCCGTCGGCGTCCACCGCGGCGAACCGGTCCAGCAGGTTCGCGCGCGGGACGCGGACGTTGTCGAACCAGATCCGGCCGTTGTCGACGCCGTTCAGCCCGAGCTTGTGGCCGCAGTCCTCGATGCGGATGCCCGGCAGCAGCGCGCCGCTCTCGTCGCGGAGCGGGACCACCAGCGCGTGGACGCCGTGCTGGGTGCCCGCCACCTCCAGCTGGCAGAAGACGACCGCCGCGCGGCCGTGCCGGGCCGCGTTCCCGATCCAGTCCTTGCGGGCCCGGTCGTCCGGGGTCGTGAGGACGAAGGAGTCCCCGGCCCGGTCGAAGCAGGCGGTGGTGCGCAGGTTGCGCACGTCGCTGCCGTGGCCCGACTCGCTCATGGCGAAGCACCCCGGCAGGCTGGCGTCCCCGGCGTCGCGCAGGTACGCCGCGCGGTGGCGGTCGGTGCCCAGCTTGTCGATGGCACCGGCGAACAGTCCGAACTGCACGCCGCACTTGACCATGAGGCTGAGGTCGCCCATGCCGAGCACCTGGAAGCGCGCCACCCGGCCGCCGGGGTCGGCCTGGCCGCCGTACTCCTCGGCGAAGCCGAGCAGGCCGGCGCCCTGCCGGCCCAGCTCCTGCAGCCAGGCGAGGACCTGGTCGCGGTAGGCGTCACGGGGCAGCTCCGGGTCGACCGGCGCGAAGGCCGGGTCCGCGAGCGACGCCCGCGCCTCGTCCCGCTGGGGCGCCCAGGCGCCGTCCAGCCAGGCGGCGAGGGCGGCGCTGTCCGCCCCGGCGCCGGCGCTGCTGTCGCCGCCCGGCGCGGCAGGGGTCGGGGTGGCCTGGGTTGCAGCTGCGGACACGCGGTCTCCTCGTCGGCGGCCCGACGGCCCGGCGCGGCCGTCGCGGGTCATGCGCCGGCGGGACCCTGACGTGAGATCGTCGGCGTGGCCCGTACCTGCCCGGCGCCGGGCGGATCATGCTGACGACCAGTTCACAGGCACCTCGGCGGCCCGGGCCGGGTCGTCGAGTTCCCCCCTGAAGGCCCATGACTCGGGACCCTGCGGACGGTAACGTCCCCTGGTCTTGTGTCGTCGGCCAGTTGTCCCCGGCCCGGTAACACGGAGTACCCCAGGGGCCCCCAGCCGGGCTCTCGAGACGACGAGGTGACACCCGTGCCCCAGCAGCCGCCGGTCGGCGGCGATGTCGACCCCGCCGACCCCGCCGACCCGTACGCCCCCGCGGAGCCGGACAGCGCCGACCAGGACCTGATCAGCGCGCTGGCCGGCCCGCTGGCGGAGGCCGTGGCCCCTGACATCGCCGGGATCCTCGCCGACGCGCTGCTGGAGGCCCTGCCCCCGGCGCTCGCGCAGGACCTCGGGGAGATGCTCGCCGACGTCCTCGGGCAGGCCGTCGGGGCGGCGGTCGCCGAGTCGATCGCGCTAGCGCAGGCGGACCGGGTGCTGTCGGGTGGCGCCCCCGTCGCGGGCCCCGCGGACGTGTCGCTCGCGACGGCCGACCTGTCCGACCTCGCGGACCGCATCACGGACGGCGTGGACGCGGCGCTGACGTCGTTCGACCTGCGGCTGGTCGACCGGCTGGCGGCCATGGTGTCGACGCAGCAGGTCGTCGCCCCGCCCGAGCAGGTGGACGGGGACCCTGCGGCGCAGCCGTCCCCGGGCGTGCGCCTCGCCCTGCCCGAGGGCCTCGCCGAGCGCGAGCAGGTCGAGCAGTTGCGGGCGGCCGTCGAGGACCTGTCCCGGCGCCTGCCCGAGCTCGCCGACGGTCTCCGCGGCGACGTGACCGGCCAGCTGGCGGCGTTCGTCGACCGGCTCGAAACGGTGCGCGGGCAGCAGCCCCCGACGGCCCCCGGCACCGCTGCCGCACCGGCGGACCCGCTGCTGGCCGACCGGACCGCGCAGGACACCCTCGACGCGCTGCACCACGCGACCTCGGAGCTGCACGGCCTCGCCCGGGCGGTGGGCCGCCGCGTGGCGGACACGCTCGCCGAGCGGATGGACGTCCTGCTCGGCGCGGTCGCCGAGGACCTCGACCGCATGCGGGAGGTGACCGGCGAGGCGCTGCGGCAGGCCGCGCAGGAGCCCATCAGCGTCGTCGCCGACGCGGTCCGCGACGCCAGCGACGACGCCCTCGACGGCATCGAACGCAGCGTCGCCGAGGGCGTCCAGGCGCTGACCGACGCGACCCGCGCCGCCCAGGAAGGGCTGGCGGACTCCACCGAGCGGGCGCTCGTCTCCGTCACCACCCGGGTGGACGACCTCGCCACGCGGCTGCAGACGCTCACCGACGACCTGGAGCGCCGCGCCGAGGCGCTCACGTCCCGGCTGTCCGGCCTGACCATCGACCTGGACCGCCGCGCGGAGCGGCTCGCGGACGACGCGGGCGCCCGGCTGCAGGAGCTGACGGCCACCAGCGAGCAGCGCACGGCGGAGCTGCTCGACGCGCTGGGCGAGCGCACCGCCGCCCTGACCGAGCTGCTGGAGGCGAGGCTCGCCGGCCTGGCGGACGCCGGCGCCGCCGCGGTCAACGACGTGGTCGCCGCGCTGGACGAGCGCTCCGCCGTGGCGGCCGCCGACGCGGAGGGGCGCACGGCCGCGGCGACCGAGGCCGCACAGCAGCGCGTGGCCGCCCTCGCGGCCGAGTTCGACGACCGGCTGCTCAGCTTCGACGAGACCGCCGGCGCCGTCCTGGGCGACCTGGAGGACCGGTCCGGCGCGGCGCTAGCCGACACGGTCGCCCGGCTGTCCGGCCTGACCGCGCAGACCGAGAGCCGCGTGGGGGAGGCGGCCGCCCTCGCCGAGATTCGGGCCGCCCGGCTGGCCGAGGAGCTCGACACGCGCGTCGACGCGCTGGGGGCCCGGACGGCGGAGTTCGCCGACACGGCCCAGGAGCGGCTCGCGGCGCTGCTCGGCGCCCTGGACGAGCGGGCGGGCGCGCTGGTCGACGCGGCGGAGGAGCGCGTGGGGGCTCTCGGTGCCGAGCTGGACGCGCGGCTGGCCGAGCTGGACGTCCGGGTCGCGGAGGTCGCCGGGGCGACCGGCGGCCGGCTGTCGGAGCTGCTGTCCGCGCTGGACAGTCAGGCCCTGGACCTGGTCGGCCAGACCCAGCAGCGGGTGGCGGAGCTCGGCCGGCAGGTCGACGAGCGGCTGGCCGAGCTGGACCGCCGGGGCGACCACATCAGCGAGCTCGCCCGGGGGCGCCTCGAGGCGATCGTCACTCTGCTCGACGAGCGCGGCGCGGGGCTGGCCGCCGACGCCGAGGACCGGCTGCAGGAGCTCGTCGCGGCGCTGGACGAGCGGGCCGAGAGCATCGCGGCGCGCCTGGACGAGCGGGTGGCCGCGTTCGACGAGCGGTTGGCCTCGCTGGCGGCCGAGCGGATGGGGCTGGCCGCCGAGCGCGACGAGATCATCCGCCGCAGCCTGGAGCTGGAGCGTTCCGGCGCCGCCCGCAGCGAGGCGCTGCTGCAGGCCGTCGTGGAGCAGCTGGGCGACGCCGACGCGCGGCTGGCCACCGAGGCGCTGCGGCTGGAGGAGACCGGCGCCTCGCTGGTGACCTACCTGGCGCAGCGGGATGCGGGCCTCGAGGAGGCCCGCATGGTGGAGCTGGCCGCGGTGCTCGCCGAGGTGCTCGAGGGTGTGCCGCGCAAGGTCAAGGAGGGGGCGGGCCGGCAGGCCCGCTCGGTCATCGCCCGGCGGCGGGACGCCCGCGACGCCGAGCGGTTCCGCGCCGGCGAGGGTGCCTGGGACCCCCAGGCCGTGGCCCGCGAGGCGCTGGCCGCGCTGCGCGAGCAGCCGCTGGTGCGGTCGCTCGCCGGGACCCCGCTCGCCGTGCCCGAGCGGTCGCCGGAGCTGGCGGGCGCGCTGGGCCTCGACGGGGCCGACCAGCCGGAGGACCCGCTCGAGGAGGACGGCCCGGCCGACGCCGTCGACGCGGTCGACCGGGGCCTGCCGGCCGAGTCGCCGGCGGCCGGTCGCGGCGACCTGAACGGTCCGATCGACGAGGCCGACCCGCTCGGCCTGGGGGACCTGGATCCCTTGCCCGAGGCCGCCGGGCCGATCGACCTGGTCGACCCCGACGAGGTGGCGGCCGCCTCGCCGGCGTCCGCCGACGTGCCGGAGGCGCCCGAGCCCGCCGCCGCGCCGCCCGGGGCGCCCCGCGCCCAGGTGTTCACGGGTGCGCCGAAGGCCCGCAAGGCGCCGACGATCCGGCTGCCGGACGCCGGCAGCAGTGAGCCGCGGCCGACGGCGCCGCGCGCGCCCGGGCGGCGGGGCGCCTCCGCGCGGCC